>JBPCPC010000211.1:0-58285 GCA_050999585.1 Solirubrobacteraceae bacterium | reverse complement strand
GTGCCGGCGCGCGAGAGCCCCGCGCGCCAGGCCCAGCGGCGCGCCGCCGCTCCGGCCGCCCGGCGCCAAGCCCAGCCCGAGCGCCCGCCTCAGCGTTCGGGGCGGGGGTTCCGGCGGCTGATGGGCTTCCTCGCGCTGCTGGCCGTGCTGGCGCTGATCGTGATCGCCGCCGTGCTGCTCTCCAACAGCACGTCCAACGTGGTCGTCCACTACCAGAAGATCGTCGCCCACGACGCTCAGTCGGCGATCAATCAGGTCCGCAACCTGATCAACAAATACACGAAGTAAGCGCATCGTCGCCCGGCGCCGCCCCCGCGAGCAGCTTCGCCGCCACCTCGGGCAGGCGCTGGTGCTCGATCGCCGCTCGCAGGTCGGCCATCAGCCGGGCGATGAAACTCAGATTGTGCAGCGTGATCAGCCGCATCACGGTCAGCTCGTGGGCGCGCAGCAGATAGTGCAGATAGGCGCGGGAGAAGCCCTGGGCGCAGGCCGGGCACGGGCAGCCGTCGAGGATCGGCTCCGGGGCGTGCTTCCAGCGAGCCTTGACCAGGTCAAGGCGCCAGCGCGCCTCCGGGTCGGGCACCAGCGCCGTGCCGTGGCGGGCCAGGCGCGTTGGCATCGCACAGTCAAACGTGTCGATGCCAGCCTGGACACCGGCGACCAGGTCGTCGACCTCGCCGATCCCGAGCAGATGGCGCGGCCGCTGCGGCGCGCGGCGCTCCAGCTCCGCCGTCGTCCAGTCCACCACCTCGTACATCTGGGCCTTGTCCTGGCCCAGCGAGCCGCCGATCGCGATCCCCTGACAGCGACTCTCGGCCACCGTGGCCGCCGACTCCAGGCGCAGGTCGCGCTCGGTGCCGCACTGGACGATCCCGTACACGACCTGCCCAGGCGGACCCTCGCGCTCGTGCCAGTCCAGACAGCGCCCCAGCCAGCGATGCGTGCGCTGCATCGATCGCGCAATGTAGTCACGCGAGACGTGAAACGGCGTGCACTCGTCGAACACCAGGGCGATGTCGGAGCCCAGCGCCGCCTGCACGGCCATCGAGCTCTCGGGGCCGATGAAGCGCTCGCCCCCGTCCAGATAGGAGCGGAACCGCACCCCCTGCTCCCCGATCGCCAGGATCGAGCCGTGCGGCTCAGCGCCACCGCGGTCGGTCGCAGTCAGCTGTGCGCCGCCTCGCCGGCGCCCCTTGATCTCGTCGGCGACGCCACCGTAGCCCATCGAGAACACCTGGAAACCGCCGGAGTCGGTGATGATCGGCGCCGGCCAGCGCATCAGCTCGTTGAGCCCGCCGAACTCGGCGACCAGCTCGGGCCCGGGGGCCAGCATCAGGTGAAACGTGTTGCCGAGCACCATCTGATAGCCCAGCGCGGCCACGTCGCGCGGCTCGAGCGTCTTCACCGCCCCGCGGGTGGCCAGCGGCACGAACGCCGGCGTCGCCACGTCGCCGTGAGCCAGGTGCAGCGTGCCGGCGCGGGCGTGGGAGCCGGGGCCGCGGGCATGGACGGTGAACATCCGCGCAGACCCTACTCAGGGTCAGTTCGCGACCCCGGTCCGCGTAGCCTGACGACGATGCCGCTGCGCGGTGCGATCGCTTCGATACTGGCCGCCGGCTCGGTCGCGCTCGGCGGCTGCGGCGCCGCGCCCGGCCCGTCGGCTCGCGCGCTGTTCGGTCAGGCCTGCGGCGCCTGCCACTCGCTCTCCGCGACCGACGATCCGCGCCGCCAAGGCGGCGACCTGCTGAGGTTCCGCTCCAGCCGGACGCAGCTGCTGCAGTTCGCGAGCGAGATGCCGGTGCGCCGCGCGCTGAGCCCGGCGCAGCTGCAGGCGGTCGTCGATTTCCTGCGCGAGGTCGAGCGACGTGCGTCGTAGTTCTCCGCATGCCGGCCCGGTCGCGTCTAAGCGCATTCTCACCAGCCGCTTAATCGGCTGCGACGCCCGGCGGCGAGCCTGGAGGCCGATGCCCGCACGCCGCTTGCAGTCTGAAGGTGGGCGAGCGCTGTCCGGGTCCGGCCGCGTGCGCGCAGCGCTCATATTGCTGATCACGGCACTGGCCCTGGCCGGATGCGGCTCGGGCAAGCACGCGGCCTCAAGCAAGGGCGCGCGGTCAGGCACGACGCTGCCCTCGCCCACGCGGGACGCCGATCGCGCCAGCGGGCCGCTCAACGTGTACCGCGCCGACGCCGCGGGAAACTTCAATCCGGTTGTGCGCCGCGACCCGGCGCTGGTCTATGTGCCCAACAGCATGAGCGCCACGGTCGACGTGATCAGCCAGCGCACGCTCAAGGTGGTCTCCCAGTTCTCCACCGGTCTCCTGCCGCAGCACGTGACGCCCGCCTGGAACCTCAAGACTCTGTACGTCGACAACGATCTCGGCAACAGCCTTACGCCGATCGACCCGCGCACCGGTCGGCCGGGGCGACCGATTCCCGTCGAGGATCCCTACAACCTGTACTTCACCCCCGATGGGCGGTTCGCGATCGTCGTCGCCGAGCGCCTCCAGCGTCTCGACTTCCGCCTGCCGGGGAGCATGCGGCTGGTCCACTCGCTGTCGGTGCCGACCTGCCGTGGAGTGGACCACATGGACTTCTCCGCCGACGGCCGCTATGCGTTTGCCAGCTGCGAGTTCAGCGGCCAGATGATCGAGGTCGACCTGCGCACGCAGCGGGTGATCCGCACGCTCGTGCTCAACCACGGCTCAGCCAGCCCGCAGGACGTCAAGCTGTCCCCGGACGGCCGCACGCTGTACGTCGCCGACCAGCTCAACGGCGGACTGTGGGAGCTCGACCCCCGGCGCCTGCGCGTGACCGGCTTCCTGCGCACCGGCGCGGGCGCCCACGGCCTCTACCCGAGCCGCAACGCCCGCGACCTGTACGTCTCAGATCGCGCCGCGGGCGAGATCTCGGTCGTCAGCTTCAAGTCCCGTCGGGTGATCGCGACCTGGCACCTGCCCGCCCCGGCCAGCCCGGACATGGGCGGCGTCTCCGCCGATGGCCGCACCCTGTGGCTGAGCGGCCGTTACAACGCGGTCGTGTACGCGATCGACACCCGCACCGGCCACCTCCGCGCCGCGATCCCGGTCGGACAGGGACCGCACGGCCTCTGTGTGTGGCCGCAACCGGGCCAGTACTCCCTCGGTCACACGGGGATCATGCGCTGAAAACGCGGGGCCCGGAGCATCGCCCGGACCCCGCGCAGCAGCGGGAGTGAACTACGCGACCGGGGCCTCGGTGCCCTCAATCGCGGCCGGCTCGCCGGCGCCGACGGTGATCTGCACCTTGCGCGGCTTACTCTGCTCGGGCTTGGGGACGCTGACCTCGAGCACGCCCCGCTCGAACGTGGCCTTGATCGACTCGGAGTCGATGCCCTCGGGCAGGCGTACCGAGCGACGGAAGTTGCCGGAGGTGCGCTCGACGCGGTAGTAACCGGCCTTGCGGTCCTCATGCTCGGACTTGCGCTCGCCGGAGATCGTCAGCACGTCGTTGTCGAGTTCGACGTTGATGTCGTCCTCGGCCACGCCCGGGAGGTCGGCGCGCAGCACGTAGTGGCTGTCTGACTCGATCAGGTCGGTCGCCGGCAGCCAGCGCCGGACGCCCGCGTGCTGAGCGGTCGGGGTGTCAAACAGGGAATTGAACAGCCGGTTGATTGGGACCTGTTCCCAGCGGGTGAGTGCCATCTCATTTGCCTTTCGATGAAACGAGAGAATTGCTTTCCACTTCATGATGAAATCTTAGTCTAGCACTATCAGATCTCAGGATTCGGTCTCCGCGCCCGGGAGCTCAGGCGGTGCGCCATCGCATAACCCACGCATGGCCGCAATCGGTAACTGTGCGGTTACGGTAGCCTTATGGTTACTGATGGCCGCCGGCGCTCATCCCGATCCCTTCAACGCCCTCGGCGACCCCAATCGACGGAGGATCCTCGACCTGCTCGGGTCCGGCGAGCGGTCGGTGCAGGAGCTCGCCGCGGCACTTCCGATCAGCCGGCCGGCCGTCTCCCGTCATCTCCGGCTGCTCAAGCAGGCCGGAATGGTGACCGAGCGACCGGTCGGCACCCGCCGGATCTATCGCCTGCACGAGCAGGGACCGCTCGCCGTGCAGGCCTACCTGGAGCGGGTGTGGGGAGACGCCGCACGGCGCTTCACGCTGCTGGCCGAGAACACCGAGCAGAGATGATCGAGCCGCTGCGCCTGTCGTTCGATGTCGGCTGCTCCGTGCAGCACGCCTTCGCCACCTGGACATCGGGGATCGGCTCGGGGTGGCCGGCCGACCACACCGTCACCGCCGACAACGACCTGTCGGTGGTACTCGAGCCTCGCGTCGGCGGCCGGATCTACGAGCGCACCGGTGCCGGAACCGAGCACGACTGGGGCGAGGTCACTATCTGGGAGCCGCCGCCACGGCTGGGCTACAGCTGGCACCTGCGCGGCGATCGCGGCGACGCCACCGACGTGGAGATCCGGTTCATGGAGCGCAGCCCCGGGGCGACACGAATCGAGATCGAGCACCGCGGCTGGGAGCAGCTCGGCGCCGCCGGCCAGGATTGGCGGGATCGCGACCACCGGGGCTGGCAGACGCTGCTGCCGCATTACCTGGCCGCGATCGCCACCACGACCATCACCCTGCGCTATCACCTGAGCGCGATCGACGACCTCCACGCCTGGTTGCGCGAGCAGGGCGACTGGGTCGACCTCGGGGTCGCCGACGAGCGCGAGCCGGCCCGAGACGGCACCGTCGAGGCGTGGGGGCGGGCGCTCGCCGGAGAATCCGGTCGGAGGCTGATACGGGCTGCGGAAGGCTACCGCGGGCGCTTTGGGATGTACCTGCCGCCGCTGCTCGAGGCACTCGAGCTCGCGGAGCTCACGCACGACGCGCGCAACAACCGGATGCGCGCTAGGTAGGGGCGATCAGCGAGCGGCCCGACATCTCGTCGGGCTGCGCGATGCCCAGCAGCGCCAGCAGCGTCGGCGCGACGTCAGCCAGCACGCCGCCCTCGCGCAGCTTCAGCGGGTGGGTGGGGTCTGAGACGGTGACGATCACCGGCACCGGGTTCAGCGAGTGGGCGGTGTTAGGGCTGCCATCGGGTTCGAGCATGTGGTCGGCGTTGCCGTGGTCGGCGGTGATCAGGCACGCGCCGCCGCTGGCGAGCACGGCCTCCACCACCTGACCGAGGCACCGGTCGACCGTCTCCACCGCCGCCACGGCCGCCGGGATCACGCCGGTGTGCCCGACCATGTCGGCGTTGGCGAAGTTGATGATCCCGAACCGGTATCCACCGCCGCCGTCCTCAGACCACGCGGACACGAACGTCGCGGTGGCCTCCGCAGCGCTCATCGCCGGCTTGTGGTCATACGTCGGCACGTCGCGCGGCGAGGGCACGAGTTCGCGCTCCTCGCCGTCGTAGGCCTGCTCTTCGCCGCCGTTGAAGAAGTAAGTCACGTGCGGGTACTTCTCGGTCTCGGCGACGTGCAGCTGGCGCTCGCCGCGGGCCGCGATCACGGCCGCGATCGTCGTCTTCGGCCGCGCCGGCGGGAACGCGATCGGGTACGGCCAGCCCTGTTCGTACTCGGTCATCGTGGCGTAGTGCTCCACGGCCGTCCCGTCCTCCCGGTCGAACTCCGCAAACGCCGGATCGGCGAGCGCCCGCGTGATCTCGCGCATCCGGTCGGGGCGGAAGTTCAGCCCCAGCACCGAGTCGCCGGGGCGGATCCGCGCCGCCTCGTTCCCGACCAGCGTCGGCTCGATGAACTCGTCGGTCTGCTCGCGCGCGTAGGCCTCGTAGGCGGCCTGCGCGCCGCTGTCGGCGTGATGCTCGGCCCGGCCGTGGACGAGCAGCTCGTAGGCGAGCTGGACGCGGTCCCAGCGCTGGTCGCGGTCCATCGCGTAGTAACGCCCGACCACCGAGCCGACCCGCCCGGCCCCGCTGCGCGACATCCACTCGCTTACCTGCTCCAGGTAGCCGGCGCCGGCCGTGGGCAGCGTGTCGCGGCCGTCGGTGAAGGCGTGCAGCACCAGGTCAGGGACGTCAAGCGAGGCCGCCAGCTCGATCAGCGCCCGCAGATGCTCGAGGCTCGAGTGCACGCCACCGTCGGACACCAGCCCGATCACGTGAACCCGCTCGGCCGCGGTGAGCGCGGCGCGCAGGACGTCGTTGGCGGCCAGCTCGCCGTCCTGCACGGCAGCGTCGATCCGGGTCAGGTCCTGCATCACGACGCTCCCCGCGCCCAGGTTCAGGTGGCCGACCTCGGAGTTGCCCATCTGCCCCTCGGGCAGTCCGACGGCCGGGCCACAGGCGGTCAGGGTGGTCGTCGGATAGCGGTCCCAGAGCGCGTCGAACACCGGCGTCTGGGCCAGCGAGACCGCGTTGCCCGGTCCCGCGGGCGCCAGGCCCCAGCCGTCGAGCACGATCAGCGCCGCCCGCTCGACGGACAGCGGGCGCCCACCTGGCCCCGGGCTCACCGCGCAACCGCGGCGACGATCGCCGCGAACGACTCGGCGTCGAGGCTGGAACCGCCGACCAGCGCACCGTCGATGTCGGGCAGCCCCAGCAGTTCGGCCGCGTTCTCGGGCTTGACGCTGCCGCCGTACAGGATCCGAGTCCGCTGCGCCTGCTCGCGCGAACGGTCGGCGACCAGGGCCCGCACGAACGCGATCGCCTCCTGCGCCTGCTCCGCGGTGGCCACCTGCCCGGTGCCGATTGCCCAGATCGGTTCATACGCGATCACGATCTCGCCGAGACGCTCGGTGTCCACCCGCGCCAGGCCCTCCTGCACCTGGTGGCGCAGCTTGCGCTCGGTGTCACCGCGCTCGCGCTCCTCCTCGGTCTCGCCCACGCACAGCACCACGAGCAGCCCCGCGGCCAGCGCGACCGGCACCTTCTGGGCCAGTGCCTTGTCGGTCTCGCCGAACATCGCGCGGCGCTCGGAGTGCCCCAGCACCACCCCGCCGACGTCCAGTTCGGTCAGCATCGACGCGGACACCTCGCCGGTGAAGGCCCCCTCTTCGGCCTGGTGCAGGTTCTGGGCGTAGATCGCCACGCGCGAGCCCCGGGCGGAGTCGACCATCGCCTGCAGCGCCGTGAACGGCGGGCAGATCGCCACGTCGACGCCGTCGACCGCGGACACGCGCGGCAGCAGCGCCTGGATGAACTCCTCGGCCTGCGCCACCGTCTTGTGCAGCTTCCAGTTGCCGGCGATCAGCGGCGTGCGCGACGTCGCACTCACGACAGCACCGCCACACCGGGCAGCTCGCGCCCTTCGATCAGTTCCAGCGCGGCGCCGCCACCGGTCGACAGATGCGTGACGCGGTCGGCCAGGCCGAACGCGACCAGCGCGGCCGCCGAGTCACCGCCGCCGACGACCGTGACCCCGGCCGCATCGGCCACCGCCTCGGCGACCGCCCGCGTCCCGGCGGCGAACGGCGCGAGTTCGAACGCGCCCATCGGGCCGTTCCAGAACACCGTGCCGGCCTGGGCGATGATCGCCGCATAGGCCTGCGCGCTGCGTGGTCCGATGTCGAGTCCCATCTTCGCGTCGGGGACCTCGATCCCGTCCAGCGGTTCCGGAGCGGCGTCAGCGCCGAAGTGGTCGGCGAGCACCAGGTCGCACGGCAGCGTGATCGTCGCCGAGGCCTGCCCGGCGGCGGCGTCCAGCGCACGCCGGGCCAGCGCCACGTCCACGTCGGCGCACAGCGAGTCCCCGACGGCATGACCCATCGCCTTGAGGAAGGGAAAGCACATCGCGCCGCCGATCACGATCGTGTCCGCCACACTGAGAAACGATTGGATCACGCCGATCTTGTCAGTCACCTTGGCGCCGCCGAGCACCGCCACCAGGGGACGAGCCGGATCATCGAGCAGACCCGAGAGGGCGCTGACCTCGCGCTCCAGCAGCAGGCCTGCGGCGCGCGGATCCATCAGCGCCGCCGCGCCGACGGTCGACGCATGGGCGCGGTGCGCGGCCCCGAAGGCATCATCGACATAGGCGTCGCCGAGCGCCGCCAGGTCGGCGGCCAGTTCAGGATCGTTCTCGGTCTCGCCGGGCTCATGGCGGATGTTCTCCAGCAGCAGGATGTCGCCGTCACGCAGCGCTTCGGCGAGCTGCGCGACCGGCTCCCCGCGCGCGGCCGGGGCAAGCTTGACCGGCTCCCCGATCAGCTCGGACAGGCGCTCGGCGACCGGCGCCAGCGAGAGCTCGGGCTCGCGATCCTGGGGCCGTCCGAGGTGGGAGACGAGCACCAGCGCCGCCCCCCGCGCGCGCAGCGCCTCGAGCGTCGGCAGCGCCGCCCGGATCCGCGTGTCGTCGCTCACCCGAATCGGCGGTCCGGAATCCAGCGGGACATTGAAGTCGACCCGAACGAGCACCCGCTTGCCCCCGAGCTCGCCCAGCTCCGCGAGCGACCTCACAGCAATCGCTGCACCACGTCAGCCACCCGGTTGGAGTAGCCCCACTCGTTGTCATACCAGGACACGACCTTGACCATCGTGCCGTCCATCACCGCCGTCAGCTGGGAGTCGACGATCGACGAGGCGGGGTTCTTGATCACGTCTGAGGACACGATCGGATCCTCGGTGTAGAGCATCAGGCCCTTCAGCGGGCCATCGTCGGCGGCCGCCTTCAGCGCCGCGTTGATCTCCTCGACGCTCGTCTCGCGGTTGGCCTCGATCGTCAGGTCGACGACGCTGCCGGTCGGCACGGGCGCCCGCACCGCGAAGCCGTGCAGCTTGCCGTTGAGCTCGGGGATCACGAGGCCGATCGCCTTGGCCGCGCCGGTCGAGGCGGGGATCAGGTTGACCGCGGCCGCGCGGGCACGGCGCAGGTCCTTATGCGGCATGTCCTGCAGGCGTTGGTCGGCGGTGTAGGCGTGGATCGTGGTCATCAGGCCGTGTTTGATTCCGACGGTGTCGTGGAGCACCTTGGCGATCGGGCCCAGGCAGTTGGTCGTGCACGAGGCGTTGGAGATCACCTGGTGCTGGGCGGGGTCATAGGCCTCGTCGAAGTTCACGCCGAGCACCACGGTGGTGTCGGGATTGGTCGCCGGGGCGGAGATCAGCACCTTCTTGGCGCCCGCCTCCAGGTGCTTGGCGGCGTTCTCGCGGTCGGTGAACAGACCGGTGGACTCAATCACGACGTCGGCGCCCAGGTCGCCCCAGGGCAGCGACGCCGGGTCGCGTTCGGCCAGCACCCGGATCTCGTGCCCATCGACCGAGAAGCCCGCGGTGGTGGGCCGCACGTCGCCCGGGAAGGGCCCGTAGGTCGAGTCGTACTTGAGCAGATGCGCGATCGTCTTGGGATCGACGAGGTCGTTGACGGCCAGCCACTCGATGTCCGCGTTGCGCTCGTACGCGGCGCGGAAGACATTGCGCCCGATCCGTCCGAAGCCGTTGATTGCGACCCGTACCGCCATGACTGAACGCCTCCGTTTCTCGCCAACCGCGAACCAAGAGAAAGGCCGGGCCGCTCACAGGGCGACACCCGGCTCGCGACAGGCTACCTGACGCGACCGGACGCCCCGGGGCGCGCCTACTCCAGGTGCAGCTCGCCAACCGCTCCGTCGGGGACCGTCACCGTTGGTCCGGCGGTTGTCTCGTCCTCCCAGACGACGTAGTCGCCCGCGGCCAGACTGCCGAAGACCGCCGTGAGCGCGGCTCCAGCGGGCGTCCGGCGCTCGTGCACGCCGGTGTGGACGCGGTTACCGTCTCCGTCGACCGAGCTGATCTCGATCTCGCGACCGCGGAACCGCTCGCTCGGGTACAGGACGAGCGCCCCCTTGCCGTTGCCGACATCGATCGCGACACTGGCGCTCGACGCCGGCTGCAGCCCGGCGCGCGCCTGCTCGGTGCCGGTGAAGGTGGCGTGGGTGTGGGTCATCGGAGATACGTACATCACGCCACCGTTGACAGCGGTGCGGTCTCATAGCCGCTCCTCGGGATCCCGAGGTACGGGAAGCTGTCCAGGTACTGGGTGCTCGCCGGGGTCAGACCATCGGTGATCCCGGACGCCGCCGCGTCGGGGGTATAGCTCGCGTTCACGAGCGGGTAGGTCACCCCCGCGATCGCTCGCAACTCGATCGTGGTCACGTCGTCGGAAACGCGGCGTCCGTTGGGAAACCCGGCCAGATCTCCGCCGATCACGCCGAGGATGTTCTGCTTCGCCGCCGTCGCCGGTGGGATCGCCATGTTCAGCCGCAGCTCATCGGCCAGCCCGGGCCCGGTGTAGTTCTGGAAGCCGGGGACCACCCCAGCCGGCAGACCGGTGAGCAAGATCGCCACCAGGTCGTCCCGGGATGCCGCCAGCCCGGCGAGATTCGGGAACACGCCCGGATACAGGCTGGGCAGCAGTCCGGCGAGCTCCGGGTGCTTGACGTACTGCTTGAACTGGTCATCCTGCGCCGGCGAGAGCGAGTTCCAGAGATCCTTCTTGCCCATCGGCACGATCACTTCGTTGAATAGCGGATTCCCCAGCCGCGAGACCTGGACCGGCGGACCCTCGTCGTAGCGGGTTCCGGTCTGCGGCTGCAGGATCCTCACCTTCTGGCGGCTGGCCGCCGCATAGACGCCGATCACCGAGTCACGGTGAGTCGGATCGGTGGGCGTGTGACCGTGTCGCGTCAGGTCAGACATCGGCACCTTGAGCGCGATCGATTGCACGCCGAACTCGTTCGTGGAGTTCACGCCGGGGGCGTTGCTCATCATCGTGGCGACGTGCAGGCTCTGGAACGGCCGCAGGTCGGCGAGGTCGAAGATCGCGCCCAGATCGACGTAGAAGCCCTCGAGCCGCTGACCGGCGAACACGGTCCGCCCGCCACCGATCCCATGAATCGCCTGCTCGGCGAGCGCCGCGTAGCCAGGCGTCGACGCCGGCCCGATGTTGCACGGAGGACAGGCGAGGTGTTTGGCGAGCACCTCGGAGCGGCCGCCGGACGTGCGGGTGACCGAGTAGAACTGCTTGCGGTTCCAGTTCGGGCTGTCAATCGAGTCGATCGTCCCGGTGTTGTAGAGGAACGTGTTCGGGTTGCCGACCTCGGTGTGAAACGAGAACGTGTACGTGATGTCCGGCCAGCCGTCGCCGGTCTGGTCGACGTAGATGTAGTACTCGACGTCCTCGCCGAACTCGAAGAAGTTCGGCCCCCCGAACGGCGCCTCGAACGGCAGAAAGTTGGCGATCAGCGTCACCGTCTCCGGATCATCGGGGCTGACGAACGCGTATGTGTCGGTGTTGTCAGCGACCGGGTCCTGGCTGGTCGCCGGGGCCTCGCGATGAGACGACATGGGCTACCTCCGAGTTCTAAGAGTGAACGGGCGCGTCAGCGCGCCGCGCGCGAGATCTGCGCTGCGAGCTTGGGATCGCGGACGATCACCTCGCGCCCCCCGGACATCACCGAGATCTCGCCGCTGCGCGGATCGCTGATGTAGGCCACGACCGGCTCGGAGCCGACCGCCTTGGCGTCCGCCTGCGCGGCCGCAAATGCTCCGATCGCGGTCAACCCAGCCGCTGTGCCGGCCGAGGTCTTGACGAATCCCCGTCTGCTCAGCTCACTCATGATTCCCTCTCCTGCTGGTGGAACACCGTTTGGAGATAGGTACGTTTGAGGAGGTTCGGCGGATCACCTCCTACTCAGAATCTTCACATCCGGCGGATGGGCGACCGGCGCCCACGCCCTAACGGTGAGAGACGACCTCGACCCGCAGCCGGTCGGGATCGAGCATGTACGCCGCGTAATAGCGGCGCCCGTACTGCGGTCGCATGCCGGGAGCGCCGTCGTCGCGGCCACCGTTCGCCAGTCCGGCGGCGTGGGCAGCGTCGACCGCCGCCTTGCCGCTGGCCTGCAACGCCACGTGCCCGTAGCCGGGAGCCGGCGCCCGGCCCCGGACGACGAACCAGACGGTCGGGCCGTTGATCCCGTAGGCCACGGCGTGCTCGGATTCGATCATCCGCCGCGCCCCCAGCGCGAAAAACACGGCGTCATAGAAGCACGTGCTGCGGCCGAGGTCTGAGACCTCGAACCCGACGTGATCGATCACGTCGGTTCGGATACGTCGCGGTGGACGAGTCCGACCAGGTAGTCAGCCTCGGTGGCGTAGCGTTGTGCCAGATGCTCGGCGATCGCCACCGAGCGGTGGCGGCCGCCGGTGCAGCCGATCCCCACCACCAGATGCGCCTTGCCCTCGGCCAGGTACTGCGGCAGTAGGTAGTCCAGCAGCGGGTGCAGCTTGTCGTAGAACGCGTCAAGCGCCCCGTCGCGGTTGATGAACTCGACCACGTCGGTGTCCTTGCCGGTGTGCGGGCGCAGCGCCGGCTCGTAGTGGGGGTTGGGCAGGAAACGCACGTCAAACAGCAGGTCCGCATCCCGACTGGGGCCGTACTTGAAGCCGAAGCTCTGAAAGCTGATCGACAGCCGGCCGGGATTCCGGGTCGGTAGCAGCTCGTCGGTCAACCGTCGGCGCAGCATCGCCGCGGTCAGGCCGCTGGTGTCGATCACCACGTCAGCGCGCTCACGCAGCGGCGCCAGCAGCCTGCGCTCGCGGGCGATCCCATCGGCCACCGACCCATCGGGCGCCAGCGGGTGGCGCCGGCGCGTCTCCTTGTAGCGCGTCAACAGCGTCTCCTCGGCGGCTTCCAGGAACAGGATCCGGGGGCGCACGCCCGCTATCGCCAGTCCGTCCAGCATCGCCGCCAGGCCTTCGAAGTAGCTGCCTCCGCGGGCGTCGGAGACGACCGCGGCCCGAGCCACTTTGGACCCGGTGTGGATGAACAGGTCGACCAGCGACTGGATCATCTCGACCGGCAGGTTGTCGACGCAGAAGTAGCCCTCGTCCTCAAATACGGCCATCGCGGTCGACTTTCCGGCCCCGGAGAAGCCGGTGATCACCACCAGATCAGAGAGCGCCGACGCTTCCATACGTCCCCATAGCTTGACGCCCGCAGCGGACACGCGTGGTGACCCGCCCGTGGCGACGGTATGCCACTATCTCCGGCGTGCTTCGCCGCCGCGTCCCTGTCGCGCTCGCGGTGGCGCTGGGGATCCTGCTCGCCGCCGTCACCGCGCTCGCCCCGGCCTCCGCCTTCGCCGACCCGCTGTCGGCAACCGTCGCGACCATGCCCACCGGCCAGTCGATGCCTGCGGGCTTCGTCGGCGTGTCGCTGGAGTACCGCGCGGTCCACCAGTACACCGGCCGTGACCCGCGCGCGATCAACCCGGTGCTGCTCAAGCTGCTCCAGGGCCTCGCTCCCGGCCAATCGCCGGTGATCCGGATCGGCGGCAACAGCACCGACGACACGTGGTGGCCGATCCGCGGGATGATCCCCCAGGGCGGCATCTACTACCGCCTCACCCAGGGGTGGCTGCGCACCACCCAGGCGCTCGCCTCCGATCTCAACGCGAAGCTGATCCTCGGCATCAATCTGGCAGCCGGGCGCCCGGCGATCGCCGCGGCCGAGGGGCGGGCGTTCGTCTCGGGGATCGGCCGTCGCTACATCGACGCGTTTGAGATCGGCAACGAGCCCGACCTCTACCCCGTCTTCTACTGGTACCGCGACCGCCGCGGCCACGTCTATCGCCGCCGCAGCCACGGCTACGACCTGGCCGCCTACATCAAGCAGTTCACGCAGTGGAGCAAGGTGCTCCCGAACGTGCCGCTCGCCGGACCGGCCGTGTCGGGACCGAACTGGATGCGGCAGCTGAGCCGCTTCATCAAGGCCGAGCCGAAGGCGAAGCTGATCACCTACCACCGTTATCCGCTGCGAGCGTGCACGACCGATCAGGGCGATCCGACGTTCGCGTCGATCCCGAACCTGCTCGCCGACAGCTCGTCGGCGGGGCTGGCCGCCGGGGTGTCGCCGTTTGTGGGCGTCGCCGCCCGGGACCATCTGCCGCTGCGGATCGGCGAGATCAACACCGCCTCGTGCGAGGGCGCCAAGGGGGTCTCGGACACGTTCGCCTCGGCCCTGTGGTCGCTGGACACGATGTTCAACTTCGCCGCCCGGGGCGTCCAGGGCGTCAACTTCCACATGCTGCCCGGGTCAAATTACGAACTGTTCACCGTCTCTCAGACGGCTGCCGGAACCTGGCAGGCGTTTGTGCACCCCGAGTACTACGGGCTGATGATGTTCGCCCAGGCGTTCCCTCCGGGCGCTCAACTGCTGCCGGTGAACGCGCCGGCCGGCCCGGTCAAGGACTGGGCGACGGTTGGGCCCGACGGCACCATCCGCGTGACCGTGATCAATCAGGACGCGACCGCCGCGCACGACGTCAACGTCGACATCCCCGGAGCGACCGACGGTGGCTCGCTGGAGACCCTGACCGCCCCCGGGCTGACCGCCGCCGACGGCGTCACCTTGGGCGGCCAGTCGTTCGGCGACGAGACGGCCACCGGGACGCTACCGGCGACGCCCGCGACCACGGCGGTGATCGCCGCCTCGGGCGTCTACACCATCCCGGTGGCACCGGCGTCAGCGACGCTGCTGACGATCGCCCCGCCACCCGGCGGCGGCGGCATCGGCCTGATCCGCCGGCGGTAGGAAGACGATTTTGGAGATTCTCGTTTCAGCGGTCCGGGCGCCGGCGTCGCCTGTTATCGGACGGGCTGTCGGTGGTGATCGAGCGTCGGTGTCTGGCGCGACTGGCGGCCACGGCTGGACCGGGTCGTCCCGTGCTTATTCGACCTCACGCCGGTCAGCCATGTGCCAGGCGTCCGGATAAGCACGATCAGCGTGCTTATCCGCTGGTCGGCCGCCCGGAGCACGGTCGCGGAGCCGAATAAGCACGCCCCCGCCGACGCGGCAGGCGTGGCCTGGGGCGGACGAGACTCGGCCGGGGCGCCGGTACCGGGCGAGTGGTCCGTCACTAGACGCCGGACTTGTGCAGCTCGCGGTACATCTCCCGCGCGAGCTTGCCGGGCACTCCGGGCACCGACTCGAGCTCCTCACGCGACGCCGACAGGATCGCGTCGGGCGAGCC
Organism: Solirubrobacteraceae bacterium; assembly: GCA_050999585.1. Classification (GTDB taxonomy): domain Bacteria; phylum Actinomycetota; class Thermoleophilia; order Solirubrobacterales; family Solirubrobacteraceae; genus Palsa-465. Next base: position 43,324 of record JBPCPC010000211.1, on the reverse strand, counting down.
GAAATGGGCGAGCAGCGCCCGCTTGCGTGCCGGGCCGACGCCCGGCAGCTCGTCCAGCACCGAGGTCGTCATCGCCCGGTCACGGCGGATCCGGTGATGGGTGATCGCGAACCGGTGAGCCTCGTCGCGGACCCGCTGCAGCAGCTGCAGCTCCGGCGTGTCGTGAGCGAGCACGAGCGGCGTCTCGCGGCCCGGGATGAACACCTCCTCGATCCGCTTGGCCAGCGAGATCACGACCACGCCGCGATCGCTAAAGCCCTGCAGCGCGCGCAGTCCGGCGGCGAGCTGCCCCTTGCCGCCGTCGATCACGACCACGTTGGGCAGCGCCGCGAAACTGGGGTCGTAGTCCTTGTCGTGGGGTGAGAAGTCGCGCTGGCGCTCCCAGCGGGCGTAGCGGCGGCCGAGCACCTCCTCCATCGAGGCGAAGTCGTCGGGGCCGGGATTCGCACCGGGGTCGCCCTCATACCGATTGTTCTGATCGCCGGTGGTGAACACGCGGAAGCGCCGGTAGTCGGACTTCTTCGGCGCCCCGCCCTCGAACACCACCATCGAGGCAACGGTGTTGGTGCCCATCAGCGTCGAGATGTCAAAGCACTCGATCCGCAGTGGGATCGTGTCCAGTCCCAGCGCCTGTTGCAGCCCGTCCAGTGATTCGACGCGCTGCTGGCGGCGGCGCTCGGAGCGCAGCTTCTCCTGGTCGATTGCCAGCCGGGCGTTGCGCTCGGCGAGCTCCAGGATCCGCCGCTTGGCACCGCGCTCGGAGGCCCGGATCTCGACCGTGGACCCGCGGCGCGCCGACAGCGCCTCGGCCAGGGCGGGCAGCGTGAGGGCGGAGCCGAGCTCCCGCTGGACGACGAGCAGGGGCGGCACCGACATCGCGCTCGCGTAGTACTGGAGCACGAATGCCTCGGCGACGTCACCCAGCTCGGCGTCGGCGGCGTTGTCGAGATAGAAACTCTGGCGATCAGACAGCACGCCGTCGCGGACCTGGAACACCTGCGCGTTGGCCTCCCCGTCGCCGACCGCGATCGCGATCGCGTCAAACGAGCCGGCGCCGTCGTGGGCGACCCGCTGGCGCTCCAGCAGCGAGCGGATCGCGCGCAGCCGGTTGCGCTCCCGGGCGGCGTCCTCAAAGCGTTGCTCGGCGGACGCGAGCTGCATCTCGTAGCTGAGGCGTTGCTCGATCTCCTTGTAGCGCCCCGACAGGAACGCGATCACGCCGTCGATCGCGGTGCGGTATTGCTCTCGCGAGACGTAGCCCACGCACGGGGCCTCGCAGCGCTTGATGTAGTAGTCCAGGCACGGCGAGCCGCTGCGCCGGCCGGGTTCGGGACCGTCACACGAGCGGAACATGAACAACTTGCCCAGCACCTCGAGCGTCGCCCGCACCCGCTTGGCGTTGCTGTACGGGCCGAAGTAGGCGCGGTCGCGGCGGTGGCGCTCACGCGTGAAGTAGACGCGCGGAAAGTCCTCGTCCAATGAGATTGCGATGTAGGGATAGCTCTTGTCATCGCGCAACCGGATGTTGAGCCGCGGCTTGTACTGCTTGATGAAGTTCTGCTCCACCAGCAGCGCCTCGGACTCGGTGTGGACGACCAGCGCCTCGATCTGGTCGATCATCGCCAGGATCTCCCGCCCGGCCCGAGTGCTGGGATTGGAGAAGTGCGACGCGACGCGCTTCTTGATCGACTTTGCCTTGCCGACGTAGATCACCTTGCCACGCTCGTCGCGGAACAGGTACACGCCCGGCTCGTCGGGCAGCTCGCGGCGCCGGTCGGCGGGATAGATGGCCATCCAATTCGAGGATAGAGGCGGTCCGTTGCGCCGCCGAGGCCACCGTCAGTAGTCGGCGGTGAACGACAGCAGCAACCCACCCAGACCCAGCCCGATCGCGATCAGGGCCAGCGTCTCGCCCCGTCCCGCACCCGGTGACGTGGGCGTATAGCCAGGCGGCGCCAGGCTTGGGTCATACAAGTTCACGCCGTTGGTCGGCGGCGAGCTGAGCGCGTGCAGCGTGAACGCCACCGCGATCAACAGACCGACCAGCAGGATCCCCCGCCACACCCGCCCGCCCCGCAGGGCGGCCACCAGCAACCCGCCCGCCAGCAGCGCCAGCAGCACGTCGACGGCCGAGTAGAGCTGCCAGGCATCGGGATTGCGGGGTACCCCGGCCAGCGCCGCGGTGGCGCCGTACTGAGCCAGCACCGACGCCGGCAGCTGATGGCTCCAGGGCAGGAACAGCGACACCACCAGCGCCAGTCCGCCGAACACCATCAGCCAGTCGGCCGTTGCCTCTCGTCTGCCCGCGCTCACGGCGGCGGCAGTGTACGCGCCGGCGCTGAAGATCGGCGTGATCGCCGGGCCGGCCGAGCATCCGTATCGTGTGCGGCGATGGCGACCGGGGACCAGCGCAGCGAGTACCGGACCTGTCCGCTGTGCGAGGCCACGTGCGGTCTGGAGCTGAGCCTCGAGGGCGAGCGGGTGGTCTCGATCCGCGGTGATCGCGCCGACGTCTTCAGCCACGGGTTCATCTGCCCCAAGGGCGCGGCGCTGACGCAGCTGCATGAGGACCCCGATCGCGTGCGCACGCCGCTGATCCGCCACGGCGAGAGCTTCCGCGAGGCGACCTGGGACGAGGCGTTCGCGCTGATCGACGAGCGGCTGTCACCGATCCTGGCCGCGGATCGCAACGCCGCCGCCGTGTACCTCGGCAATCCCGGGGCCCACAACCTGTCCAGCCTGCTGTACGCCCCGGTGCTGATCCGGGCGCTCTCGAGCCAGAACGTGTACTCAGCGTCGAGCGTCGATCAGCTGCCCAAGCAGCTGGCGTCGGCGCTGATGTTCGGCTCCGGCACGACCGTCGCGGTCCCCGACGTGGACCGGACCGATCATCTGCTGGTGCTCGGCGCCAACCCGCTGGCGTCCAACGGCAGCCTGATGACCGCGCCCGACATGCGCGGGCGGCTGCGGGCGCTGCGCGCGCGGGGCGGCCGGCTGGTGGTCGTCGATCCGCGCCGCACCCGGACCGCCGAGGTCGCCGACGAGCATCACTTCATCCGCCCGGGCACCGACGCGCAGCTGTTGTTCGCGCTGATCAACGTGCTGTTCGCCGAGGCGCTGGCGACGCCCGAGCCGCGGCTGCGCGCGCTCTGCGACGGCCTCGACGAGCTGCGGACGCTGTCGGTGCCGTTCACCCCCGAGGCGGTCGCCCCGGCGACCGGGATCGACGCCGCCACGATCCGGCGGATGGCGCGCGAGCTGGCGGCGGCGCCGACGGCCGCCGTGTACGGGCGGATCGGCACGACCACGCAGGAGTTCGGCACGCTCGCGAGCTGGTTGGTGGACGTGCTGAACCTGCTGACCGGCAACCTCGATCGCGAGGGGGGAGCGATGTTCCCGCTCGGCGCGGCCGGCCACGCCAACGCCGCCGGGGAGCCCGGCCACGGGCGGGGAGCGCGCGCCGGGCGCTTCGCCAGCCGCGTCCGCGGCCTCACCGAGAGCTTCGGCGAGCTGCCGGTCGCCTGCCTGGCCGAGGAGATCGAGATGCCCGGCAAGGGCCAGGTTCGGGCGCTGATCACGCTGGCCGGAAACCCGGCGATCTCGACGCCCAACAGCCAGCGGCTGGCCGCGGCGCTGGCGTCGCTGGAGTTCATGGTCAGCGTCGACGTCTACGTCAACGAGACCACCCGGCACGCCGACGTGATCCTGCCGGCGGCTTCTCCGCTGCAGCGCAGCCACTACGACCTCGCGCTGTACCTGTTCGCGGTCCGCAACGTCGCCAACTACTCGCCCGCCACGCTCGAGCCCGACCCCGAGCTCCCCGAGGAGTGGATGACGCTGCTGCGGCTGACCGGGGTCGCCGCCGGCCTCGGTCCGAACGCCGACCTGCAGCGCCTGGATGAGACCGTTGCCCGGGCGGCGATCGCGCGCGAGCTCGCCACCCCCGGATCGGTGGTGACCGGCCGCGAAACCGACGAGCTGCTGGGCGCCCTAGAGCCGCGGGTCGGCCCCGAGCGGCTGCTGGACCTACTGCTACGCACCGGCCCCTATGGCGACGGGTTCGGCGCCGGCGAGCGTGGCCGGCTCAGCCTGGCCGCGCTGGAGGCGGCGCCGCACGGCATCGACCTCGGTCCGCTGGAGCCGCGGCTGCCCGCTGCGCTGCGCACCGTCAGTGGTCGCATCGAGCTGGCGCCCGAGCCGCTGGTCGCCGACGTCCCCCGGCTGCGCGAGGCGCTGGCGCGCGGTGCCACCGGCGGGCCGGTGCTGGTCGGCCGTCGCGACCTGCGCTCGAACAACTCCTGGATGCACAACCTGCCGCTGCTGGTCAAGGGCAAGCCACGCTGCACGCTGCAGGTGCATCCCGACGACGCCGCCCGCTACGGGCTGACCGACGGCCGCCCGGCCCGACTGCGCTCGCGGACCGGAAGCCTGCAGGCCGACGTGGAGATCACCGAGGCAATCATGCCCGGCGTGGTCAGCTTGCCCCACGGCTGGGGACACGACGCCGCGCGGGCGCAGATGACGGTGGCAGCGGCCCACGCCGGCGCCAACAGCAACGTGCTGTCTGACGAGCACCTGATCGACGCCGTGTCGGGCAACGCGGTGCTCAACGGGATCCCGGTGCAGCTCGCCCCGGCGTGAAGCGGTGAGCAGCCCCGCCCGCGCCGCGGGTCAGGCGGTCAGGCGGTCAGGCGGTCAATAGCGACGGGCCGACCACAGCACTGAGCCACCGACGTACACCGCGCCGCCCAAGAGCACCAGCCACGCGACCGAGCCGGCACTGGTGCTGGTCAGGCGGTGGGTAGCGGTCAGCGTCACCACGACCACGCCCAGCGCGGCGTAGAGCGCCGCGCGGCGACGTTCACCGAGCGAGTAGAGCTCGGTGCGCCGCTCCCGGTACATGATCGACGCCACCCACACCATCGCCGCCAGGAACACGAGCCACACCGCCTGCAGCACGACGTTGGATCCGGTGCCGCCACCGGGCGCGAACGCGACCACCGCAGCGACCGCCGCGATGATCACCACGTTACGAACCGTGCTCGTCACCCCTGCAAGGCTACCGACCCACGCACCGCTTCATCCGCGAAGCGCGACGCGCTCGGATCGCGGGGCTCCCGACGGCGCCACCACCACGGCCGGCGTGGAGCCGTCCAGCGACTCGGCCGCGAACCGGTAGCCGACGCCGAAGTGGGTGTGGACATAGCGCCAGCCCGGCGACAGGGTCTCGAGCTTGTGCCGCAGCTTGCGCACGAACACGTCGACCGAGCGGTCGCCCCGGGCCATCGTGTAGCCCCACACCCGCTGATACACGTCCTCGCGCTCGAGCACGCGTCCGCGGGCGGAGGCGAGCTGATGCAGCAGTTCGTACTCGCGGCGCGACAGCCCAGCCGGACGCTCGCCGACGTAGGCGTCGTAGCGGTCGGGCCGGATCGCCAGCTCCCCGGCAACGATCGACTCATCCTGAATCGGCAGGTCGCCCATCCGGCGGCGACGGAGCACCGCCTCCACCCGGGCGACCAGCTCGTCAGGATGACAGGGCTTGGTGATCCAGTCATCGGCACCGGCGCGCAGCGCGCGCACCCGGTCGGCAACCGGCGCCGGCGCAGCGACGATCACCAGCGCCAGGCCGGGCAGTCCGGAGGCAACCCAGCCGACGTACTCAGCGCCGGTGATCGCGGGATTGAGGATCAGCGCGTGCAGCCGCAGCGCCGCCAGCTGATCGGGCGCAACCGCATGGCCGAGCAGCTGACGATCCCAGCCCAGCGCGTCCAGGCGCCGGTCGAGCACGGCCAACAGGCCGCTGTCATCGTCGATCAGCGCCAGCCGGACGCCCGAAGCCTGCCGTGGCGGGGCCATCGGCCGAGTGTAGAGGCGGACGCTGACGCCCCGGAGGCGTCGGCTACCCGGCGACCGTCTCGTAGCGCTCGTACAGCTCCGCCACGGCCCGCTTGGCGTCATCGTGGCGGCCCGCCGAGCGGGCGCTGGCCGTGGGCGACGCCCATGCCGAGGGGTCCGAAAGCTCGTCCTCGATGACCCGCAGGGCGGCCTCGGCGGCCTCGATCTCGGCCTCCAGCCGCGCCGCGCCGTTGCCGCCGGGCTTCGCCCTGCGCGCCGACGGGGTGCGCTTGGCGCCGCCGTTGGCCGCCGGAGCGGCCGGCTTGACGGCCACCGCCGCGACGGGCTTAGCGTTGCGCTCGGCGCGCACGCGGACATACTCCGGCCAGCCGCCGACATAGCTGTGCAGCGTGTGGTCCTCCACCGCCACCGTGCGCGTACCGATCGCGTCCAGCAGCGCCCGGTCGTGGGAGACGAGCAGCAGCGATCCCGGGAACGACCTCAGCGCGGCCTCCAGCGCCTCGCGGCTGTCCAGGTCCAGGTGGTTGGTCGGCTCGTCGAGGATCAGAAGGTTGGGGGGGTTCGGACCGCCGACCAGAACCGCCAGCGACAGCCGGCGCCGCTCGCCGCCGGAGAGCCCGTCAAGCGGCTTCTCGGCGTCCTCGCCGGAGAACAGGAAGCGTCCGAGCAGCGCCCGGGCCTTGCCGGGCGTCAGGCCGGTGGCGTGCTGCGCGGCCTCCAGCACGTTGCGGGCCGTACCCCCCGACAGCTCGTCGGCGTGTTGGGAGAGAAAGCCGATCGTCACGTTGTGGCCGGTGCGCAGCTTCCCCTGCGCCAACTCGCGATGGCCGGCGAGGGTCTCGATCAGCGTCGTCTTGCCGGTCCCATTGGCGCCCACCAGCGACACGTGCTCGCCGCGCTCGAGCCACATCTCGGCGTCGTGCAGTAGCGGCTTGTCGCCCGCGGTCAGCGAGGCGTGCTCGAGCTCGAACACGACACGGCCGCTGCGCTCCGGTGCCTTGAACGCGAACTCCAGCCCGGCGCCGTCGATGGGCTCGCGGTCGATCCGGTCGATCTTGGCCAGCTGCTTGACGCGCGACTGGGCCTGGCGCGCGCGCGTCCCGGCGCGAAACCGGGTGACGAACCGCTCCAGGCGCTCGATCTCAGCCTCCTGGCGCTCGATCGCGCGGCCCAGCGCCAGCTCGCGGGCGGCCTTCTCGCGCCGCCACTCGTGCCAGGTGCCGGCGAAGAACCGGCCCCGCCCCGCCTCCAGCTCGAGCACCGAGGTGCCGACCGCCCCCAGGAACCAGCGGTCGTGGGCGACCAGCACGATCGCTGCGTCGAGGCTCACCAGGTGGGTCTCCAGCCATTCCAGCGAGGCGATGTCGAGGTGGTTGGTCGGCTCGTCGAGTAGCAGCAGGTCCGGGTCGCCGGCCAGTGCCCGGCCCAGTGACGCTCGGGTCAGCTCGCCGCCGGAGAACGTCGCCAGCGGCCGGTCAAGGTCGGCATCGTCGTGGAACCCGAGCCCGTGCAGCGTCGCCAGGGCGCGGTCTCGCCAGTTGTAACCCCCGGCGTGTTCCAGTCGTGCCTGCGCCCGCGCGTAACGGTCGAGCGTCGACTGATCGTGGGCGCCGCCAGCCATCGCCTGCTCGAGCCCGGCCAGCTCTGACTCGATCGCCACCAACTCGCGGGCGCCAGACAGGATGTAATCGCGCAGCGACAGGGCGCGCTTGCGCGGAGGCCGCTGATCGTGCAGCGCGATCTTGGTGCCCTTGGCGAACACCAACTCGCCACCGTCGATCGACGCCTCGTCGGCGAGCATCCTCAGCAGCGTCGTCTTGCCGGCCCCGTTGCGTCCGGAGAGCGTCATCCGCTCGCGGCGCTCGAGCTTGAACGAGACGCCGGTGAGCAGCGGCTCGCCGGCGATGTCCTTCTTCAGGTCAGATGCGATCACGACGGCCATCACGGTTGATGGTAGGACCCGTCCCGGGGCTGCGCCGGGAGTCATTACCATCGGCCCGATGGCGCGTACGCCCGCGTACCAACCGATCCCGCCGCGGGAGATGCCGCCGGCGCGGACCGTGCTCGTGCCCGGTCGCGGCGAGTTCTTCCTGCGCGACAGCGATCCGACCCACCCCGGACCGGTGGTCCTGCTGCTGCACGGGTGGATGGTCAGCGCCGACCTGAACTGGCACACGGCCTACGGCGCGCTGGCCGACGCCGGGTATCGCGTGCTGGCGCTCGATCACCGCGGACACGCCCGCGGGCTGCGCGCGCTGGCCCCGTTCCGGCTGACCGACTGTGCCGACGACGCGGCGGCGGTCCTGCGCACGCTCGAGATCGACCAGGCGATCGCCGTCGGTTACTCGATGGGCGGCACGATCGCCCAACTGCTGGCGCGCGACCATCGGCAGTTGCTCAGCGGGCTCGTGCTCAGCGGCACCTGCCAGCACTTCCAGGACCCCGAGACGGTCAAGATCTGGCGCTGGATGGGCGTCGTCGGCCTGCTCGTCAAGCTCGCCCCGAAGACGTTCTTCCGGGCCGGCTTCAGGCGAGGCGGAATCGAGCTCAACGAGCATACGGCGTGGTGGATGGCGGAGCTGATGCGTCATTCCGGCCGCGACGTCGCCGAGGCCGGACGGGAGCTGGGCCGGTTCGATTCACGGCCATGGCTGCGCGGCGTCAGCATTCCGGCGGCGATCGTCCTGACCGGCCGCGACACCGCCGTCTCCCCCGCCAAGCAGCGCGAGCTCGCCCTGGCCACCGGCGCCACCGTGTTCGAGGTCGGACTGGACCACCTCGAGCTGACCGACCGCGCCGACGAGTACAACCCGGCGCTGCTCTCGGCGCTGCAGTCCGTCGAGGCGCGCGCGGGCATCGCCGCCGGCCCGCGATGAGCTGGTCTGACCGGCGATCAGATACGCTCTGACGCCAATGCGCCGTGCCCAGATCATGCTCGCCCTGACGACGGTCATGATCGCTGCGCTGACGATCGCGCCGGCCGCATTCGCACGCGACGACGGGGGTCAGGGGTGGTGGGGCGAGACCACCGACTCAACCGTCACAAGCACGATGTTCATCGTGATCGCCTTCTTCCCGGCCTTGATCCTGGTCCTGTCGCTGGTCCAGTGGCGGCTGGACAAGCGCAGGCACGCCCGCGAGGACGCGGCCAAGGCTCGTGCGGTCAACGCCGACTGGCGCGGCGGCTGGTAGCCACTGGCACGAGCGACGGCGTCAGCGCCGAGCGCGCAGGACCAGGATCGCGCCGATGTAGCTGACGCCGATCAGCGACGCCAGCCAGGTGTAGGGATCGCCGTTGTGGCCACGGGCGATCTGGACGACGAACGCGACCACCACCGCGAGGATCACGATTCCGCCGGCAAAGCCGGTGGCGTCCCGACCGATCGCATCGAAACGCTCGTCGCCGCCGTCGCCGCGCAGCCCACAGATCGTCTCGCTGCGCCCGCCGAGCGCCACCGCGCGCCGCCCGCGGTCATCAGCGCCAGGTCGAAGATCCCGGCCCCGGCGTGACCGGAGACGATCTGGGCGACGAGCAGGACGACCCCGATCCCCAACATCATCCCCGGAAAAAACCACTTCCATCTAATCATCGGCATCGAAGACCTCCTCGACGGTGCTCTGGAAGTACCGCGCCAGCCTGATCGCCAGCGGCAGCGACGGCGTGTACCGGCCCTGCTCGATCGAGTTGATCGTCTGCCGGGACACCCGCAGCGCGGCGGCGAGCTGCCCCTGCGACAGCTCGCGCTCGCTTCTCAGCACCCGTATGTGATTCCGCACTGTGACAAGTCCGCTTGACACCTGTCAAGCTAGCTTGTCACCAGGTGGCTGTCAAGGCCGGCGGCTCAGGGCGCCGGCACGACCTGCCGCGCCCCGCTGCCGGGGTCCCGCTGCCGGCGCCCAGCTCACGGGGCCTCGCTCACGGGGCCGTCGCAGTGGCCGGCGTCACCTCGGTCGCGATCCGCGTGTGCTCGCGGCTGTCGCGCGAAGAGATCAACACCGCCGCCAGCACCGCACCGGCCAGGGCGAAGCCGGCACCGACGAGGAACGCACGATCAAAGCCCTTGGTCAGCGCGACGGTCGCGCTGTGCACGCCGGTGTGGATCGCGCTCTGGGTCCGGCTGTTGGCAATCGTGGCCAGGATCGCCAGCCCGAGCGCGCCCCCGACCTGCTGGGAGGTGTTGATCAGGCCGGAGGCCAGCCCCGCCTCGTGCGGCTGGGTGCCGGTCACCGCGGCGATCGTGACCGGGACGAATGCGAAACCCAGCCCGAGCGCAGCCAGCAAAGACGGCCCGAGGATGTCGGCGGCAAACGAGCCGCCGGTACCGGGCACCTGCGAGAACCAGAACAGACCGGCGGTGATCAGCAGCAGCCCGAGGATCAATGGCGTCTTGAAGCCGAGCCGGGTCACCAGAACCGACGCGGCTCCCGCCGAGAGGATGATCCCGACCGCGAGCGGCAGGTAGGAAACGCCGGTCTTGATCGGCGAATAGTGCAGCACGTTCTGCAGATACAGCGAGATGAAGAAGAACATCGAAAACAGCGACATGCCGATCAGCAGACCGACGATGTTCGCCCCGCGCAGCGTCCGCAGGCGGAAGATCGTGAACGGCATCAACGGATTGCTCGAGCGCAGCTCGATCAACACGAACGCGACGAGCAGCACCGCCGCTCCAGCGAGTCGCAGCAGCGTTGTGCTCGACCCCCAGCCGGAGTTCACAGCGTCGACGACGGCGTACACCAGCAGCGCCAGACCGGCGGTGACGGTGACCGCACCGGGCAGGTCGAACGTCTGCTCGGCGCCCTCCGACCGGCTCTCCAGCAGCGTGCGGGGAGCCAGCACGGCGGCGAGGATGCCGATCGGGACGTTGACGAACAGCACCCAGCGCCAGCTCAACCCACTGGTGAGAATGCCGCCCAACAGCACGCCGGCGGCCCCGCCGGCGCCTGCCACCGAGCCCCAGATGCCGAGCGCGCGATTGCGCTCGGCGCCCTCGGCGAACGTGGTCGTGATGATTGACAGCGCGGCCGGCGAGACGACCGCGGCGCCGAGGCCCTGGACGGCGCGGGCGGCGATCAGCCAGCCCTCAGACTGGGCGACCCCCCCGGCGAACGAGGCCACCGAGAACAGCACCAGGCCGAGCATGAACATGCGCCGGCGCCCCAGCAGGTCGGCCATTCGCCCGCCGAGCAGCAGAAAGCCCCCGAAGGTCAGCGTGTAGGCGTTGACGACCCACGACAAATCGTCACGCGAGAAGTGCAGATGCGCGCCGATCGACGGCAGCGCGACGTTCACGATCGAGGCGTCGATCACGATCACGAACTGCGTCATCGCCAGCAACAGCAGGGCGAAGTTCTTCGCGCGGGGCGAGTACAGCTCGGTTTGGTTTCTCTCATTGAGCGCTGACATGGAAGCTGACCTCCGGTTCCGTTTGACTTCGGGCACTATAGTGAACGACGATTCCGGTTGTCAACGCAATTGTGACCAGGCCGTGACCGACGCACTCATACACGACGATCGAGAACTGCGGGTGGGGACATGACCGAGCTCACCGACAGCCCCAGCCCCGACGAACGCCCCCTGCGGGCCGACGCGCGGCGCAACCGCGAGCGGATTCTCGCAAGTGCGCGCGAGGTGTTCTCCGAGTCGGGCGCCGAGGCGCAGATCGACGACGTCGCCCGGCGCGCCGGCGTCGGAGTCGGAACGGTCTATCGCCACTATCCGACCAAGGAGGCGCTGCTGACCGAGCTGGTACGCGAAAAGTTCCGGATGCTGACCGCGGGCGGCCGCACCGCTCTGGGGCGAACCGGTGAGCCGTTCGAGGTGCTCACGGACTGGCTCCGCGACAACGCGGCCCAGCTCGGACGCGATGCCGCGATGCAGCAGGCGGTTGCCGGCGCCGGCGATCAGGTCTGGATCCAGGTGGCGGCCGAGCAGCAGGCGCTGGCCACGGTCACCGATGAGCTGCTCGGGCGTGCGCGCGCGGCGGGCACGGTCCGGCCCGATGCCACCGCGGATGACATCGGGATGCTGATGAGCGGTGTCTGCGCGACGATGGCCCACCCCGCCCCCGGCTTTGACTGGCATCGCCACCTCGAGCTGATCATCGACGCCTTGCGTCTCCGCTAGTGGTCCGGCCCAGTTTCAGTTGGTGATTGCATCGAGGGCGACCCGGGTGGGGGTCCCGTCTCAGCCTCGGGCGTTCATGCAACGTCACGGCGACGATTTCTTCGATCTTCGCCGCGGGGATCGATGGCTTGCGGCCACATCCCGGTCTGACCGCCGAGAACTCTGTCCGGCCCGACTGCGCGAAGCGATCACACCACGCCTTCACTGTCACCGGCGCGATCCCCACGTCGCTCGCGATCCGCCTGTATCGGCAAGCCCGTCTGAAGCCACTAACAGAACGCAAGCGCAGCACCTCACGGGGCGGGGCGAGGTGGGACCGAATCAGTCTCTCCAGCACCGATCGTTACTCGTCGGTGACCAGAGCGGAGCGCCGCGCCTCCTCCGCGCAGGGACCGTGCTCGCCAGGCGCCGCACGTCACCACGGGGCATTTCTCGGCGTGTCAGCCCGGGGGATGGGCGGGCGGCGGCCGTTTTCGGCCACGCTGAGCGCTTTGGACCCGACGTTCGGGTCAAACTGGCCCGCTCCGCGGGCATTCTCAACCACACGACGCGGCCGGGTGCGCGCGTTGGTTGAAAACCACCGCCCGAATCCCCGGGCCGCCCGGGACCCCCGCCTGGTAGCAGGGTCGCGGCTAGAGCTAGATCCGGAACACCGGCAGCAGCCGCTGCTCATGCTCGGCTTCGATCCGCGCGATCACCTCAATGTGCTCCTCCAGGCCAGAGCCGCGCAGCTTCTCGGCCAGCAGCTCGTCGACCTGGAAGATCGCAGCGCTGTTGGACATCGCGATCTCCACGCGGACGGCACGGTCGCGCCCGGGCGAGATCTTGACGTCCTCGATCGCATAGGCAGACAGTGAGTGGATGTTCTGATGCCCGGCCTCGAACGGCACGCGTGAGCGGCCGCGGGCCATGTCCAGCGCATCGGCGACACGGACGATCCCGGCCTCGATCGTGAACGGTGCGCTGTCGCGGCGGTGGCCGATGATCGCGTGCAGCGTCTCGGCCACGATGATCGAGCGCTCAGGCTCGTCCTAGACATTCGCCAGCAGCGATCCGAGCTTGTCGGCGGTGAGGAACAGGCCGTAGCGCTCGTGGTCAGAGCGATGGATCGACATCCCGACGCAATGCATCAGGCAGGCCGCTGCCACCACGACCTCGGCGTCGCGCTCCTGCATCGCGAAGTCGGCGACCAGGCTCGGCGTCACCCCGCGCCGGAACAGCAGCCGGGACAGGCGCAGGCCGATGTTGAGCACGATCTGGATGTGGACCCAGCTGTGGTCAGACATCCCCAGCCGGCGGGTCGCGTTGACCCGCCGAGACGTGCCACCACGCCTTGACCTGCTCGTCGGCGTTGACCGCCTCTAGCAGCCGCTCGAGCCGGCGGTTGCCGCGCGTCGGCGCGCGCAGCCGCACGTCGGCCAGCGCTTCGCGCGGGGGGATCGGAGGGTCGAGGGTCACGTCGACATGGCTTCTAGCACCACGCCCTCGCGGATGCCTCCGCGGCCGACCGTGATCGTGCTGGCCAGCAGCTCGGCCATCGCCTCGAGGATCAGCAGTCCGGCGGGCAGCAGCCGCGCCCGCTGAGGATCGATCAGCGAGCGGCGCGCCACGACCTCCGAGGGCTGCGAGGCCAGCACGCGCAGCGCGCGGACCAGCGCGCCGGCATCGAGCACCGCCCCGGCCAGCCGGCACAGCGAGGTGGCGCTCCCGCCGACGGCGACGACGAGCGACGGCCGCGGCGGATCGAGCTCTCCCAGGATCGTGACCGCGTGCCGCCGGGCGCCGGCCAGCTCCGCCGCCGACGGAGGGTCGGAGTGCAGCCACTGGTCGGTCAGCGAGCTTGAGCCCAGCGGCGCCGAGGCCCACCACTCGATCTGCTGCGGGGCAGTGCCGATCACCATCTCCGACGAACCGCCGCCGACGTCGAGCACCCCCAGCGAGCGGGCGGGCGCCGAGTCGACGGTGTCGAGCATCGCGGCCGCGCCGCGGAACGCCAGCCGCGCCTCCTGCTCCCTGGACAGGAGCTCCACCTCCAGGCCGGTCGCCTCGCGAATCGCCGCCAGCAGTTGTGCGCCGTTGGCGGCGCCGCGAATCGCCGCGGTCGCCACACCGCGAAGCTCGTGCACGCCCAACTCGCGGGCGCTGGCCAGCTGGGCCGCGACGACTGTCACCACCTCGGCGATCTTCTCGTCGGGGATCGTTCCCCCGGCGATCAGCCCGCGGCCGATGCGCGTGAACACCCGCTCCTGGTGGACCGCCTCCAGGCCGCTCCCGACCCGGTCAGCGATCAGCAGCCGGGTCGTGTTGGAGCCGATGTCGATGCACCCGGCCCGCATTGTTGGCTAGTGGTTCATCCGGTAAGTCCGTTGAGTGGGCTGGAGAGCGAAAATCGAGTCTGGCAAGGACGCAGGACCGAACGTGTGGCTCTGCCACATCGAGCGTCCGAGGACGCCGCCCGGCGAAGCTTTGCAGCCGCCAGACCGCAACGGACTTGCCGGATGGGCCACTAGCTGATGGGCACCAGTGCAACGGGCACTAGACCGTCGATTTCTCGCTGACCGTCGGAGGCGCGGCGGGCGTTGCGTCGACCGCCGCTGCGCCCTCGGTGGCGGGCGGTGGGGCCGCGGGCACGGGGCCCAGGACCGAGGGCCGCAGCGCCACCATCACCGCGACGGCGAACAGCAGCGAACTGGCGCCCGCCACGCCGAGCGCCACCCGGGAGTCCGCGAGCGCCGCGATCACGCCGCCGACGAGGATGCCGATGCCGGGCGCCAACTGTGAGATCGACTGGCTGAGGCTCATGATCAGCGCCAACCACTCCTGCGGAGCACGCTGCTGGATTGCGGTCTGGGCGGCGGTCGACTCGATCCCGTTGCCAATGCCCGCGACAGCAGCTCCGATGAGGCCCAGCGCAAGCGTGGGCGCGACCGCCATCGTGGCAAAGCCGATGGCCAGCGCCACCGCGCTCGCACCGATCAGCCGCGTCGGCGAACTACGGCGCCAGCGCGCGATCACGAGGCTGCCGGCGATCGCGCCGCCGCCCCAAGCCGACAGGATCGCGCCGTAGCCGCCCGCTCCGGCGTGCAGTGCGTGCTGGGCATAGATGACCTCGACCGGGATCGAGATTGTGAAACAAGCCAGGCCCAGCCCCTGGAACACCAGCAGTGCGCGCAGCGGGCGGTCGCGGCGGGCATAGCGCAGCGCGCCCCGCAGCCGCCCCTTGGCCGGGCCCTGATCGTCAGACGTGCGCGGCAGCCCGGCGCCGGCCAGGGTCAGCCCCATGACCAGGAACAACGCGGAGTTGGCCAGCAACGCGGCCACAGTTCCACCGGCCACGACGACCGCGCCGCCGATCAGCGGCCCGCCCATGAAGCACATCGCGAACGCCGTGTTGGCGACCACGTTGCCCTCGGGAACCAGGTCCAGCGGGCGCAGCACCTGCACCCTGACCGTGGACGCCATCGCCCGCGCGGTGATCGCCACGACGCCATCGAACAGCGTCAGCGCCAGCACCGGAGCGATCGAGAAGCGGCTCGTCAGCCACGCCAGCACGGCGAATAGCACGGCCTCCAGGAGGTACAGCGCCGGCAGCAGGCGGCTGGGAGCGAGCCGGTCGAGCTTCGCCACCAGCGGCGGCGACAGCAGCGCCGGGACGACCTGCGAGCAGAGGAAGAAGCCGGTCGAGCCGAGCGCCGACCCGGTGCGGCGGTACACGAGCAGCGCCAGCGCCACGGTGCCGACCGCCCAGGCCAGCTCATTGAGCACGTACGCACTCAGCAACCGGCGGAACGCTGACAGACGCAGGACGGACTTCACGTGACGTCACCCGCCGCAGATCGGGGCTTCAACACTCTTCCTCGCTAGCGCTGGGGCAGGGTATTTCCAGCATCCCGCCGGCTCAAACCGGCGATATCACGGGGCCGACCGTTAGCCAAAGGCCCGGCGAGCGGCACTCGCCCCCGCCGCCGAGCGCTCCGTGAACCCATAGGTGCCGTCATGCAGCAGTTCTTGGCCGGCGCTGACCAGCGCCTCGATGGCGGCGAACGCAAAGCTGCCGCCGACCGAGATCCGGCTGACGCCGAGCGCGGCTAGTGTGGCCACCGGCGGCGACCCGGTGCGGGCGAGCACGTTGACGGGCCTGTCCACCGCGGCGACGATTGCGCGCAGCTGCTCGGCGTCGGTCGGGCCGGGCGCGTACAGGACATCGGCGCCGGCATCCGCGTAGGCCTGGAGGCGCGCGATCGTGTCATCGAGGTCGTCGACACCGTGCAGGTGATTCTCGGCCCGGGCGGTGAGCACCAGGCTCGCCGGGCCGGCGTGGGCGACCTCGGCCGCGGCGCGGATTCGCGCGACGGCGCGCTCGCGGTCATAGATCGGATCCCGGGGGTCGCCGGAGAAATCCTCGATCGAGAAGCCGGCGAGCCCAGCGGCGACCGCTCCGCGGGCGGTCTCGGCGACGCCCTCGGGGCTGTCGGCGAAGCCGTTCTCCAGATCGGCGGACACGGGCAGCGCGGTCGCCGAGACGATCGTGGCGGAATGCTCGAGCGCCTCCTCCCCGCTGATCGATCCATCGAGCCGGCCGAGGGTGGCGGCGTAGCCGCTGCTGGTGGTGGCCAGCGCCTGGAAACCCAGCGAGGCCAGCAGCTTCGCCGAGCCCATGTCCCACGGGTTGGGGATCAGCAGCGGCGCGCCCGGTCGGTGCAGCTCCCTAAAGCGGTTCGCGCGATCTGCCTGGAGCGACATCTGCTCTACACCCTACGCCTGGTGCACTAGCCTCGGCGGATGAGCACTCAACCACCTGCGTTATCGCCCGGCCGTGAGGCCGGCGATGATGGCTCGTTCCAGCGCCAGGAGAGCAGCTTTCGCAGCTACGTCACCGACGACGTCTCCTCGGACTTCCCGCTGCAGTCCGGGCGCTATCACCTCTATGTGTCGCGCGCCTGTCCGTGGGCACACCGCACCCTGATCGGGCGGCGGCTGATGGGCCTGGAAGCCGCGATCGGGGTGTCCTTCGTCAGTCCGCTGCGTGACCGGCGCGGCTGGGAGTTCACCGGGGGCGAATACGTCGACCCGGTGAACGGCTTTCACTACCTGAGCGAGGCCTACCTGGCCGCCGACCCCGGCTACGGCGCGCGCGTGAGCGTGCCGGTGCTGTGGGACAAGCAGGCCGAGACGATCGTCTGCAACGAGTCCGAGGACATCCTGCGGATGCTCTCAACCGTGTTCGCGCCGCTGGCCGAGCATCCCGTGAGGCTCTACCCCGAGCGGATGCACGACGACATCGACGCGCTCAACCGGCAGATCTACGACACCGTCAACAACGCCGTGTACAAGGCCGGCTTCGCGACCCGTCAGGATGTCTACGAGCGTGAGGTGCGGTCGCTGTTTACCACCCTGGACGAGCTCGACGCGCGCCTGGCCGGCCAGCGCTTCCTGCTGGGCCGCGAGCCGCTGGAGACCGATTGGCGGCTGTTCACGACGCTCGTGCGCTTCGATGCCGTCTACCAGATCCACTTCAAGTGCTCGATCCGCAAGCTGATCGAGTATCAGCACCTGTGGCCGTATGCGCGCGACCTGTACCAGTGGCCGGGCGTGGCCTAGACCGTCGACTTCGCTGAGATCCGGGCCCATTACTACGGCACGCATCCGATGATCAACCCGTCGGGCCTGGTCGCGATGCTGCCCGCGGCCAGCTTCGACGAGCCCGCCGGACGCGCGTAGCCGCCCCCGCCGCACGGCGCGGTGAGCCGGCGATCGCCTGAATCCCTCATCGACCATCGGGCTGACCGGCCGGGCTCACGACACCGCGCGCCGCAGCGCCAGTCCGAGACCGACCAGCACCCCGCCGGCGGCCATGCTGATCGCGAGGTCCATCCCGGTGACCGGAAGCGTCGGCGTGGCCGTGGCCTTGGCCGGCGCCGTCGGCATGGCGGGAACCGTGGGCGTGGCTGTGCCCGACGCCGGCGCCGCAGGAGCATTCCGTGGGGTCGCAGGAGCGGTCGCGGTCGGCGCCGGGGAGCCCGCTGGTGGCGTGGCACCGGTGGAGGTGCTGGCCAGCACGACGATCGTGCCGTGCATGAACGGGTGGATCTTGCAGAAGTAGGTGAACGTGCCCGCCTGGGTGAACGTGTGCGAGCCGCTCTGACCCTTGCTCAGCGTCCCGGTGTCGAAGCTGCCGTCTCGGGCAGTGGCGGTGTGCGCGCTGGGGCCACCGTTGGTCCATGTGATCGCGTCGCCGACGTGCACCATGGTCGTGCCCGGCGTGAAGTGGAAGTCGGCGATCGTGACCCCGGCGTCCGCAGCGGCATACGCGCCGTGAGGCTGCCGGTGACCGGCGCTCCGCCTCACCACCGCCGCCGGAGCCGGAGCACGGAACGGAGCCGCCGTGGGGGCCGGGGCCGGCGACCGCAGGATGGTGGTCTCCTGGGTGGTGGCGCGCGGGGCAGTCTGCGTCCGGGTCCGGCCCGGTGCCGATTGCCGCGCGGGACCGGACAGCGAGCCGATCCCCACAGCCGCCCCCGCACCGTGCCGCACCGCGACCGCACCGCCCTCGGGTGCCGCCGGCCGCTGCGTGGCGCGGGCAGCGGTCACGGCGACCGCGAGTAGAACACGGCCAGCGCGATCACCGTCACGGGGCGTCGACCAAGCGCGAGCATCTCCCACCAAGACGCGTCCGCGGTGGATTCCTTCCCCCACCGCGCGGGTTGGTCCGTCGCGCGCGGCCTCCGGGGGGCTCAGCCGCGACGGCGCAGCAGCCGCAGCGCCACCAGGAGCCCGACGACCGCGGCCACGAACGGAGCTGGGTTGCTCTTCGCCTGGTTGAGCATCACCTTGCCGATCAGCGCCAGGCCGTCGAGCGGCTCGCTCTCGGTCGGCGGACCGCTCCACGAGGACCCGGCCGCCGATGCGGACACTGGAGGCGGGGACGGCGGCGCGGCGGCACCGGCACTGGCACCGGACAGCGACTCCGGACCCCCACCGTTCGGGGCCGCCTCGGCAGCCTCAGCAGCCGCCGGCTGCGGCTTCGCTGACGCCGTGTCGACCTCGGTCTCGGCGGATTGAGCCGCGACCACCTGGGCCGCCTGGACCGCCTCTGCGGACGGCGCCGGCTCGTCCCCACCCTGAGCGACCATCTGCTGCAGCGACTTGGCGAACTCACCGAGCAGGCGGTTGGAGATCTCCTCGATCATCCCCCCGCGGCCGAAGCGCGCCAGGCGACCGGTGATGTGGTAGTCGGTCGAGACGTTGACGGTCGTGGCCCCGGCGGCGGCCTCGGTCACCGAGGAGACGATCGTCGCCTTGGCGCCGCCCTGCCCGCGCTTGTCGGTGCCGGCGGCCTGCATCGTGGCCGAGTGCTTGGCCGCGTCGACATCCTCCATCTGCAGCTTGCCGGTGTAGGCCGCTGAGGTCGGACCGATCTTGACCTTGAACTCGCCGTTGTAGCTGCCGTCGGGATTGCGGCCGGTGACGACGGCTCCCGGGAGGCAGGGGGCGACACGCTCGACGTCGATCAACGCCTCCCAGACCCGCTGCAGCGGGGCCTTGACTTCAAATGACTGCTCGAGCTTCATCGCTGATTGCCTCCAGGTCTTCAGGGGTGTCGACGTCGCGCCCTGAGCATAGGTGCCCGACCTCCACCACGGGCCCGCCACGCAGCAGCTCTCGCGCCCCAACGTCACCGCTGAGCGAGGTCAGCGCCCGTACTTGTTCGGGTCCGAGCACCACGGGATGCCCGGGGCGGCCGTCGTAGACCGCGCGCGTGCCGGGCGGTTCACCGGCAAAGCGGGCGATCAGCTCAGCGGTCACCAGCGGGGCATCGCCGAGCGTGACGATCACCCGCGTGGCGTCGGCGAACTCGGTCAGCCCACGCCGCAGCGATGCCGCCTGGCCGCTCTCCCAGTCCTCGCAGACCACGGTCTCGGCGCGCCCGAAGCGCACGGCCTCGCGCACCTCGGCCGCCCGCGCGCCGAGCACCACCACGACCCGCTCCAGCGCCGGCACGTCGCACTGCGCCCGGACGGCGGCCTCCAGCAATGGCCGCCCGTGAAACGGGGCCAGCTGCTTGGGCTGGTCCCCGAACCGGGTGCCGGCACCGGCGGCGAGGATCAGCCCTCCGATCACGGCCGGCCAGCCACGTGAATCGCGTTCTCAGACCGGGTCAGGCGAGCGCCATCGCGACCGTGCAGGGCCGCGACTGCCTCGGCCAGGATCGCCAGCGCCGCCTCGGCCGCGGTCACCCCTCCGAGGTCGAGCCCGGCCGGCCCCGACAGCCGGGCCAGCTCGGACTCGCCAAGCCTGGCCTGCGCCAGCCGTTCGCGCCGCCGGCCCTGGGTGCGACGCGAGCCCATCGCGCCGACGTAGAAGGCGGGTGAGCGCAGCGCGATCATCAGCGCCGGATCGTCGAGCTCGGGCGCGTGCGTGAGCAGTACGACCGCCGTCGTCTCGTCGCACGCGCCGAGCTCCGCAAACGCCTCCTCCGGCCAGCCGACGACCACCCGCTCGGCGTCGGGAAACAACTCAGCCCGCGCGAACCGCTCCCGCGGATCGATCACGTACACCCGCCAGTCGATCGCCGCGACCGCACGGCAGAGCGCCGCCGCCAGCGGCACCGCCCCGAAGATGACCAGCCGCGGCGGCAGGTTCCCCGGCGGCTCAAACGCCGGGCCGTGGACCTCGGATTGCTGCTCCCACTGACGCTGCTCATCGCTCAGAGAATCGTTCACATCGCCTCCAGGATCACGGCCAGCTCCTCCAGCGACGCCAGCGAGTTGCCGGCCAGCAGCCGGTCGGTATGGGGCACCGCCGCCTGCATCCCGCGCGTCAGCGGTTCGTAGTCGGGGTGCGCAGCGAGCGGATTGAGCCAGATCAGCTGGTGCGCGGCGCGTCGCAGCCGGGCCATCTCATGGCGCAGCTGCTCGGGATCTCCGCGATCCCAGCCGTCCGACAGGATCACC
The DNA here is from genome assembly GCA_050999585.1 of Solirubrobacteraceae bacterium. GTDB lineage: Bacteria > Actinomycetota > Thermoleophilia > Solirubrobacterales > Solirubrobacteraceae > Palsa-465. The sequence continues at coordinate 22,384 of JBPCPC010000211.1, read as the reverse complement.
ACCACCGCGCCGCGGCCCACCCGCCGGCCGTAGACGCGGTTGAGCTCAGCCAGCGCGGCGCCGATCCGGGTGCCGCCCGAGAAGTCGGTGACGACGGCCGATGCCCGCTCGAGCGCCAGATCGTGGTCGCGCCCGCCGAGCTCGTTGGTGATCCGCGTCAGCCGCGTGCCGAACGCGAACGCCTCCACGCGACGGCGGGCGACGACGCAGGCGTGCATGTACTGCAGCAGCATCCGCGCATAGGGGGCCATCGAGCCCGACACGTCGCAGACCAGCACCAGCTGCCGGGGTCGCCGCTTCGGCGCCCGCCAGCGGCGGTGCACCGGCTCGCCGGCGGTGCGCAGCGACGCGTGGACGGTCTGACGCAGGTCCGGGGTGTGGGTGCGCCGGCGTGACGGCCGGGTGCGGCGCGAGAGCCGCGTCGGATGCCGGCGAGCCAGGCGGGCGATCAGTTCCCGCGCCAGCGCGGACTCGGCCGGGGTGTAGCGCGAGAAGTCCTTGGTGACGAGGAGCTCGATGTCGCTCCAGGCCGCCGGCACCTGCTCAGCGCCCTGCTGCGGAGTGCCCGCGCCGGGGTCGCTCATTCCCGCACGGGGCAGCACAGCACGCTCGATCGCGCCCAGCTCCGAAAGCGGGTCGCCGACCTCCTCGGCCGCCACCCGCCCGTCGCCGAACACGGCCAGGAACGCCGCATCAAAGCGCGGCAGGTCAGATCGCTGCGAGCACAGCGCGGTACGCAACGCGAGCCGTACGTCCTCCCGCGCGGCCGGATCGACCGCGTCCAGGCAGCGCACGGCCGAGAGCAGCTCGCCGACGCCGACGCGGGCTCCCTGCGCCCGCAGCACCGCGGTCAGCTCCCCGAGGCGACCGACGACGCCATCGCCGAGCTCCGCCACGCGACCGGTGCCCTCGCTCGGATCGCCCAGGCCGGTCGGCGTGACCAACGTCAGACTCCTTCCAGGACCCCGCGCTCGCGCACGCGCAGCAGGTCCTCGTGCACCTTGAGCGCGGCGCCGAGCGTCTCCTCCAGATCGGCCTCGTCGCCGAGCGCCAGCAGCGCCTGTGCCCAGACGATCGTCTCCCCCACTCCGGGCTGCTTGTACAGGTCGCCCTCGGCACGGAGCTTGGCCACCGCCGTCACTACCCGGGTGGCGATCTCGTCCGGCACGCCGGGCAGCCGCGACTGCACGATCGCCCGCTCGCGCTCGGGGGTCGGGTAGTCGATCCAGTGATACAGGCAGCGGCGCTTGAGCGCATCGTGCAGCTCGCGCGTGCGGTTGGAGGTGAGCACGACGATCGGGCGCCGTCGCGCGGTCACCGTGCCCAGTTCCGGGATCGTGACCGCGAAGTCGGACAGGAACTCCAGCAGAAACGCCTCGAACTCGTCGTCGGCGCGGTCGATCTCGTCGATCAGCAGCACGACCGGCTCGGACGGGTCAGACTCGAGCGCCTCCAGCAGCGGGCGCGGCAGCAGGAAGCGCCGGGAGAACAGCTCACCTTCGTCGACGCCACCTTCGGCGGCGCGCAGCGCCAGCAGCTGGCGAGCGTAGTCCCAGTCATAGACCGCGTGGTGCAGGTCGATGCCCTCGTGGCACTGCAGGCGGATCAACCGTGCTCCGGTGGCAGTCGCCAGCGCCCTGGCCACCTCGTTCTTGCCGACCCCGGCCTCGCCCTCGAGCAGCAGCGGCTGCTCGAGCACGATCGCCAGATTGACCGCCAGCGCGAGCTGGCGATCGGCGAGGTATCCCTGGCCCGCGAGCGCTTCGCTCGCGGCGCCGACCGTCTTGAGCTCCGCGAGCGACATCCGGTTGTCGATTTTAGGCGACTGGATCTACGCGGCGAGGGCGTCGGTGATCGCACGCCGGGTCAGCACCCGTGCCAGGTGCTGCTTGTACTCGGAGGTCGCGTTGAGGTCGCCCGGGGGATTGGTCCCCTCGGCGGCCTGCTCAGCGGCCTTGGCGATGTTCTCCGGGCTGAGCTCCTGGCCGCGCAGCGCATCCTCGACCGCGGTCACCCGCAGTGGCACCGACGCCATGTTGGTCAGCCCGACGCGAATGTCCTCGCAGGTGCCGCCGGAGGACTTGACCACCGCGCACACGCCGACCATCGCCCAGTCCTCTGAGCGACGATTGAACTTCTGATAAGCGGAGCCGTAGCCGTCCAGCGCCGGAACGCGGATCTCGGTCAGCACCTCGTGCTCGCCCACCGCGGTGGTCAGGTAGTCCTCAAACAGCTCCGACGCGGCCACCGTGCGCTGCCCGTCGGGCCCCTGCAGGGTGACCTCGGCCTCGGTGATCAGCATCGCCGCGGGCAGATCAGACGCCGAGTCACCATGGGCCAGCGAGCCGCCGATCGTCCCGCGGCTGCGCACCTGCGGGTCGGCGATCGTCGCCGCCACCCGGGATAGGACCCCCAGTTCGGGCGAGAACTCCAGCTTGCGGTGCGGCGTCAGCGCGCCGATTCGCCAGTGCCCGTCCTGGCGCTCGATCCCGTGCAGCCCCGGAACCTTGCGCAGGTCGATGAGCAGCGACGGCGCTGCCAGGCGGAGCTTCATCAGCGGGATCAGCGAGTGACCGCCGGCCAGCAGCTTGGCATCCTCGCCCCCGTCCACGAGCGCCTGGATGGCGTCCTGCAGCGACTCCGGCGCGGTGTACTCGAATTCAGCGGGGATCATGACTGCGGGCCTCCCTCGGGGCTCGCGCCCTCACTGTTGTGTATCGCGTCCCAGACCCGCATCGGGCTGAGCGGCATGTTTATGTAGTCCACGCCGAGCGGTCGCAGCGCGTCGATCACGGCGTTGGTGACGGCCGCCGAGGCAGCGATCGTGCCCGCCTCGCCGACGCCCTTGACGCCCATCGAGTTCACTGGCGAGGGCGTCACCGTGCGGTCGGTCTCAAAGCTCGGCAGCTCCGCGGCCGTGGGCAGCGCGTAGTCGACGAACGTGCCGGTGATCAGCTGTCCGTCGGCGTCGTAGTGCACGCGTTCGTACAGCGCCTGGCCGATCCCGTAGACCACGCCGCCGTGGATCTGGCCGTCGATCAGCATCGGGTTGATCGGGTTGCCGCAGTCATCGACGGCAACGTAGCGAACCACCTTGACCTTGCCGGTCTCGGCGTCGACGTCGACCACGCAGGCGTGGGCGCCGAACGGGAACACGAAGTTCTCGGGGTCATAGAAGGTGGTCTCCTCCAGCCCCGGCTCCATGCCCTCGGGCACCGCGCCGATGTAGGCGATCCCGGCGACGTCGGCCAGGCCCATGCCCTTGTCGGGCGAGCCCTTGACCGAGAACTTCCCGTCGGCGACCTCGATGTCCTCGGCGGCCGCCTCCAGCTCGGCGGCGACGATCGCCTTGGCCTTGGCGACCACCTTGTCAGTGGCGCGGGCGACCGCTTCACCGCCGGTGGCCAGCGAACGCGAGCCGTAGGTGCCGCGGCCCTCGGGACCGGTCGAGGTGTCGCCGTGCACGACCTCAACGACAGCCGGATCGACGCCGAGCTTATCGGCGACGATCTGCGCCATCGCCGTGTCCAGCCCTTGTCCGTGCGGAGAGGTGCCGGTGTAGACGGTGACCGCGCCGGTGTTGTGGACGCGGATCATCGCCGACTCCCAGAGACCCGCCTGCACACCCACCCCGGCCGGACCAGTCACGCGCGACGGCGCCAGACCGCAGATCTCGGTCCAGGTGCAGAAGCCGATCCCCCGGTAGACGCCCTTGGTGCGCAGTTCCGCCTGCTCGGCGCGGAACGCGTCGACGTCGACGTGCTCCATCAGCTTGTCGAGCGTCTTGTGGTAATCGCCGGAGTCATAGACCACGCCGGTCGCCACCGCCGCCGGGAAGTCCTCCTTGGGAATGAAATTCTTGCGGCGGATCTCCAGCGGGTCCATGCCGAGCTCGTGGGCGACCTGGTCGAGCGTGACCTCGATCATGTGCGTCGCCTCGGGCCGCCCGGCGCCGCGGATCGCGTCGGTCGGGCACTTGTTCGTGAATACGCCCTTGATGTCGGTCTGGACGTTGGGGGTCTTGTAGCAGCCGCCCATCACGAACGCGCCCAGCGAAGGAATCAGCGGCGTCAGCAGCATGTTGTACGCGCCGAAGTCAGCGATGATCTTGACGTGGAACGCGGTCAGGGTGCCGTCGCGCTTGGCTCCCATCTTGACCTGGGAAATCTGGTCGCGCCCCTGATGGGCCACCGACATGTTCTCCGAGCGGGTCTCGATCCACTTCACCGGGCGTCCCAGCTTCCTCGAGGCCCAGCAGGCGAGCAGCTCCTCACCGTAGACCTGCAGCTTCTGACCGAAACCGCCGCCCACCTCGGGCGCGATCACGCGCACGTGGTCCTCGGTCAGACCGAGCAGCAACGCCATGAACAGACGCACGAAATGCGGCACCTGCGTCGAGGTGTGGAGCGTCAGCGATCCGGCGCGGTAATCGGCGAGCACGCCGCGGCACTCGATCGGCGCCCCGGCGATCCGATGATTGACCACGCGGCGCTCGACGATCACGTCGGCCTCGGCGAAGCCGGCCTCGACGTCGCCGCCGGCCAGCGACCACTCATGGACCTGGTTGGTGCCGAACTGCTCATGCACGAACGGCGCTCCGGCGATCGCCGCCTCGGGATCGATGATCGCGGTCAGCGGCTCGTACTCGACGATCACGTCCTCGGCGGCATCGATGACCGAGTAACGGTCGTGGCCGATCACCACGGCGACCGCGTCGCCGACGTGCTTGACGACGCCGCGCACCAGCGGCCAGTGCTCGGGATTGTTGACCTCGACGCCGGGCGGCACCCAGGCCATCGGCAGCGGACCGCCGAGGTCTGACATGTCCTCGCCGGTGAACACGGCGACGACGTCATCGCGCGCGGTGGCAGCCGACGAGTCGATCGAGACGACCTTGGCGTGGGCCTCGGGGGAGCGAACGATCGCCGCCCACAGCATCCCCGGCAACGCGATGTCGTCGATGTAACGCGCGCGACCGGTGATCAGACGCGGATCCTCTTTGCGGCGCAGGGCACTGCCGACGTTCTCGCCCGACGGAGCCTCGGTGACGCTCATGCCGACACCCCCGACGAGGACTTGCCGGCGGCGTCGAGCACCGACTTGACGATGTTGTGATACCCGGTGCAGCGGCACAGGTTGCCCTCGAGCGCGTGGCGCACCTCGTGCTCGGACGGATCCGGATTCTCGGTCAGCAGCGCCGCCGAGGCCATGATCATCCCCGGCGTGCAGTAGCCGCACTGAAGCCCGTGGTTGTTCCAGAACGCCTCCTGCATCGGATGCAGGTTGTCCTCGGTGCCCAGGCCTTCGATCGTGGTGATCTCCGAGCCCTCGGCCTGGACGGCCAGGACGGTGCATGACTTGACCGCCTCGCCATTGAGGTGGACCGTGCAGGCACCGCAGTTGGAGGTGTCGCAGCCCACGTGGGTGCCGGTCAGATCGAGCTGATCTCGGAGCGCGTGCACCAGCAGCAGGCGGGGCTCCACCTCAAGGCTGTGCTCCACGCCGTTTACGTTCAGGTGCACGTGTACGGTGCTCAATTCTCTCCTCCTGGGAATCGCGGGCCAGCGCCACCTTACACCTCGGACCGCGCCACGAACCTGCGCATCCTGCAGGATTTCACGGTGTCGGAGCACGCCCCTGCGGAGCCCTGGCAAGCGCAGCAGTATCTCCGTGTTTGCATGGGCAGAAGGTTGCAACTCGAACTCGTAACGTTGCAGGTCTGTTGTGGACACAACAAGCTGCTACGGTCGCGTCCATGAAACTCGGACGCTTGGTTCTTCGCATCGTCGTCGGTGGATATTTCGTTGGTCATGGCACCCAGAAGCTGTTCGGCTGGTTCGGCGGCCACGGCCCCGATGCCACCGGTCAGTTCTTCGAGGGCCTGGGCATGCGCCCGGGCAAGCGCCACGCGGTGGCCGCCGGCGCGGCCGAGGCCGGCGGTGGCGCACTGCTCGTGCTCGGCGCGGCCACCCCGCTGGCCTCCTCGGCCGTAATCGCGACGATGATCACCGCGATCCAGCGCGTCCATCTCAAGAACGGCCCGTGGGCGAGCAACCAGGGCTATGAGTACAACCTGGTGCTGATCGCGGCGGCGCTGTCACTGGCCGAGACCGGACCCGGGTCCCCGTCGATCGATACCGCTCGGGGAAGCGAGATGCACGGGCCCAAGTGGGCGGCGCTGGCGCTGCTGCTCGGCGCGCTGGGCTCGGCGGGCGCTCACTTCGCGGCCGAGGCTGCCCCCGTCCCGGAGCCCGAGACCCCAGCGCCCGCCGCGGGCTGAGCGACCGCCCGGCGGCTTACTCGAAGCGAGCCCCGGTCGGCTTGTGGGCCAGCACCTGATAGACGGACGCCCATCCGGTGACAAACCCCTGCCGCGCGGCGCGGAGGTAGACCTTCCAGACACGCGCGCGCTGCGCCCCGGCCAGCCGCACGGCCTCGTTGTAGCGCTGCTCGAAGCTCTCGATCCAGTAGTCCAGCGTCCGAGCGTAGTCCTCGGGGAAGCCCTCGACGTGGCGCGTCACCAGCGCCGTGCGCTCCATCGCCAACTCGATCCGGGAGAGCGGCAGCGGCACTCCGTCGGGGAACACGAACCGCTCAGAGAACGCACCCTCGTCCTGGGTGTCGAAGTCCATCAGCTTGGCGATCCCGTGATTGAGCAGCCGGCCGCCGGGCCGCAGCAGGTCTGAGAGCGTGCGCATGTAGAGGTCGATCCGCTCCTCGCCCACGTGCTCGACCATCCCGATGCTGGAGATCGCGTCAAACGTCTCGCCCGACAGCTCGCGGTAGTCAGCCAGCCGCAGCTCGATGCGATCCGACAGCCCGGCCGCGGCCACCCGCTCGCGCCCCAGCCAGACCTGCTCCTCGGAGATGGTGACACCGAGCACCCGCGCACCATGATGCTGAGCGGCATGGATCGCGAAGCTCCCCCAGCCGCAACCGACATCCAGCACGCGCTCGTCGGGCTGCAGGCCCAGCTTGGCGCAGACCAGCTCGAGCTTGGCCTGCTGAGCGTCGACGAGGTTGTCCGCGCCGTTGCGAAAGTACGCGCAGCTGTAGGTCATCGACGGGTCCAGGAACAGCGCGAAGAAGTCGTTGCCCGCGTCGTAGTGATAGCTGACCGCCTGGCGATCGCGTCCGGGGGTATGACGCTCGCCGGTCAGCCGCAGCTCGGATGCGGGCGGCCGCGGGAACCTGACCAGCCCACAGGCGCGCAGCACCCCAGCCGCGAGCCCCGCGAGCTGGCGCGGAGACAGCGACGGCGCCTCAAACGTGTCGACGATCCGCAGCGCCTTCTTGACGCCGTCGGTGTCCATGTCCTCCACGTCGATCAGGCCCAGCACGAAGGCCCGTCCCAGGCCCAGCTCGCCGGGCGCGCGCACGACATGCGTCAGCGCCTCGGGTGATTTGAAACGGAAGCGGGGTCCGCCGGGCTCGGTGGCGGCAACGGTGGTGCCGTCCCAGAACGAGATCGCAAACGGCCGGCGCGGGAGCGCGGCCTCGATCTGCCGGCGCAGGGGTGCCGTGTTGGAGAACGCCAAAGCCGGCGGGGCTTATGCGTTCTGGGGCGCGATCAGCTTGCCCCGGACCTTGGCGGGATCGACCCGCACGACGTCCCAGGCGAGGCCGGCCATCTCCAGCAGCCGGATGATCCCGGCCGAGGGATCCAGTTGCCAGCGCCGCAGACCATGGCGATAGGAGGTCGGGAACGCGTGGTGGTTGTTGTGCCAGGCCTCCCCCCAGGTGGGGATCGCCAGCCAGAACACGTTGCGGCTCTCGTCGCCGGTGTCGTAGTCGTGCCTGCCGAAGTAGTGGCAGACCGAGTTGATGCTGAACGTGGCGTGGTGCACGAAGAAGATCCGCGCCGCCCCGCCCCACAGCAGCGCCGTCAGCCCCCCGGTCACGGTGCCGGTGAGCGCGACCCCGAGGCCGAACGCGGCCGCCAAGCCGACCAGCACCCAGAGCACGAACGTCTTGTCGACGAAGCGAATCCAGGGGTCGGCCAGCAGGTCCTTGGCGTAGCGGCGCTCGTCGGCGACCTCCATGTCAGAGAACACCCATCCGACGTGCGCGTGGCAGAAGCCCCACAGCTCGCCGCGCCAGCCATGGCGCTCGTCCAGGTGGGGGCTATGCGGGTCGCCGGGCTGATCGGAGAACTGGTGATGTTTGCGGTGGGTGGTGACCCAGTCGATCACCGGCCCCTCGGCGGCGGCCGAGCCAAGCGCGGCGAACGCCGCTCGCAGCAAACGGCTCGTCTTGAAGCTCCGATGCGTCAGCAACCGGTGAAAGCCGACGGTCACGCCGGTGCCGATCACGCAGTAGAACACGGCCAGCACGACTAGGTCCTGCCACACCAACAGGCCGTGGTTCCAGCCGAGCCACATCCCCAACAGCACCAGAATCGGCGGCGCGCCGGTGACGACTGCGCTGGCCAACCGATCGACGAGCGGCATCGAAACGGGCCGAACGGTGTCGTCGTAGGTCGCCGCCGGCGGGGCGATAAACTCGGGCACCGATTCGGGCGCGAGTGCCGGTTCGGGCGCAGGGGGAACGGCAACCGCGCTAGGGGTGTCGTCTCCCATTTGGTTGCGGCGATGCTAGCGGCTGGCACCGCCGCCTGCATAAGGATGCTCTCAGCTGGACCCGCGCCGCGACGGGCGGTCGACGAGCAGCGGCGACACGATCGGCAGCTCGTGCGCCCGCACCCCGGTTGCGTGGTACGCGGCGTTGGCCACGGCGGCGGCGGTTCCGACGATCCGACCTCACCGATCCCCTTGGCCCCGATCGGGTTGATCCGCGGATCGTGCTCATCGAACCCGATCGCCTCCAGGCCCTCGATGTCGGTGCAAGGTGGGGACGTGGTAGCCGGCGAGATCGTGGTTGAGGTAGTCGCCGAACTCGCGGTCGAGGATGCTCTCTTCGTGCATGCGGCACACCGTTACGCCAGGGGGTGTGTCAAGTGAGCGACCCTATAGCGCACCCCAGATCACACACCCCAGTAGCCGGCCGCTGGAACCGGATCCTTGGGTCATCTCGTTCATATAACGACTTCGCTGTGCGCGACACCCACCTGAGCGGGCAGTCTGAATCAAAACGGCAGTCCAAGACGCCCAGCCCCCCCGGGCCCGGCCGCGTCAGCGGGAAACCGAGATCGAGCTGTCGGCGTACGGCTTGTAGGCTCGACAGGGCTCGCCGCGCAGCCCCGGGCACGGGGGCAGCCCGGTCGGGACCGCAACCCCCGGCACGACCGGCAGGATCAATCGCGAGGCCATCGCGCGCGACACCCCGATCGTCACGCTGGCCGGCCGGTTCGGACTGAGCTGAGAGAACGACCACACCGGCTGATCGCCGCCCGGCGCCGACACCGTGAGGCGGATGCGCGAGCCCTTCCGGTAGGCGTGGCCCTCGTAATAGAGCGGCACCGTCGCCTCGGTGTAGCGACCACGGGGTAGCGGCGCGACGTCCGCGGCCCGCAGGCTGAGCACCGGCTCCAGCAGCGTGCTGCGGGCGGCATCGAGCCGGCGTTCGTCGGCCCGCAGCCAGCCGTTCTGCACGAACGTCTCCTTGCCGTCGGGCCGGACCTCGGACACCGTGACCTGCAGGTCAACGCTCGGCGCCGACGATTTCAGCCACAGGTGTACCGCTCCGCCGCCAATCACGACGGTGTTGGATCTCAGCGCCGGGGTGACGTAGGACACCGCCGTGCCCGGCGGGTTCTGATCCCAGTGATATGCCGGGGTGGCCGTCCACAGCCCTCCCGTGCCGCCCGCCGTGTCGCCGCGGAAGTCGGTCTTGCCGCGGGCGCTCGGGCGCCAGCTGAAACGGTCGGCCCGCGCCCTGGTTGGCCGAGCGCCGGTCAGGCCGCCGGCGGCCGACAGATACCAGGGCTGAGCGCGTGTACCGGGAACCGGGAAGCTCGCAAACGATTGCTCAAACCCCGGATAGGGCGCCCCGGGGGCCGGGCTCCCGGCGCCGCTGTCAAACAGGACGCGGACCGGCTTCAGGCGCTGGAACGCCGACAGCGCGGCGCCGTAGGTGGGCTGTGACTGGATCGGGTCGGGAGGCAGCGTCACGTCGGGGATCCCCATCGCCGCCTTGAATACCGCCGGCGCCAGCGCCTGCACGGTGGGCGACAGCGATGGTCGTCGGTGGGCCACGTACAGCTCGAGGAAGTCATACCAGCGGTTGAACGTGTCCGGGTCGAGCGAGTCGATGTGCGCGCCGTTGGTGAACGTGAACCACCGATGCCGGGTGCCGGTGAAGTGCTGGGCCAGGTCGGCGCAGTGGGCACCGGTCTGCTCGTCGGTCCACTGGCAGGCAAGGTAGGTCGGCACGTGGATCCGGTTGACGAACGTGATCGGGGACAGCGGGTCGGCGACGGCCGGGACGTAGTGGGCGTTGGTGCGGATCTTGGCGACCAGGTTCGGCGCCTCGCCGTGCAGTGTCTGGTTGGCCCGGCAGGTCTGATCGCCGCCGCGGATGCGCTTCAGTGCCCACGGCTGACCGCCGGTCGGCGACGCCGGGAGCGCGTCGTGGACGCGCTCCTCGCCCCAGCTCAGCGCGAAGCCCGTATTCAGGATCCCGCCCGGATAGAGCGTGGTGGCAGTGTTGTCGATGACCGACAGCGGCGCGATCGCGGCCAGATGCGGCGGGTCGGTCGCGGCCGTGAACAGCTGGCTGATGGCGCCGTAGGAGATCCCCATCATCCCCACCCGGTGTCGGAGCACCCACGCCTGCCGGGCGACCGTCTCGATCACGTCATAGCCATCGAGGTTCTGCAGCCGTTCGAAGTAGTCATACGAGCCCCCCGAACAGCCCGTGCCGCGCATGTTGACGTCGACGACGGCGAACCCCATCAGGTTGGCGACCGGGCTGATCCCGCTCTGCGCGCCGGCAGGATCGGCGTAGCCGTACCCCGAGTACTCGACCAGCGTCGGATACGGGCCGGGCCCGGCGGGAAGGTGCACGTCGATCGCCAGTCGGGTGCCGTCGCGGGTGCGCAGGTAGCCGTAGCCGCTGCGTGGCAGCGTCTGCTCGTAGACGCTGGTGCGGGGTGGCGCGGCGCGGCTCGTGAGCACGGTCACCGCGCTGGAAACGGCGGATCGGGCGGAGGGGCCGGCGCGGATGCGGTACCCCCGGCCGGGGGTGACCTGCCGGAACACGATCCCGCCCTCACCGTCGGCGGCCTGGGTGGTGAGTGCATGACCCGCCGGGCCGATCAGCGTCACCCGGGCGTGGGGCCGCAGCCCCGTCGCGTAGACCTGCTCGACGCTGCCGTGGGCCACGATCGAAGCCGTGGTGCGGGCCTGCGCAGCGGTCGCACCGAGCATCAGCATCAGCATTGCCACCGATATGGCTCGCAGCCTCCCCATCTCCAGGGGCGAGCCTACTACGGCGCTCGGCCGCTAGCGGCCGACGGTGCGAACCAGTTCGCGGGCGCGGACCTGGATTCTGGAGAGCGTCTCACGGACCTGGGATAGCCCGGCCCGCAGCTCGGGGTCGCCGACCTCGACCGGCAGCATCGAGTCCTGCAGCTCGGCGATCGACTGGTCGGCATCGTGAGCGGCATCGACGGCGCGCTCGATCAGGGCTTGCACCGTCTGGGACTGAAGCCCCGGCGAGTGGGCCTCAAACGTGCGCGTGCGCAGGCTGGACCGCGTGGCGAACTCCGAGTACGTGCGACGCGCCCGGCCGTACGCGGACTGCACGGGACGGAACAACTGTTCCTCCAGCACGTCGGCATTGTGCTCGTCGAGTTGCTCGTAGGCCTCGCCGAGAGCCGCCAATGACTCCGCGATCTGCTCGATCGCGGCCGCCAGGTCACCGAGGACCTGCTCTCTGCCTTCTGCTGTCGTGTACGACATCCCTATCGAGGTTAGTGCGCCGACGCGCCGGCTCGCTGGTGATCAGGTTAAGCGTGCGCGGCGCCGACCGGAACGGGCGCGGCGAACGTCTCCAGCAGGCGCTCAGCGCCCGCGCGATCGCCCGCGAGCCGCAGCCGGTCAGCGGCGATCGCGTCCGCCGGCGCCTGACCGTGGAACAGGACCGAGACCAGCGTCGCGGTGTCGGTTTCAAACGTGGCCACCGGGTCGCGTGCCTCGCCGCGCCGCACGCGCAGGCATTCGCCGCCGGCCTCGAGCTCAAACGGCTGCTGATCGATCACCAGCGCATAGCGAGCCGGCGCGCCGGCCGGCCGCCGGTACGTGGTCTGCAGCATCATCACCGCGGCGTCGACACTCAGCGGGGGTGGCTCGTCGGATAACGGTGCGCGGCTGCCAAAGCGCCCCAGCGCGAGCAGCACGGGCTCAAGCGCAGAGCCCCACTCGGTCAGCTCGTACACGCGCGCGGCCGCCGGCGGCGGCAGCGTGCGGCGGCTGACGATCCCGCCCGTCTCCAGGTCGCGCAGCCGCTGCGCCAGCATGTCGGCGCTGACGCTGGGTAGCCCGGCCCGCAGATCGGTGAACCGCTTGGGCCCGTGGATCAGCTCCCGGACCACCAGCAGCGCCCAGCGCTCCCCCACCAGGTCCAGCGCGCGAGCGATCCCGCAGGAGTCTCCGTAACTGCGTTTCTCGGACACCAGAAATTCCTTGAGTTGTATTTCCCAACCGTATAGTAGGATAACACACCTTATGGCTCCACAACCCCGGGAGGACTGCCGTGCCCACGCCAGACGTTGTCTCTGAGACCGAATGGGCCGAGGCGATCGCGCAGATCCGTGGCCAGGAGAAGCGCGCGACGCGCGAACGCGACGCGCTTGCGGCGCGGCGACGCCGACTGCCCGCCGTGGCGATCGAGCGGGACTACCGCCTGCGCGGCCCCGACGGCGACGTCGATCTGCTCGGCCTGTTCGAAGGACGCCGCCAACTGCTGCTCTACCACTTCATGTTCGCCCCCGACGTGCTCGGCTGGCCGGACGCCGGCTGTCCCGGATGCACGATGTTCGTCGACCAGATCGGCCATCCGGCGCATTTCCACGCCCGCGACACGTCGCTGGCGCTGGTCTCGCGGGCGCCGCTCGCGCAGCTTCAGGCCTATCGCCGCCGGATGGGCTGGGAGCTGCCGTGGTACTCCTCGGAGGGCAGCGACTTCAACCGTGACCTCGGCGTGACGTCCGACGCCGGCGAGACCTTCGCCCTGAGCGTGTTCCTGCGCGACGGCGATCGCATCCTGCGCACCTACGTCACCAACGGGCGTGGTACCGAGGCGCTGGGGGGCGTGTGGACATTCCTGGACCTGACGCCGCTCGGGCGCCAGGAGAACTGGGAGGACTCACCTCCGGGCATGGCGCAGCAGCCGCCGTATCAGTGGTGGCGCCGCCACGACGACTACGACGCGGTGACGGCATGACACGCGTGCACAGCTACCCGGTCGGCGTCCCCTGCTTCGTGGACACCGTCACCGAGGACCTGCCCCCCGCCCAGCGTTTCTACGGCGGCCTGTTTGACTGGGAGTTCGTCGGCCCGGGGCCGACCCCCGGGGATCCGCCGGGGGAGTACTTCGTAGCGCGCGTGTCGGGCCTGGACGTCGCGGGGGTGGGCCGCCTCGGCGGCGGCGTGCGGCTGCCCCCGCCCGGCTGGAGCACGCACGTGGCGGTAGCCAGCGTCGATGCCACGGCCGACGAGGTCCGCGACGCCGGCGGGGCGGTCGTGACCGAGCCGTTTGACGCAGCCCCCGCCGGGCGGATGGCGGTGGTGACCGATCCCGCCGGCGCGGCGCTCTGCCTCTGGGAGGCGGGTGACCGCCACGGGGCGATGCTCGTCAATGCCCCCTCGGCATGGGCGATGAGCCTGCTGAGCACACCCGACGCCGAGGGTGCGCAGGCGTTCTACGGTCGGATGTTCGGCTGGCAGGCGCAGGAGTTCCCCGACGCCGGTCCGGGCGTCTCGCTCTGGCGGCTGCCCGGCTACGTCGGCGGCGAGCCCCACCAACCGGTGCCGCGTGATGTGGTCGCGGCGATGATCGCCGTTGAAACCGGCAACGGATCTGCCTCCTGGGGCGTGGACTTCTGGATCGCGGACGCCGAGCGGGCGGCCGAGGTCACGCCGGGCCTCGGCGGGACCGTGGTGGCGGCGCCCCACGACGCGCCGCCGTTTCGGCGCACCGTGCTCGCCGCTCCGGACGGAGCGACGTTCTCAGTCAGCGAGCTTCGGCTTCCGGGCTGAGGCCGCGGCGCGGCGCCGCGGGGCGATCACGGCGCGAATCCGAGACGCGCCAGCACAGCCAGGCGGTGGCGATCGCGACGAGCGCCACCGCCGGCCAGGCGCCGATGACCAGCCCGAGCACGTGCGAGAGCGCGAACGCCAGCAGCCCCGCGATCGTCAACTGCAGCGCGACCCGCCGCCCGTCCCGGCGCAGCCACACCGCGATGCAGGCCAGGCCGCACAGTACCAGCACGACGCCGCCCAGCGGCCGCGACCCGGTGGCGACGGCAACCCCGAACCCGGCAACCAGGCCGAACGCCGCGATCGGCGCCGTCGGCGATCGCTCGAGCCTCCGGGAGACCAGTTGCATCCCACGATCATCCCACAGCCGCTTTCGCGGCCTCGGTCGCGGGTACCGTTGAGCCAGGAGCCACCGCGACGAGGAGAAGAGATGGGTTTCGACCAGTACCACGAGCCACCCGAGGAACTTCCGGCGCAGACCCGGACCTTCGCCCGGCTGTGCGCCTCGCTGACCGAGGAGGCCGAGGCGATCGGCTGGTACGAGCAGCGGATCGCGATCGAGCAGGATCCGGAGGCGGTGGCGGTCATGCGCGACGCCGTTGGCGAGGAGTACAAGCACTTCAGCATGGACCTCGAGTTCCTTCTACGCCGCACGCCGATCTGGCGTGAGATCGCGCAGGGCATCCTCTTTCAGCCCGGCGACATCGTCGAGCACGGCGAGGCCGCCGAGGAGGCGGCCAGCGAGGGCGACAACGCCGACGACGCCGACATTCACGCCAGCGACTGCACCGGCTCGCTCGGAATCGGCAGCCTGCGCAGGGCCGTCGCATGAGCAATCATCTCCTGCGCTCCCACGCCCCGATCAGCGACGGCAACTGGAAGCTGCTCGACGACGAGGCCCGCGAACGCCTCGGCGCGGCGCTGGCCGCGCGCAAGCTGGTCGACTTCCTCGGTCCCTACGGATGGGAGTACTCCTCGACCAACCTTGGCCGGGTCGGAGCGGTCTCGGCGACACCGTGCGACGGCGTCAGCGCCCTGCAGCGCCGGGTACTGCCGCTCGTCGAGGTGCGCGCCGATTTCGAGATCTCGCGGGCCGAACTGCGTGATGACGATCGTGGGGCCGTCGATGCCGACCTCGAGCCCCTGGACCGCGCGGCCCACCAGATGGCGGTCGCCGAGAACAAGGCCGTGTTCCACGGCTGGCCGGAGGCCGCGCTGGTGGGCATCGGCGAGGCCTCGCCGCATCAGGGCCTGACGCTCGGCAGCGACGCCGACAGCTATCCGCGACCGGTGGCCAGTGCGGTGGAGCAGCTGCTGCAGTCCGGCGTCGACGGTCCGTACGCGCTCGCGCTGGGCAGCGATGAGTACAAGCGCGTCGTCGAGACCGCCGAGCACGGCGGCTATCCGCTGCGCGATCACCTGCGCAAGATCCTCGAGGGCCCGATCGTCTGGTCCCCGGGGGTGTCGGGCGCGGTGGTGGTGAGCCTGCGGGGCGGCGACTTCCTGTTTGAGTCAGGCCAGGATCTGTCGGTCGGCTACCTCGATCACGATCGCGAGCTCGTGTACCTGTACCTGGAGCAGAGCTTCAGCTTCCACGTGGCCACACCGGAGGCCGCCGTGCCGCTGAAGGCCTGAGCGGCACCGTCTCGCCGACTACAGGTCGCGCCAGCTGAACTGCGGGTCGTAGCCGAGGATCTCTCGCGCTCGCGTGATGTCGAGCAGCGTGTCGTTGCCGGTGACCCGGTCCGCGAGTGGCACATCGGGGAACACCTCGGCCATCAGCTCGCGGCTGGGCCGCTGCATCACCGTGTCCGCGGCGGCGATGATGAAGCTGTCGGCGCGATCGAGGTCGGCGGCAAGCGCGCACCGCACGCTCTGCGTGACGTGGCTCTCGTCGACGTAGCCCCACAGGTTCCACTTGCGCGCGTGGGCGTCGTCCTGCCAGGCGGCGAACTTCTCGTAGTCGGCGCGGACCATCACATTGGAGAACCGCAGCCCGATGATCGGGATCCCGCTCCAGCGATTGAACGTGCGCGCAAGCTCCTCGCCGACGACCTTGGACAGCGCGTAGCTGGTCTCGGGGCGGATGTGGGCCTCGTCGACCGGGGCATAGTCAGGCGGGCTGGGGAACGGCAGCCCGAGAGTCGTCTCGCTCGACGCCCACACGACCTTCTGCAGGCCCAGGCGCTGGGCAGCAGCGAACACCGCGTACGTGCTGTTCGCGTTGACGTCGAAGACTTGAGCAGCGGTCGAGTGCGCGGGCGAGGGGATCGCGGCCAGATGCACGACGGCCTCGATCCCGGGCAGCGTGTCGCCCCCGGACAGCGCCTCCAGCGCCTCGCCGAAATCGGTGATGTCCGCCCGCAGGAAAGGGATCGAGTCTTCGGGATGGTTAGATTCCGGCGAGCCCACGAGGTCGATGTTGAGCACCTCGTGGCCCTGTTGAAACAGGTCGCGGACGACTGCACGACCGGCCTTGCCGCTTCCGCCGGTGACGGCGATCTTGGTCATGCTCCGTAGCTCTAGCAGGTTTGGCCGGTTGCGCTGACCGGGTAAGCCACTAGTCAATGTCTCTTCTGCCCGCACGCCGGCCGGACCCGTCAGATCTGGTGCCGTCGCGGCGGCGGCTGGCGCCGCTGGCCGGTCAGCTCGCCCAGGAGGCGTCGCTGGCGGCGCTGCTCGGCGGCAACCTGTTCGGGCGAGTCGCGATGCACCCGGCGCTCGCCGACGTCAGCGACAAGTCCGAGCGAGGTCAGGTCCTGAACGGCGCCTGGCGTCGCTACGGCACGGTCAACTCGCTTGCGTTGGTCGGGCTCGTCGCCGGCTGGGCCTCGACGCGGGGCGACGAACGCGGTCCGCGGTGGAGTAGTCGCCGCCGCGCCACGCTGGTGCTGAGCAAGGACATCGCCGTCGGAGCGGTCGTCGTGACCGGCCTGGCCTCGGCCGTCGGAGGCGTCGGCTTCGCCCAGCAGGCACCCGACGGCGCGGTGCCGATGGACTCCGGCAGCGAGACCGCCGCCGAGACTCCGGCACGCGCCGCCACGCTCAAGCGCGTGGTGAACGTGCTCGGCGGGCTCAACCTGGCGGCCGAACTATCGCTGGTGGCCGTCAACGCGCTGCTGCAGCGCAGCGGGTCTCGCGGGCTCTTGGCCCGTTAGGTCGCGATCCGCTGGCGTCAGCAGCGTCAGCACATCCGGCCATGCCTGGGCGAACTCGTCGCGATCCTCCCGATCGGGGCTCGAGCCTAGAATCCCGTTTCGCCCGATGACGATCTCCAGTGACACCACCCGGACAGTCATCGCTGCCGCGCAGGACCACGCCCGCGAGCAGGGGTGGCAGGTCACCGTGGCAGTAGTCGACGCGGGCGGGTTGCTGACCGGGCTGGAGCGGATGGACGGCGCTCCGCCGCTCAGCGCCCAGATCGCCGAGGCCAAGGCGCAGGGGGCCGCCGTCTGGCATCGCGACGGCCACGCGCTGGCCGAGGTTGCCAAGGACCGTCCCGCGTTCGTCTCAGCGGTGAGCCAGATGACCCGGCTGCCGCTGATCGCCGGGGCGGGCTCGCTGGTGATCCGCGACCCCGATGGCGCCGTGCTCGGAGCAGTCGGCATCAGCGGCGGCCTGCCCGAGCAGGACCTCGAGTGCGCCCAGGCCGGGATCGCCGCGCTCGGCGGCTGACCCGCCCGATCTCTGATGGCCGAGATCATCGACCTCAGCGCCGGCGAGCTGCTGCAGGCGTTCCGCGACCGGCGTCTGTCGCCGGTCGAATCCCTCGACGCGTTCGCTGCACAGATCGACGCCGTCGATCAGGAGCTCGGCGCGTTCAGCACGCTGTGTCTGGACCGCGCCCGCGACGAGGCCACGCGAGCCGCGCGCGCGTATCGCGACGGCGGGACGCCGGGTGCCGTGGAAGGACTGCCGTTCGCCGCCAAGGACATCCTCGATACCGCCGAGGTGCCGACGGGCTACGGCTCGACGATGTTCGCCGATCATGTCCCGAGCGCCGACGCCGAGGCGGTCGCGCGGCTGCGCGCGGCGGGCGCGATCCTGGTCGGCAAGACGCGCACGCACGAGTTCGCCTGGGGGATCACGTCGGTCAATCGGCAGACCGGGACGCCCCGCAACCCGGCCGACGTGACCCGTATCGCGGGCGGCTCCAGCGGCGGCTCGGCGGTCGCGCTGGCCAGCCGCCAGGTCCCGGTCGCGCTCGGCACCGACACCGGCGGCTCGATCCGGATCCCGTCGAGCTTCTGTGGCACCAGTGGGATCAAGCCGACGTTCGCCAGCGTCTGCCGGCGGGGCGTGCTGCCGCTGGCGGCCACGCTGGACCACACCGGCCCGATGGCGCGACAGGTCGCTGACCTTGCCCCAATCCTGGGCCTCCTGACCGATCGGCCGCTCTTGGCTCCCGATCCCGAGCGCATGCTCCGCGTCGGCGTCTGCCCGGGCCTGCTCCGCGTCGCGCTTGCCGATGACCTCCAGGCGGTGTTCGATCGCGCGGTCGCCACGATCGGCGACCTCTATGGCGCCATCGCGGAGCTCACGTTCACGCGCGCTGACCGGATCCATCCGACGTTCACCACGATCCAGGGGGCCGAGGCGGTCATCACCCACCGCCGTGCCGGCCTGTTCCCGGACCGCCTGAGGGAATACGGAACCGATGTGGCCGCCAGGTTGACCGCGGCCGCATCCATCACGCTCGAGGAGTACGCCGACGCCACCGCCACCCGTCAGGCGCTGGACCGGTGCATCGGCGAGCTGTTTGAACACGTCGATCTGATCGTCACCCCGATCAGCGCTGTGCCCCCTCCCCTCATCTCCGACCCCGATGAGGTCGACCACCTCGGCCGTCGCATGCCCCTGCGCGACTGCGTGCTGCCCTACACCGTCCCCCAGGATCTGTTCGGGCTGCCGGCGTGCGCGGTCCCGGCCGGCGTCGATGCGCTCGGTCTGCCGGTCGCCGTCCAACTGTGGGGCCAGCGCGGCAGCGACGCGCTCGTGCTGCAGGCGGCGACGGCGCTCGCCTCCGCGCTCGCCTGACTGAGACGAGCGCGGAGCCGACCGATCGGTCGATCGAGCCATAGGCGCTGCGCGCGGCGTTTGCCTTCGCGACGATCCACGTGGCTGATTCTCCGTGACCGCCGTGGGGAGGGCAACGCGGCCGCCGTTAGGCCCGCACGGATGCCGACCGGTGCGGCGTGCTGATTCACACGAGGATTTCCAGGGCGTGTTCCCTGGAAATCCTGACAGTGGAGACGGCGGGTTCAATCGGCCCGAAAATCGCTGCATACGACTCCGCCGCTCTCGTCCTGCTCCCCCTGATGCGACCGTTCGACCTGACCGCGGCGACCCCTCGAAACCGAATGCCAGGGCTTGGGGAGCCGGGGGCGTAAGGCCGCCGAGCGCGAGATCGCCGCCCGCCCCAACGACCACCCGGGGTGAATCAGCGCGATCGAGATGCGGAGCGAGGGAGATGAGCGGGCGGGCACCCACTCGGTTCGTCGGGCCTCGGCGGCCAAACGCTACCGACGGGTAGACAGGCCGAGACGGCGAACGCGCCGGCCGACAGGTCAGACGATCGCCAAACCCGCGCCGCTGTCGGCATGGGGCCGTCGGACCGACGCTGTCCTGGTTCCGTCTGATGTGGGTGCGAGCCTTGGAGGGGTGACAGTGGAGGATCAGGCCGGGCGGCCGCGGCGGATCGCTCGGGCGCGGGAGCTGCGCGGACAAGGGCTGTTGTTGCGCGAGATCGCGGTGGCGCTGGGGGTGGCGGTGGCGACCGTGTCAGG
Source organism: Solirubrobacteraceae bacterium (assembly GCA_050999585.1). Classification (GTDB taxonomy): domain Bacteria; phylum Actinomycetota; class Thermoleophilia; order Solirubrobacterales; family Solirubrobacteraceae; genus Palsa-465. The sequence continues at coordinate 2,439 of JBPCPC010000211.1, read as the reverse complement.
GTGGCTGGATGACCCCTGACGCGTCAAAGCTGGCCGAGCGTCAGCGCCGCTACGCGGGCGTGTGCGTGGATCGTGGCGCGGCTAGGAGCGGCGCTGGCGGTCGGGGGCGAGCGCCGGCGCGTTGTCGGGCGTGCACGCTGTGCGGGCGGGCGGAGCAGGCGCGGTGGACGCGCGCGAGTGTGATTGCGGCGATCGTGGAGTTTGAGCGTCGCTACGGCCATCCGTCGGCGGCCGCCGATTGGGATCCCGCCCGGGCGCGGCGGCGGGGGCAGCTGACGCGGGCGCAGCGATTTTATGCCGATGGGTGCTGGCCATGGCAGACGCAGGTCATCCGGTTGTTTGGCGGCTGGAATGCGGCGATCGCCGCCGCTGGGTGTGAGCCCACCCGCTCGGGGTGCTATGACCTTGCGCGCGCCGCCGACACGCGCCGAGCGGAGGCCCAAGCAGGCGAGCTGACCGTGGGGGTGGTGTAGTGGCGTCGGTTCTGTCGCGCTCAGAGGTGCATGTCGGTCGTGCGCGCGGGCGTTACTTTCGCGAGAACTTCGCTCAGGGCGGGATCGACCTGGCTCAGATCGTCCCCGAGCTGGTGACCAACGCCGACGCCGCGATCACCGCCTCGGGCTCACAGCGCGGGCGGATCGAGTTGTCGTTCGCCGCCCCGGACCCGGGGTTCTTAGACCGCTGGGGGGTGCAGATGCGGGCTTTGGGGGTGCCGGCGCTGCGCTCGTGGCGATTTGAGGTGCGCTGCTCAGATGACGGCGTGGGCGTCAACGCCGCGGTGGTCGACCGGCGCCTGGGGGCGCTGGGGGAATTGCCCGAGCACGATGGTGCCCAGCAGCGTGGCCTGTTCGGCCGCGGCCTGCGAGACGTGTGGTTGGCCCAGGGCGCCGGTCAGATCCAGGGGGCTCGGGATGGGCGACGGGTGCAGTCGTGGTTCTTTCCGGCCGCCGGCGATGACCCGTACGCGTTCCTGCACGTCGTCGACGAGGCGGCGCCCGACGCGGTGTCGGGAAGCGTGGTGACGGTGCCGCTGGCGCAGGAGCGTCTCCCCGCCGACGGGCGGCTGCGCACGCTGGTCTGCCAGCTGGTGCAGCTGCGCCCGGTGCTCTCAGACTCGGCCCGCGAGCTGTGGCTCTCACTGCCCGCCGGGCAGCTTGAGCTGGTTCGCTTCCCGGCCCCCGATCCTGACCCCGAGCGCCCGGTGCTGTTTGACGACCAGGTCGAGGTGTCGGGCCAGATCACGGCGCGGGTGACGGTGCGTCGCTGCGCGCGGCCGTTGGCGCCCGGGACCTCGCGCGCGACCAGGCTGGGTGGGCTGGTGGTCTGCTCAGGGCGTGCTGCGCACGAGTCCACGCTGGGCTCGCATGAGGGGCATCCCGGCGCCCGGCACCTGTACGGGGAGGTGCGCTGCGATGCGCTGGAGGCGCTGCAGCGCCAGGCGCTGGATCGTCCTCGCCCGCAGCTGGTGGTCCGGGTCGATCGCAGTGGGCTCAACGACCATCACCCGGTCGTCAAGGCGCTGTATGCGGCGATCGACCGGGTGCTGCGACCGATCCTCGCCGCCGAGGAGAAGCGTGCCGGCGCGCACCTGGTCCGCCCCGGAGGGGCGCTCAAGGCCCGTGACCAGGTCGGGCTGCGGGCGCTCAACGACGCGCTGAAGTCAGCGTTTGACACGCCCGGCAAGGCCGCGTTCGCGTCCGGCGGTGAGGCCGCCTCCTCCCCACCGCCCAGCGCTGCCGACGAGCCCGAGGAGGAGGAGCGAGAGCCAGATCAGGCCGACGAGGGCCCCGAGGGCGACCGGCAGTTGGACCCCAGGGTGCTCGCCCCGTTGCGCTTCAAGCAGACGCTGGTGCGTCTGCACCCCGGCGAGCGGCGCGGGATCACCCTGCTCGCCGACCCCGCGCAGATCGCGCCCGGCACCCCCGTGCACGTTGCCGTTGACCCCGGCCTGTCGGTCAACCTCTCCTCCGACACCATCCCCGATCCGGTTCGCTCGGGGTTCTCCCGGATCGACGCCAACGTCCGCTGCCGGGTCAGCTGTGACCCCGGCGCCCGGCTGACCGTGCTCGCCGAGGCCTCCGGCCAGCTGGCCGAGTTGGTCGTGCTCGTGGTGCGCCACCACGCCTCCGGATGGGTGCGCGAGATCGCCCGCAAAGACGAGGACTCAGAGACCGAAGCGACCTTTGATCCCGAATCCGGCGTGGTCACCGTGTATGAGGGCCGCCGCGAGTTCAAGGCGCTGGAGCGCGCCGCCCGGCGCGCGGGGCTGACCAAGCGCCGCGTCCGGGAGTACCTGCCCTATCGGATGCTCGAGGTCGAGGTCGCCGCTAACGCCGTCTACAGCTGGGGGGGGGGGGGGAGGCTCCTCCCCCCCCCACAAAAAAAAAAAAACCCCACACCACCCCCCCCCCCCCTCCCCCCCCCCCCCCCCACCCCACC
>JBPCPC010000170.1:0-6899 GCA_050999585.1 Solirubrobacteraceae bacterium | reverse complement strand
GGGTCGGTCGGCGGGCTCTTTGTCCGGCTTGGGGCCCGGAGGTGGATGTCGCTGGGGCAGGTGGGGCCAGTTGAGGCCGTCGCAGCGGGCGGGTCGGTCTGGTCCGGGCAGGCCAAGGCCAGGGGTCGGCACTGTTCGTTTCTCCTGACAGCGTTGGCGACTCAGGTGAGCGGGAGCACGGCGCGAAGGCGTTCCAGCGCGGCGACGAAGTCGTGTTCCCATGGCCAGCGGGCGGGCATGCGGAGTGTCAGTTGCCGGGCGGTGCGAGTGATGCGGCCGGGGACGCTCAGCATTCGGCGGCGAAGCGTCCGGGCGGTGGGGATGATCGTGTCTGGCAGCCCGATCACGGTGGTCCATTTGAGGAGGTTGTGCGTCAGGGCGGCGATGACGGTCCACGCGGCGTTGGCGAGGAACTTGCCGGAAGGAAAGTGCGCAAGTGCCTGGTCTTTGAGGTCACGGATCGCGAGTTCCACAACGGCGTGTTGGCGGTGCTCTGATTCGACGAGCTCGAGCGCGTCGGTGCGGTTGGTGAAGAACGCGTGATGGCGCCAGTCGGGCCACAGTTCCGCTTGGGCGCCGATCAGGTGGGTGCGACGCACGATCAGTCGCTGGCGGCCGATCATCGTCTGGGCGATCTGAGCCTCCCCGCCCTCGGGGTACCCCTCGAGCGTCTGCCAGTCGGTCTCCGGGATCGCCGCCACAGCAGCCTTGATGTGAGGTTGCTGGCGGACCCCAATCGAATAGGTCCAGCCAGCGGCCTGCAAGCGGGTCATGATCTTGTGGTTCCAGAACCCGGAGTCGGCGCGCAGCAGCTTCGGGCCGGACGCGCCCGCGCGGGCGACCCTCGGGATCAGTTCCTCGACGAACCGCAATGCGCCACGGGAGGTGTTCGCTGACCCTCTTCGCGCACGGATGTGGAGCACCTCGCCGGTCCCGGCGCGGGTCGCGAGGATGGGGTGAAACCCACGCTTGTGGGTGTACCCATAGCCGGCGCCTTGCTTGTCATATCCGTAGACCTCTCCGACGAAGCTGTCCACATCGACGACCAGCCGTCCGTCGCCCGGTCCGACGCCGGCCGCCCACGCGCGCGACAGGCTCTCGGCGAGAACGCGGTCGAGTTGGCGGACATGCCCGAAGGTGAACGCCCGCAAAAACGTCCCCAACGTTGACGGTGCCGCAACACCGTGGCCGAGCACCACGCTGGTCTGCCCCGAGCGCAGCACATCGCAGTCATCGATGCAGTCCGCCCCGAGCGCCATCGCGGACACCAAGCTCATCACCTTGCGCCCCGCGTTCGCCGCCCCTCGGCGGGCTCCCAGATCAACCATCCGATCGACCAGCGCCTCAATCCCAAGCCGATCCGCGAGCACCGCGGGGAGCAGCAGGCCCGCGTTGGCGACCACCCGCTCATCGTCGAACACGACCCTCGTTGCGTCCGGCAGACCCTTCACCATGCAGATGACCTCCTGGTGCAGGCCCGCCGTCGCCCGACACGACAGCTTTCTGCCTGCTCAGGAGGTCATTTAAATCTCAGCCCCGGACGACTCGCCGAGCCGACAACGGTGGATCGAGGCTAAGGCGACATCTGGATGGCCGGGTCGGCCCGGGTGATCGCCGCAGCGGACGATCGGATTCGCCTGATTAAAGTGCCGCGGTCGCGTCGACGCGCCGGCGGCGGTGAGCACGCCTGCGTAGGTACAGCGCTGGGTTTGCCGGTTGCGGTGGGAGCCCTGCAACGGCGAGCGGCGCGACGTATGCTGAGCTCGCCGGTCTTGCAGCGACTGCAGCTGATCGTCCCGAAGCTCGCTCCTATGTCAACGGGTTCTTGGGGCAGCCGCGTCGGACGAGCGACGAGCTGCTGTAGACGACGGGAGAACCGCTCTGCACGCGTCCCTCTCTCGGAAACGCGCCAATCTGCTGGCCCACTCAGCTATGTCCCAGAAGATCTGGGTGCCGGGTGTGGACGGCGCCATGACTCGATGGCCGAGCACCAGGCCTGTGGATCCGGCGCGCAGCACATTCGTCTGATCGATCCGGTCCGCCCGGCGAGCATCCCGTGCACCAACGAATTCACCTTGCGGCCCGGCAAGACCGACCCGGCACCTTATGACCGAGCCAGATCCACTCGTTGACCAAGTCCTCCATCCCCCCCAACCGCTCGGCCAAGGTCGCGGTCACCAGCAGCCCGGCGTCACTCACCAACCGCGGGTCATCAAACCGGACCCGCACCGACTCAAGCGTTCTCAGACGCTCCGAACATCCGCCGCGTCGTGCAGCATGTGAGTGACCTCCTGACAGGACCGCCGTCGCTGCACCCGACTGCTAGGACAGCCCTGCTCAGGAGAACGTTAAAACATCAACGTCAGCCGTGGACAGAACCGCCCACGTCCCGCGATAAACCCAGGCTTAGTGGGTCGTGCAGGGCTGAGAGTCGGTGGCGGTCAAAGGCGCTGCGTTCGTGAACCCGTTGGTCTGCGCGAACTGCCAGGCTCCATGGCAGGTCGTCGGCGCCTGAATCAGGTACGTCGTGACGCGCTTGCCGTGACGCATCTGATGCGTGCTCTTCCGCGGGATCGTCACGCTGAACTTGGTGAGCCCACCGACGCCGCCGCCTCCGGCTGTCGCGGGAAACTGGATTTCGGTGAAAGCCAAGCCATACGGGCCGCTCGCCTGCTGCTGAGCGGTGAAGTCCAACTCGTCGACTACCTTGCCGTTGAGGACGCCTTGGAAGATGATCGTTGGGGCCTTGCTCTTGAACGGCTTGCCGTTGTATACGAGAAGCTGAGCGCTGACGAAGGTCGGCGGGGCGCCGTTCGCTCCGGGAATTCCGAGCTCACCCACACCGGTTCCAATTTGGGTTGCGTGGGTGCACGAGGAAAAGCCGTTCGGGTCCGGGTTGACTGTGCAGCTCGGGAAGGTCAGCCCGTTGTACTGAAATCCATTGTTAAAGCGAACTGCGATCGAATTGTTGCCGCTCGAGATATCGCCGTTTATCCGGTTGCCGGTGAAGGAGTCAAAAGCGACGCCAACGCCCTGCGGTGCCTTGGCCGTTCCAGCGACCGGTGGCGAAACCGAGACATTGAGGTCGATGAACTCCCCGGTGCTGTTCGTGGCGCCCTGGCCCGCGAGAGCCGCCCCCGCACCCCCGAGCACAACGAAGCTCACGACTACCCCGATGATCTTGCGCACCGTTCCTCCTCGTCACTTCGATTGGAATCTAGAGTAATGCTTTCACAGGCGACACGCCAGCGCAACCATGACAGCGCCGCGGCGTGAACGCTCGTCGTCGGTCGTCGGTCGTCGGTCAGCGTGGGAAAGCGAGACTTCAAGCTCGCGTCGAGATCGCGCATCATGCCCCGGCCGCTCGATCAGACGGACTGCCCCGTCCATGTGTCAACGCCGCTGGACATACGATGGCTTAGCCTCGATCCGCGAAAGCGCCGGACAACCGGCATGAAGAAGGGAATGGAAGAGTCCTACATCGAAGATCTAGCGAATCGTGATGGCCCTGACCATGCGTTGGCGTTCCGTGAGGGCGCAGCGAAGCGTTGGTTTCGGGGTGCGTGCAGGCCGGCTATTGAGCCTCGAAATAGGCAAAACCGGGGTGCCGACGTGCTGTGGATCAGCGGAAGGCAACATCGTTGACGGCGTTATCCGTGAGCTGTCTGCGGACCCCGCGGGGTCGGAGAACCCGTGCATGTGCGTGATCTCTTCATGCTGAGAACCGGGAGATCTCACGGTCATCCGCCTGTCGTGATGGAGGGGCGGGTTGTGCGGGGAAGGCCTGTGGCCGTAATCCCGTGATGCACGATCGTGAGAAGTCGGGTGGTCGCGTAGTACCTGAGAAGCGGTTGAACAACGCTCAAGGCGGGGCGGCGGAGATGGTGGAGGGAAGGCGACCAGCCAAGGGGAACACGGCCAGTGAAACGCGTCCCGGACTCAGTGCCGGACAAGGCGCGCTGAGTGATCTGGGTCGTGTGCGCCGTGTGGCAGCTACGGACAAGGAAGCGCGGTTCACCGCGCTCCTGCGCCACGTTGATGTCGATCGTCTCCGAGCGGCGTATTGGGTGCTAAAGCCCAAAGCTGCGTCGGGGTGGACGGGGTCACGTGGGTGGATTACGGGCTGGAGTTGGAGGACAACCTCCGAGATCTTCATGCTCGCGTTCACAGGGGCGCGTATCGGGCAAGGCCGTCGCGGAGGGTGTATATCCCGAAACCGGATGGGCGGCTGCGGCCGCTCGGTGTCGCTGCGTTGGAGGACAAGATCGTCCAACGGGCGCTGGTCGAGGTGCTGAACGCCATCTATGAGTCGGACTTTCTCGAGTTCTCCTACGGATTCCGATCCGGACGCAGCCCGCATCATGCGTTGGATGCGCTCGCGGCCGGGATCGTGGGCAAGAAACGTGAACTGGGTGCTCGACGCTGATGTCAGCGATTACTTCTCCAGCCTTGAACCCGGGCCGTGTTCGACGATGAGCGAGCCGTCGCGAACGCGGGCGTGATGTTGCCAGCCGTATTCGCGGCGCGGCTCGGGATTGGGGCGCCGATCGATCAGAGCGTCGACCTCGGCGACCGGCCGGGCGCAGCGAATCCGGGGCGCAAAGTGATGACCCTGATCTCAGCGATGGCGCTCTCAGCGGACTGCATTGATGACTTGCGACGTGCTGCGCTCAGGCCAGACGCACGCGGTGTTGGGTCACGGCGTGTCGGCGCCGTCGACGCTGGGCACGTTTTTGCGCGCGTTCACCTTCGGGCACGTCCGCCAGCTCGACAAGATCCTGGCCGAGTGCCTGTGTCGTGCCTGGGGCGACGGGTGCCGGTCCAGGCGACGGGCGGCTGGTTATAGACGTGGATAGTTTCGTTGGCGAGGTCTACGGCTATGACAAGCAGGGCGCGGGCTGTGGGTACACGCACAAGCGAAGCGGGGGTACCACCCGATCGTCGCGACCCGCTCAGGCACCGGTGAGGTGTTGCACATCCGCGCTCGAAAAGGATCGGCGAACACGTCGCGCGGCGCGGTGCGGTTCGTCGAAGAACTCATCCCCCGCGTCGCACGAGCCGGCGCGAGCGGCCCCAAGCTGCTGCGAGCGGACTCGGGGTTTGAGAGCAAGAAGATCACCGCCCGGTTGCAGCGCGCGGGCTGGACCTACTCGATCGGCGCTCGCCAGCACAAGCACATCAAGGCCGCGATCACGGCAATCCCCGAGCAGGATTGGCAGCCGCTTGAGGATTACCCCGACGGCGGGGAGGCGCAGATCGCGCAGACGATGCTCGGTCGCCAGCGTCTGATCATCCGCCGCACCCGCCTAGCGGGAGCCCAGGCCGAGCTGTGGCCCGACTGGCGCCACTTCGCGTTCTTGACTAACCGCACCGATCCGCTCGAGACAGTCGAGTCAGAGCACCGCCAGCACGCGGTGGTGAAGCTCGCGATCCGTGACCTCAAAGACCAGGCCTTGGCGCACTTCCCTTCCGGCAAGTTCCTCGCCAACGCCGCCTGGACTGTGATCGCCGCCTTGGCGCACAACCTGCTGCGATGGACCACCCAGATCGGCCTGCCCAACACGATCATTCCCACCGACCGGACGCTGCGACGACGGCCGCTGACCGTTCCCGGCCGGATCACCCGCACTGCCCAGACCGCGACACTCCGAATGCCCGCCCGGTGGCCATGGGCAACCCAGTTTCTCATCGCCCTCCAACGCCTCCGAGCCGTGCCGTGCCGCCACTGACCTAAACACCACCGCGGCCACGAAGACGATTCGGCTCTGCCCCCGGGCTCAACCTGCCCGACCGCGCCGCCGCGACGGCCGCAACTGGCCCCATCCCGGCCAGCGAGTCTCACCAAACCCCCAACCCTCGCTCAACGCCCACCAATCGTGTCCAACGACCGGTCTGGCACCCGATCCGCCAGCCACACGCTCAGAACGGTGGATCGAGGCTTAGCGAACCCGCTGATCAGAGAGGTACGTTGTCCCGTGCCCCAGACATGCCAACACCAACGAAGCCCCGTACTGATTGCAGAGCCGCCCACCCTCACGGTTGACCGCCTCGCACGTCGACTGACCATCCAGCCAGTGGACTCCCTTTGCCCGACAGCCACGACGAGCAGGAGCGGCGCCTGAGGGCGGTTGCGCTTTGTCGTCCGTAGCTCCCCGATCGCACGAGCCCAATGTCGCCGAAGGAGGCATGAGCGGCTGGCTGTCTCCCCACCTGCATTGGCTCGCAAAGCGAGCGTGTAGTCGGTGTGGCACGGGGCCGTAAGAGGAGGCGACGGAGCATTTGTTAGAGACGCGCTTCTCGCCAAACTCGAGACTGCGCCCGGCGCCCTGCGCCTATGCAATCGACCGATTCTGCACGCCGCCGCGTCCGCCCTGCTCTCGGCGACCGATGTTTCTCCTCTGTCAAGCGTTTGTCGCTGGTTGCGGGAATCGGGGGGTTGTGCTGCGATGCGGGCGGCTGGCGGTTCGGCCGCTAGACGGATAAGAGCCGGTCGGTGTGCCGATTTCGTTGGTCGAGCTGTGCGAGCGGGCGATCGTAAGCCTGTTTGCGGCCCTGTAGAGGGGTGCCGCGACGTATCCGGTCCAGCTCACTCAGTAAGAAAGTCAAGGGTTCCAGGCAAAAGATTTCGGGGGTCTTGTCGGTCGGGGGCCGGTTGCGCAGGGGCGTAGAACGGTTCCTGGGAGGTCGGTTCGGCGCTCGGCGGCTGTTTGATGGCGATTTCTGGCGGTATTTGCGCAGCGGTCATGCTCGCCGGGGTGGTCGGCGTTGTCGTGTTCAGTTAGGTTGTGGGTGGGTGCGGGTGACTGACGTAGCGAAGCGCAGACGTCAGGAGCTGTGAGTCTGCCGCGCGGCTTTGCCCCTCTCGGGGGCCTATTTATGCGCGCTCCGGTGTCGCGCTC
>JBPCPC010000159.1:0-8482 GCA_050999585.1 Solirubrobacteraceae bacterium | reverse complement strand
CCCAAGGGCTCGCCGCCGGCTCCCTCCGAGTCAAAGACCCTCGCTCGAACATCAGATCTATCTGTAGTTGAAGGCATGAACGTCTCTTTCGTTCGTGCCTACACAATTCCTAGGACACTCCCGTGCTTTTGGGCGTTGCGGTACCGGCGAGTGTCTCGCCATGGTGAGGGATCGAGCGGTGCCGGAAAGGCGATGAGTCGTTTGGTGATCTTCTGGGGTCGAGTTTGAGGTAGTAGTCGCCGCCGAGGTCGACGTATAGCTTGCCGGTGGTGAGCATGTGCCAGCAGGCGATCAGGATGGAGTGCTTGACTGCTCGAGGGCTTTCTTGTGTCCGCGGCGGGGTCTGAGGTGGGCGTATTGCGCTGCGAGATAGACGTCTTTGGTGCGGATCGCGCCCATCGCGGACTCCTCCAGCGCCCAGTCGAGCCACTTCGATCCCTTGCGGGCCTTCCCGGAGCGGCGTTTGCACGCAGCGGATTGGTGGTTGCCGGGGCACATCCCGGCCCAGGACGCAAGCTGCTTGTCGGTCGGGAAGACCGACATGTCAACGCCGATCTCGGTTATGATCACCTCGCGGTGCGTCGTTGAACCCGGGGATCGTGCACAAGAGTTCAACGGCTTGCTCGAAAAGGGGCCGATCTGCTCCCCGATCGCTTCGCTCAACGATGCGATCTGCCTGTTGAGGAAATCGATGTGCTCGAGGCCCGCGCCGATCCACACGAAGTGGAGGTGATCAAAGCGGCCCGCCAGCCAGTCCTGCTCACCGCACATGCGGTCAGAGGCGGTCCAGGTAAGTTGGTTTCGCGAATACCGCCCGCACGATTGGCTCGAAGTGCGCCAGCGGCAGCGACTTGTATGCCGGGTCGAAGCAGTTTTGGTCGTAGAGCTCGCAGAACTCTGCGCAGGCTTGGTAGTAGGGATGATCACGGTACTGGTCCCGGGCCTGCCGATCCTTGCCGTAATGGTGGGCGTAGTAGTACATCTGGAACAGACCGTGGTACTTGATCATCCAGCAAACCTCCTCGCGGACGAATGGCCGCAGCACGGCCGCCATCATCTCGCCGTGAGTGTGGGGAGCCAGTTCATCACCGACGTCGTGCAGAAGGGCCGCGACGACGTACTCCTCGTCGCGTTTATCTCGGTAGGCGCGCGTGGCAGACTGCAGCGAGTGCTCATAGCGAGTCACCTGATAGCCGGAGAACGAGTGCTCCAGCGCCTGCACGGCCTTCAACAGCCGATCCGGCAGCGCCGTCAGGTAGGTTGTCTCGAGACGTTGTAGTAGCGCGTAGTCCTCGCGGGTGCCATCCGCCATACAAATGAAGCGGACGGTGTCACCGTCTCCACGCGCCAGGGAACTGGTCGCCATTGATGCCTCCGGTAGGTTCTTAGTGCCGCGAACATGACAGACGGCGGTGCTCTGCGATTGGGGGATGCAGCGAAACCATTGAGAAGCAGCCTCTGGTTCGCCTTTTGTGGATCGTAGGAACACTGCGCGTCCTTGGCCTGCGCCCACACCCGGGGTGGAGCACAAGGCGCCGGGGCTGGAGCACGAAGACCGGCGCGATCGACCCCTGCTACCAGGCGGCACGCTGGCTGATGAGGCGGTGCCCACGCTGCCGGTCCGGAGGTAGGAGGACTTCCGGGCACCGACGCCACCGTGTCTGCGCCTTCGTCGTCGCAGGGGTCGATCAGCCGCACCAGGGCAGCGGCACCGCAAGGATCCAGACGTACGCACGCCGCCGGGCCCCAAGCGCATCCACCTCCGCGCGCGGTGCTCACGGTTGCGTCGCCAGCGCGTCCCGCACGGCGGCTGCTCGACCGAAGGGGCGGCCGCGTAGCCTCCGATAGGCGGGCTCCTCGACATAGGCGAAGTGCTCGCGCAGCGCCTCGCGCAGGACGTCCGCATCTTCGGCGACCAGGGCGGCGTACACCGCGCGGTGTCGCTCGACCTGCCAGCTAGCGCGCCAACCAGGCTGGGCCGGGCGCGAGCAGATCATGATCACCTGCTGCAGTGGGCGCAGCATGACTGCCAGTGCGGGCAGGCCGGTCGCGCGCAGCAGGGCGAGGTGAAACGCGAGGTCTGCTTCATGGGCCCCGGCCCAATCCTTCTCGGCGACCGCCCGCGTAAAGCATGCCAGCTGATCGGCGACGGCTTCGCGTTGCTCGTCGGTCGCTCGCGTCGCGGCCAGCGGAAAAAGCTCAATCTCAAGCGCGGCTCGTGCATCCATCACCTCGCCCATGGACAGCTCCGAGCGCGCGAGCAGTGCCAGTAGCGCACGGCTGAGCGCGTCGTCGCTGAACGGCAAGATCGTCGTGCCGCGACCGGCACGCACGTCGAGCAACCCACGCGCCGCGAGCGTGCGCACAGCGTCGCGCACGACGGTCCGGCTGACGCCGAACAGCTCACCCAGCTCGGGTTCGGTCGGGACCAGCGCGCCGGCCTTCAGGTCCCCGGTGACGATCTGGCGCTCGATTTGGGCGGCAACACGATCGCTGAGGCGGCTCCGATCGCCGCGCAGCGGCACCGCGCGCAGGCGGCCCTTGACCGCGGGGGCATCGTCGGAGGACACCCTCGGGATCGTAGGGGCATCCGCATGCCGCCGATCGGTGGCATGCGGGGTCGCCGCGGAAGGCTCTTCGGACAGGCTGGGGCTCATCGCACGCGCAGGTGCTCGAGAAGCTCCTCGTCAAGCTCCACCCCGAGTCCGGGACCCTGGGGCAGCGCAACCGACCCGGCGACCGCTTCAATCCCGGGGTGCACGAGCGATGGGCCGTGCGCCACCGGTGCGGGGTACTCCAGCCGAGCGAGATTGGGCGCCGAGGCCGCCAGGTGCGCGGAAGCGGCCAGCTGAATACCCGAGCCGTAGCAGTGGGGAGCGAACCGCCGGTTGCGGTCGGCAGCGGCCTGCACGACGCGCCGCGCCTCAGTCAGCCCGCCCACGCGCGCCACGTCGCACTGCACGACGTCCACGCCTCCGCGGTCCATGAGCGCGTACAGGCCAAAGCGTGTGGTCTCCTGCTCACCGGCGGCGATCGGGGTCTCGCTTGCGTCGACCAGGCGGCGGTACCCGTCCAGGTCGTCGGCCGGCAGTGGCTCCTCGACCCAACTGAGCTCGGCTGAGTCCCAGGAGCGGATACGCGCCAACGCCGTTCGGAAGTCCCATGGGGCGACCGCGCGCAGGCTCCCGTGCTGCTCGCGCGCGCTTGTCCCAACGTCGATCATCAATGCCACGTCCGGGCCGGCGCCGCGGCGCGCGGCCATCACCAACTCGGCGTCGGCGGCCGCGTCCCGCTGCGGAAGCCAGCCGAGCTTCAGCGCCCCCCAACCATCCGCGACCGCCTCCTCGGCGACCCTTTGCGCCGCGTCCGGCTCCGAGGGCATCAGCGCGGTGAGGTAGGCAGGGAGCACGTCGGCGAACGCACCCCCAAGCAGAGTGTGCACGGGCAGACCGGTGGACTTGCCCAAGATGTCCCAGAGCGCGATGTCGATCGCCGAGATCGCGTGCAGGTACGCGCCACGATGCCCGGCATACAGCGTGAGCCGGTAGAGGTCCTCCCACAGAGTCGCGACCTCACGCGGGTCGCGCCCGACCAGAAGATCGACAATGCCGTGCGACAGGACTCCCCAGGCGGGCGCCTCAATTACCGCCCGGACGACCGAGGGCGGGGCGCTGGCTTCGCCCAGGCCGACAATCCCGTCGTCAGTGCGTACGCGCACGATCGCGAACTCGAGCGCAGGAGAGTCGCCCCCCTCCCCAGGTAGGGCGACGACGTCAACGCGCACATCACGAATCCTCATCGGGAGCGCGCCGACACCCCGACCGCAGGGCCGCCCACGGATCCGGCTCTGCTCTGGGCGGCGGTCAAGTCAGGCGAGGTAGCCGACTTTGCGGAAGTTGTAGCCGTTGAGCCCGTAGCCGAGCACCGAGGTTTGCAGACCCCCGACCTTGGCGCCGTGACCGTCAAGCAGATTGAAAAACCCCCAAATGATGTCGCCGCTGCTGGCGTGATGGATCTCCTGGGCGGCGTAGACCAATTCGCGGCGCTTGCCGTCGTCGATCGTGCGCCTGGCCTGTTGCACAAGACTGATGAATGTCGGATCGTTCCAGTGCGGCTCGTTGTAGGGAGAATTCGGCAGGCTTCCCTGACCAGCCTGCACAAGAAAGCTGTACGTACCCCAGAAGTCCTCGGCAAAGTTCCACTTGAGATAGTTCGGGCCGTAGAACGTGGCTGTGTCAACCTGGCGCAGGCTGACTTTGACCCCGGCGGCCTTCGCCTGCTGGGCAAAGACCTCCGCTGCCTGCACCACCCCCACGTACACCGGCGAGGTCACCATCTCAATGCTCATCCCCTCCCGGCCGGCAGCGCGCAGTAACGACTTTGCCTGTTCGATGTCCTGATGGCGCTGCGGGATGTTGTGGTCGTAGTCGGGGTCGTAGGGAGAGTACATGTCGTTAGCCACTCGGCCGTAGCCAGACAGGGCCAGGTCGACGAGCTGCTGGCGATCGGCGATCAAGCGAAACGCCTGGCGGACGCGCACGTCATCAAACGGTTTCAGGTCGCAGCGCATCGTGATCGGAGTCCAGCCGCCCGTCTCTGAGTTGAGAACCTTCGCGCCGGCGCTCTTGACGCTGCCTACCTCCGAGGCCGGCAGGTTGCTGATTGCCTGCACCTGGCCGCTTAGCAGCGCGTTGACGCGCGCGGTGTCATCGGCAATATCGATGATCTGCACGGCATCGAGCAGCGGCTCACTGGGCTCCCAGTAATGAGGATTGCGAACGAATATGCTCTGCTGGCCTGGCGTGAAGCTCTCATAACGAAACGGTCCAGTTCCCACCGGGCTGGCTGGGTCATAGCCCACGGGCACGACGCCCATGTAGTACTCCGACATATCGTCGGGGAATGTCACAGTAGGCGAGTTCAATGGCACGCGCACGGTGCGCGCGTCGAGCTTGCGCAGGTTTGCGGCATCGACGTACGCGATCGACGTTGCGCCCCGCGCGACCGTCTTCGGGTCAAGGATGCGCCGGATCGTGAAGATCAGATCATCGGCCCCCAACGGCCGGCCATTGTGGAACTGCACTCCGTCGCGGAGGCGCACCGTCCACACATCAGCGCGCTTATTGGGCTCCACCGATTCGGCCAACTGCATCACCAGCTTGAAGTCCGCGCCGCGGTGACGAGTGATCGTCTCATACAGCTGAAACGCTCGGGCGATGTCTGGATCAAACGCCGGCTTGTGCGCATCGACGGTGTCCTTGGCGCTGCCGCCTGACACGCCCACCTTGAGGATGCCTCCTCTACGCGGTACGCCGCCGACGGCAATCGACTGAGACCCAGTGCCGCTGCCCGTCCGGCCAGTACCACCACAGGCGACGAGCAACCCACCGGCACTCAACGCCATGCCCGACCCGATCACCTGCCGCCGGGTCAGAAGCCCTCCCTCTTTCGTCGGATCGGCCTGCGAAGCCGGGTGCGCGTACTCGGACCCCCCTCGCTGCGTGCTCATTCCGACCTCTCCTCTCATCGCTGGGGGGGAAACATACTACATATGCTGATTTGAGGAAGCGTCTTTGCTCTTACGCCGGCATGTACTCGCTGAGCCCTAGGGGCGGGATCCTCCACCCGCGCAGAGTCCCGGGCCTGTGCGAGCGATCGCATTCGTCCTCCGGCAGGTTCTCAGCCGGCGATCGGATTGGCGACGAAGTGATCGCCCGACATGCTGGCGGCGGGCGATGCCCTTGCCGCGATACGGATGGTCCGGACGATTGGCGCCGGAGGCGCGCTGTGCCGCGATCTGGATCGACAGCGCCCGCCACGCCGCACGATCCCGTTCACCCCGCACGCCCCCCGCGTCGCTGTAGCGTCGACACCGACTCTGCATATGCAGTTGGCCCTTGTCATCGGGATGAGCCTGGGCCCTCCTATCGGCGACGACCGAGCCTGGCTTCTGAGTGCGAATTGCTCGCGAGGTCCCGCCGGGTTCCTCGCGACCCACCTCGCTATCCGCGCATCTCGCAAGCCGAGACCTGTCCTCGGATGTACCGCTGACGTGAAAGCGGGACACGCCGGTTGCGTCAGCGGTGGCCAAGGCCGGTGTCGGCATCGGTTGACTGCGGCAAGGGCAAAGGACTCGGTCGGATCGCTAGATGCTGCTGGTGCTGGGTGCAGGTCGCAGGCCGGCCGCAATCGCTAGGACCTGGTCGCGGGCGAGGTTGTCGGACATGAGGTGCACGAACGTGCCCTCACGTTCGAGTTCTACCTGTGCCTGACCCCACCGCTCAGGTCTGGTCTTCATCTCGATCCCACCTCGTGTGACAGTCTCCCTGCCCTCCCCATCACCCAGCTCTCTGTAGGGATTGGACCCTCCAGCGGGGAACTGGCTGAGCGAGATGCTTTCGTGGCCATCGGTCGAGTGGTAGATCAGTCCGATCTGCATCGGTGAGGGCGGGCGCTCGGAGGGCCGGATGAGCCTGCATTGCACTTGCCAGTTGCCAGGAACGGTATCGGGCATCAGCACCGTGAACGGCGCTCGCTGCTGCGCCTCGACGAGCGTGACGTGCTCAACACGCTCCTCACCCCACCTCGACTGGATCTGTACACCGGCCGGCGGCTCAAACCGAAACGTCTCATCCGGGATCGGCTGATCAAACGCAGCCGCGAGCGTCGAGACCCTGTGGAATGGCTGCTTGTCCCCGATCGCGGTAACAGCGAGCAGAACACCAAGCTGCCGATCGACCTCAAACTCGTAGAAGTCGGCGCCCGTACCGAGCTCGTGGAGTTCGAACGCCGGCCCTGACGAGTCTCCTGTCGCCGCGGGATGCCGCGCGCGCTGATCGTCAGGCTGCCGGCAACCTCGGAACTCCCCGTCGGCTGAAACCGCAGCAAGCTCAGCAGCGGTACCGGGCTCAGCATGATCTGAAGCTCCTCCCCGATGCCGCTGCCCACACTGGGATCGTCCTGGTTGTTGTGGGCACCGTTTCGCTCGTCCCACATCCACCACAGCGGTCCGTCCGAGACGGCGTAGTAGCCGTCCCGAGGCCCGCCGTGATGCTCGACGCGGGAACGCTCGCCGTCACGCCAGATCCGGACGGTCTCCTCAACTTCGGCTGGCTGCGGCCGACCCTTACCGACGCCGAACGTGCTGATCGACGCACCCCGACGCTTCTGTGCCTCCGCATTGGCGATAAACGCGGCGTGTGAACGCTCCTGATGGCGCCAAACGCGGTACGTGACCTCGACCCTGCCTCTGGGCGCGTCAGCACCATGCAGGACGACAAGCAGAGCCCCAAGATCGGCCGGATCAGGCCGCGCGTTGTCAGACAGTCCGATCATCGCCGGCAGCCTAACCGCTTGGCCCAGGGCGCCCAAAACACCAGAGGTCCCTGGAACAGACCACCACGGTCGGGGAACAGCCACGATGCGTAACGGCCGATCAGCTCAGAATTTGGCTTCTCGCATTCGGAGACTTTCGGCTCCAGCTCCAGGATGCCCGTGCGACCGCGGATGGGAGGCCGCGCCCAGAGCGTCTCGCCTTTCATCGTTGCGCTCCCGAGGGTCACGAACGCTGTCGTCTCACGAGATCGACTCTCACTGACTGCGGCAGCCGATGTCACGCGCTTCAGCTCGCCTACTGCGGGCGCCCGGGGGGCCGGTAGACCTGGATCGTTGCGCCCTTCGAATCGGCTCGCGAGTCGACCAGGTCAAGCGCAATGGCCGCGCCGGTGTCGGGGAATAGCCGCATGCCCTGCGCTGGCTCGCCGGGCTGATGCGGGCGCCGTTGTTGATCGTGCCGTGCAGCGACAAGGCCGCCTTCGTCGACCGGTATGCACAGCCGGAGAAGGCACACACCCCGTGGGGAGGCTGGACGAGTCCGCGTGGTCGATGCCGTTCTGAGACCTCGACACCGCGATGGCCTCCCTGTTGATCCTGCAGGTGTCGGCGTATTGGCGGAACCTCTTGACTCAACCGGACCGGGTGAAGGTGAGGTGGGTGACGCCGCTGGGTGTCGAGACCGCCTCGACGTCGTAATCCGCCTCGAGCGCTTCGAGGCCATCCCACAGCCGCACCCCGCGGCCGAGCACGATCGGCACCTGGACGAGGTGGACGTGGTCGACGAGCCCCGCCGCGATGAAGTCGCGGGCCACGGTCGGGCCCCCGCCGATGCGCACGTCCTGGTCGCTCGCTGCCTTCCGCGCGACGTCGAGGGCCTCGGCCGGCGAGGCGTGGAGGAAGTGGAAGGTGGTGCCGCCGGCCATCTCGATCGGCAGCCGCGGCCGGTGGCTGAGCACGAAGGTCGGTGTGTGGAACGGCGGGTTGGGACCCCACCATCCCTTCCAGTCAGCGTCGTCCTGCCAGCCCGGCGGGCCGAACTTGCCCGCGCCCATGATCTCCGCACCGATCCCCGGCTCGTGCTGGCGGGCGATTGCATCGTCGGTGCCCTCGCTGCCCCCGGCAGCGCCCACGATCGGCGCGCCGAAGC
>JBPCPC010000131.1:0-28287 GCA_050999585.1 Solirubrobacteraceae bacterium | reverse complement strand
TCCTGCATCGAGCGGCCCTCCTCTGCGGCCTTACGGCGCAAAGCGGCTGACTCGCTATCGGTCAAGCGAAGATTCATGGCCATGGTCAAATGGTACCGCACTGGTACCCGCCCATGGTGGTGCTCAGTTCTGCGGGTTGGCGAGGGCTCTCCCTGTCACGACTTCGGCGGAGCACTGCGCGTGACCGACGGGCGGTCAAGAGAGGGGCCGCCACCGGTCGGCACCCCCACGCGCCTTCATCGCCCCGACCTTGACGGGCCGGCGGTACGCGCGACAATCGCGCCGACTTCGTGACCGGGCGCCGCTGCTAGTGATCGCGGCGCGAGCCGGCCCTGGGTCAGGTGCGTCGTCCTGGCCAGCGGCGCGGCGCGTCTCCGGACGAGGCGATAGGAGTCTCCGATGGCTGTGATGGCGCCTGGGGCGACGGCGGGTCCGGTTCAGAAAGCTGTTCGGATTCGGGCGAGGGCTCGTGCTCTGTGTCGGCCAGGTAGGCGTGTAGCTGCTCGCGGCTGGTGAGCGGGGTCGCCTTGAGCCAGCGTGCGTCGAAGTCCTTGGCGAGGCGATCGAACAGCCCGTCATCGACCTGACGGTGGAGATGGATTAACGGTGGCGACGTGCCGGCCGGGCCGATGCGTTTAAGCACAAGCAGCATCTCGTCGTCGACACGGAAGAAAATGTGGTCCTCGCCAGCAGGCGAGGCGCGGACCTCGATCGCGTCGACGCCGAGCAACGGTTCGACCCGTTCGTCTGGCTCCTCGATCATGAGACGGACCCGGCATCCGTTGGGCCCTCCGGCGCGGAACAGCTCCACAAGGCCAGAATCGGATCCGAGGTAGGGGATGACGATCTGTATCCGCTCAGCCGCTGCGCGCAGGAGCTCGTCGACATCCGGTGCGGCGAGGTCGGTGGCATGCGCATACCCCACGAGCGCATCGCCGGTCGTGTGTCCTGCCGGCTCGCCCGCTCCGCTCATAGCCGGAGCAGGCACGTCGTCGGGCCAGAGCGCGTGCTCCGTCGTGTCTAGCGCGTTGGCGACGCTGGCGCGGTTCTGCGGGTAGGGGGTGCGGCCGGTGAGCCACCGCCGCACGGTCTTGACGTCGACCTGAACGATGTCGGCGAACTCCTCGAGCGACAGGCCGGCGCGGGTAATCGCGGTCCGCAGCTGCTCGTTCTCCAAGACGGTTTTCCCCTTCCCGAAAGTTGCCGGTTTCCAGCGCTTCCAGTGTAGATGTCCGAAGACGTCCCCGGCCGTCCCAGGACGTCCTTGAGGACGTCCCGAGATGCTCCGCGGGTGTACCTCACGGACAAGGGACTGCGAGAGTCAGCAGCATCGCTCGCTAAGCCGGGGCAGATCCTTCTCGTGACCCGCACCGGTGTCGGCAAAGTAGCCGTCTCGCCATGCGCGCTGAGCTACAGCCAGGACATCACCGCTATCAGTGAAGATCGTGGACGCGTCGCCAGGGATTATCTCGTTCACTACCTTAAGTCGCGGCAGACTTGGTTGGTGGACCGCGCTCGGGGCGCGACGATTAAAGGCGTGACACGGGATGTCGTTCGCAGGATGCCCATCCCGCTTCCGCCGCTTGACGAACAGCGCCGGCTCGCCGCGGTCCTCGATGGCGCAGCATCGGTCGCATCCTCCGCGCGGCGCACTACCGAGTTAGTCGACGAACTGCAGGTATCCGCCTTCGCCCAGGCCGTCGGGATAGATCAGGGGAGCGAAACCGTGTTGGTGGAGGAGCTTGTCGACCATGGCCACGGCGGTATCCGTACCGGGCCGTTCGGGAGCCAGCTGCTTCATAGTGAGTTCGTCGACGCGGGCGTGCAGGTACTCGGAATTGACAACGCAGTCTCGAACGAGTTCCGCTGGGGCGGGCGGCGCTTCATCACGGAGGGAAAGTATGCGGCCCTAAAGCGGTACACGGTCAACCCCGGCGACGTCTTGATCACGATCATGGGCACCTGTGGGCGGGTGGCTGTGGTCCCCGATGACATCGGTGTCGCAATCAACACAAAGCACTTGTGTTGCATCACACTCGACCATCGGCGCTGCCTCCCTGAGTTCCTGCAGGCGTATTTCCTGCACCATCCAGAGGCGCAGCGTTATCTGCGTAGCCGAGCAAAGGGCGCGATCATGGATGGCTTGAACATGGGAATCATCAAGGCGCTGCCGGTCATCCTTCCGCCGATCTCATCCCAAGCAGAACTGGTACGAAGACTGGCAGAGATGGACGCTACTCGTGAGCGGATGAGAGACCGAAACGTAACTATGGGGCGACTTACGGCTGCGCTTACGCAACGAGCGTTCGCAGGAGAGCTCTGATCGATGCCATCGAGCGCTTCAACGCAGCGCGCGCCATCCAACTTCTCTTTCCTCAGAGCGTGGCCGGAACTCGCGGTTGAGTCGGGTCGGGCGGAGCGGGTAACGTTCAACGATCCACGGACGGCGTGCTTCTACGCTCGCCGCTCTCTCGAGCTGGCCGTTCACTGGCTCTATGACGCGGACCGCTCCCTGACGCGTCCCTACAAGGAGGACCTCTCGGCGATGCTGTTCGAGCCATCCTTCAAGGACACGGTGGATAGACGGATCCGGGCGAAGATGGACCTGATCCGCCGCCAGGGAAATCGAGCCGTTCACGAACGCCGGCCAGTCAAGCCGGACACGGCACTCGGTGTCGTCCAAGAGCTGTTCCACGTGATGTTCTGGCTCGCCCGGACCTACGCCCCCGAGCCAGGGGATGCGCCGCATGCGACCCTCGTGTTCAACCAGGCGGCGATCCCCCGCCCGCTGACGACTGAACAGCGTCAAGCGAGCGCTGAGGCCCTGCGCAAACGCCAGGAGGAAAACGAGCGGCGGGACGCGGAGCTGCTCCGCAGCCGCGAGGAGAACGCTGCGCTCCAGGCCGAGCTCGAGCGGCTTCGCGCCCAGGTGGTCGCGGCGAAGGTCGTCAACGAGCAGGTACCGGACCAGCACGACTACAACGAGGCCGAGACGCGTACTCGTTACATCGATGTGCTGCTCCACGAAGCGGGCTGGCCGCTGTCGGAGGATCGAGATCGTGAGTTCGAGATCGACGGAATGCCGAACAGCCAAAGCAAGGGCTACGTCGACTATGTGCTGTGGGGCGATGACGGGCTGCCCCTCGGCTTGGTGGAGGCGAAGCGCACGAGCCGCGATGCGAAGGTCGGTCAGCGCCAGGCTGAGCTGTATGCCGACTGCCTTGAGGTGCGCTTCGGTCAGCGCCCGGTGATCTTCTACTCCAACGGCTACGAGACCTGGATCTGGGATGACAAGCGCTATCCGCCGCGACCGGTGCAGGGGTTTTACACGAAGGATGAGCTTGCGCTGCTGATCAACCGGCGCACAGGCCGACATGCACTCGGTGCGCTTGAGATCGATTCACAGATCGTTGAGCGCCACTACCAGCAGCGCGCGATCAGGGCGATTGGGGAGACGTTCGATCAGAAGAACCAGCGTAAGGGGCTCGTCGTGATGGCGACCGGGGCCGGCAAGACCAGAACGGTGATCGCGCTCATCGACCTGATGATGCGCGCAGGTTGGGCGAAGCGGGTTCTCTTCCTGGCTGACCGTGTCGCGCTGGTGAATCAGGCGGTCAGCGCGTTCAAGTCCCACCTCCCGGACGCCGCCACGGTGAACCTCGTCACCGAGCGTGCCGAGGACGGCCGCGCATACGTATCGACGTATCCGACGATGATGGGCCTGATCGGCGACGCTCACGCGGGCCAGGAACGCCGCTTTGGGCCAGGCTACTTCGATCTCATCGTGATCGACGAGGCGCACCGCTCCGTATACCAGAAGTACCGCGCGATCTTCGCCTACTTCGACTCTTTGCTCGTTGGCCTGACCGCGACACCCAAAGACGACGTTGGCCGGGACACCTACCAGCTGTTCGATCTCGAGACCGGTGTTCCGACCGACGTCTACGACCTCAACGAAGCGGTGGCGGAGGGCTTCCTGGTGCCGCCCAGGGCGATCAAGGTGCCGCTCAAGTTCCCCAGTCAGGGCATTCGCTACGACGACCTCTCTGATGACGAGAAGGAGGCGTGGGAGGTCCAGGACTGGGGTGACGATGAGGCCGACCCGCCCGACGCCGTCTCGGCCGAGGCGATAAACCGCTGGCTGTTCAACGAGGACACCGTCGACAAGGTGCTCGAGACGCTGATGACCCATGGCCATCGGGTCGCCGGCGGGGACAGACTCGGCAAGACGATCGTCTTCGCCAAGAACAACGATCACGCCGACTTCATCGCGCGTCGGTTCGACGCCAACTACCCAGAACACGCTGGCCGTTTTGCCAGAACCGTCACCTATCGCGTCGAGTACGCGCAGTCGCTGATCGACGACTTCTCGATCGACAGCAAAGCACCGCACATCGCGATCTCGGTCGACATGCTCGACACCGGCATCGACGTGCCTGAGGTCCTGAACCTCGTGTTCTTCAAGCCGGTCCGATCGAAGACGAAGTTCTGGCAGATGATCGGCCGCGGAACGCGCCTACGTCCGAACCTGTTCGGTCCCGGCGAGGACAAGCAGGACTTCCGCGTTTTTGACGTGTGCGAGAACCTCGCCTACTTCAATCAGGAGATCGTGCCGAGCGACGGCGGCGTCGGCGAGTCGCTGCGCCTGAGACTATTCCGGGAGCGGCTGCAGCTGATCGTCGAGCTCGCCGAGGCAGAAGGAGTCGGTGACGGCACCCAAAGCGACGCCGGCCTGCGCTCCGACGTCATCGACCTGCTGCGAGAGCAGGTCCGCAGCATGAACGTCGACAACTTCCTGGTCCGACCCCAGCGCCGCTGGGTTGAGCGCTATCGCGAAGAAGAGCCGTGGACTGAGCTCGATATCCAGAAGGCGCTCGAACTTGCCGACCGCGTCGCGGACCTACCAACGACGCTCCCGGAGGACGATGAGGAGGCCAAGCGCTTTGACCTGATCATCCTCAAGCTCCAGCTCTGTCGGCTCCTCGGCGAGCCCGGGGAGGAACGCCTGCGGCGGCAGGTCCAGGAGATCGCAGCGGGGCTGCTCGAGCAGCTTGCGATCCCGGCGATCAGGGCCGAGCAGGCGATTCTCGACGAGCTGGCCGGCGATGAGTGGTGGATCGACGTCACGCTTCCGATGCTCGAATACGCACGCCACCATGTGCGCGGCCTCGTACGACTGCTCGAGAAGCGCAGGCGCGTCGTTGTCTATACCGACTTCGTCGACAACCTCGGCGACCTCGAGGAAGTCGAGCTGCGAGCGGTGGGGTCGGGAGACACCTACGAGCGGTTCCGTCAGAAGGCCCGTGCGTACCTGCGCGAGCACGAGGATCACCTGGCGCTCCAGAAGTTGCGGCGCAACGTCCCGATGACGCAGACGGATCTTGAGGAACTCGACCGGATGCTACGGGCGGCCGGCGTCTGGGACGTTTCGCACATCGACCGTGCGAGCTCGGAGCCGGGCGGTCTCGGCACCTTCGTGCGGAGCCTCGTCGGCCTCGACCGCGCTGTCGCGACCGAGGCGCTGTCGGGATTCATCGACGGGAAAACACTGACCGCTGCACAACATGACTTCATCGCCCTGGTCGTCAGTTATCTCACCGCCAACGGCCTGATGGACGCACAGCTCCTCTACGACCAGCCGTTCACGACCGTCGCTCCTGGCGGGCCCGAAGAGATTTTCCCGGTCGCGGATGTCGACGATCTGGTGGCACGGATTACGTCCATCAACCGGAACGCGCAAGCGAGCGCCGCCTGACTTCCGCGCGATTCCGCGTGCCCAGAGCCCGAAGAAACGTAGTCTTCGAGCCTCGTTTGGTACTCCAGAGTGGTACTCCACCTTCACCGATCTTGTGCGATTCACGCACCGGAAAATAGAAAAGGCCCGCAAATGCGGACCTTTTCTTAGTAGCGGGGGCGGGATTCGAACCCGCGACCTTCGGGTTATGAGCCCGACGAGCTACCAGACTGCTCCACCCCGCGGCGGACATGTATTGATAGCAGAGCGCGGCGGGTCAGCTCAAGACGGAGCGAGGCGACCTAACCCGAACGAAGCACGCGGGATGCGTTCTCGTCGAGGAGGGTCGGCACAGACATGCGCGTCAATTGGTGCTGACTTGGCACGTTTGCGTCTAGATCCGTGACAGGGGTCCGCGGGAAGATCTCGGCATGGCGACTTTGCGACAGAAGATTGAGGCCGAAGATCAGATGCGGGCGCTGCTGCGATCGGAGGGAATGCCAGAGCCGGATGCGGTCGAGTATGGCCACACGTGCATTCGGCTCTTCTTCGAGCAGCCGAAGACGTGCGTGGTGATCGACATCGACGAGGATCCCCGGGACGACGACAGCGACGGCAACTTCAACAACTGCGGGTAGGGCTCCGCGGGGTCAGCATCGGCGTCCGATGTGACCACGACCGACTGAGCGCTACTGGCCGTCGGGCGCGTCGGCGCCGTCCAGCTTCTGGCTGATCTCCTCGTACAGGTCGGTGACCTGCGCGATCACGCGCGCCGCGGCCTGGAGGTCGCGGGCTGAGATGTCGGCCAGCTTCTCCTCCCAGCGTGACTGCCAGGAGGCGAGCTTGCGCTCGAGGATCTCCCAGCCGCTGGGGGTCAGCGAGACCAGACACTGGCGCCGGTCTTCGGTACCGCGGCGCCGCTGGACGATCTTGGCCTCCTCGAGGTGGTCGAGCAGCGCGGTGACGGTCGCGGGATTGAGCTCGGCGCTGCGGGCCAGCTGGCCGGCCGTCATCTCGCCCTCGCGACCGAGCGCCGCGAGGGACCGGACCTGCGCGTAGGTGAGCTCGCCGGGGCGGCTGTGATCGCGGCCGCGCAGCCGGCGCTCGGCTCCGGACATGTGGGCCAGCGCCAGTCGCAGCTCATCGATCTCGGGCCGCCGAGCGGGGACAACCGGCAGCGGTGCGTCCGACGAGCTCACAGCGTTTGACGTGCTGACGACGTCCGCGCCGCTCATGCCGCCTCGAGCATGGGAGTGCCCTCCTCGAACTCGAGCGGGCGCTGCGCCGCCGTCTTGGCGCGCCGCTCAATGCGGGCCAGCAGCAGCGTCGGCAGCAGCCCGACGAGCGTCACGCCCATCACCCACCAATACGTGTCTCCAAAGCCCGAGGCGGCAGCCGAGGCGGTGTGGGCGCCGCTGATGTGGCCCTGCAACACGACCGCGATCACCGCGGTGCCGAGCGAACCGCCGACCCGCTGCAGCACGGTCAGCTGCGGGCTGGCGTCGTTGATCTGCTCCTTGGAGAGAACCGAGAAGGCCGCGGTCATGGCCGGCATGATCGCCAGACCGACGCCGATGCCGCGCACCAGCATCGCCGCGTCGATCGCCGCAAACGGCGTCGTCGCGGTCACGAGCACGAACGGGATTGTCGCCACCGCGAGGATCACGCCGCCGATCAGCGAGGTGCGGCCGGCGCCGATGCGCTCGGTGAGCCGTCCGGAGACGAACATGCCGAGGCCGCCGCCGATGCCCTGGGGAATCAGCAGCAGGCCGGTGTTGATCGCGTTCTCGCCGCGCACCGTCTGGAAGTACAGGGGCAACAGGATCATCGCGCCGAACAGCGCCGCGCCGAGACAGAAGGTGACGATCGACGCCGCTCGGAACGCCGGGTTGCGGAACAGCGACAGGTCGAGTAGCGGGTGCTCGGTCCGGCGCGAGCGATATATGAACAGCGTCAGGAGCACGATGCCCGCGAGCACGGGGCCCAGCACCGAAGAGCTCGTGAAGCTGCCCGCCGTCTCGCTCTCCGAGAGGCCGTAGGTAATGCCCACGACGCCCGCGGCGGCAAGCCCCAGGCCGATGACATCCAGCCGACCCGCCTGGGCGGTGCCGGCCTCGTCATGGGGCAGCAGGCGCCAGGCCATCACGAGGGCGAGGGCGCCGACGGGTGCGTTGATCAGGAAGATCCACTGCCAGCCGACCGTTTGCAGCAGCAGGCCGCCCAGGGTCGGGCCGAAGACGGGCGCGAGCACGATCGGGACGCCGATGAAGCTCATCACCTTGGGCAGGTTGCGCGGGCCGGCCGCCTTGACCAGGATCA
Source organism: Solirubrobacteraceae bacterium (assembly GCA_050999585.1). Classification (GTDB taxonomy): domain Bacteria; phylum Actinomycetota; class Thermoleophilia; order Solirubrobacterales; family Solirubrobacteraceae; genus Palsa-465. Next base: position 20,234 of record JBPCPC010000131.1, on the reverse strand, counting down.
TCTGGCCGATCGGCGTGATCATGCCGCCGCCGATGCCCTGCACGACGCGGAACGCGATCAGCTCGCTGCTGCTCGTAGCCAGCGCGCAGAGCGCCGAGCCGAGCGTGAACACGACGAGCGCGATCAGGTAGAGGCGGCGCGCGCTGTAGCGGCGCACGGCCCAGCCGGTGACCGGGATCACGGCCGCCAGCGACAGCAGGTAGCCGGTGATCACCCACTGGATGCTCCCCAGTGACGCGTGCAGGTCGCCGGAGAGGTCGTGGAGCGCGACGTTGACGATCGTGGTGTCGAGCACCGACATGATCGCGCCGAGGACCACGACGATGGCCACACGCTTGACGTGGGGCTCTATGCGCGACGGCTCGGAAATGGAGGAGGTGTCAGAAGAGGAGTAAGTCATTTGTCACCAAAAGGTTAGCCACCGAAATGTTTGTGTCCGAATAAGATCGGCAGGGGCCGCTCGAAAGCTGAATCAACTCGCGCGGTGGTGGGTATCTCAGCGCCATCTTGGCCGACCCGCACCGCGAGCAGCGCGTCCACACGATCCATCACATCGGCGCTGCGCACGGCGCCTACATCTGGGATAACTCCCTCCCGCCCGACTGGGTCGTCGGAGCATTCCTGCCCGAAGCGATCTTCACCGTCAGCTCATAGCCACCGAGCCGCCCCCATCCCCCGCGAACTCCGCCGACGCCGGACACGGCCAGCCCAGCGGGCTCCGGCGCGAGCTGCGCTTCTGGGAGACGATCGCGCTCTCGATCGCGATCATGGCTCCCACGGCCGCGATGGCGCTCAACGGCACTGCCCCCGCCGCCGAGATCGGCCGGGCGGTCCCGCTGGCGTTCATCTTCGCGACCATCGGCGTGCTGTTCGTCTCCTATGCGTTCATCCGTCTGAGCCGGTACTTCAGCCATGCCGGCTCGGTGTTCGCCTTCAGCGGAGCCACTCTCGGTCCGCGGGCCGGGTTCTTCTCCGGGTGGGCGCTGCTGGGCACGTATTTCGCGTTCACGTGCGCGTCGACCGCCGAGGCCGGCGCGTTCGGGGTGGCCTTCCTCAGCGGCACGAACATCGACAAGTCGGCGGACTACATCGTGATCGCCCTGATCGCGGCGGTGGTGATCGCGATTCTCGCGTTCGGCGACATCCGCGTGGCCACCCGCTCGCTGCTGGGCTTTGAGGGCATCTCGGTCACGTTGATCCTGATCCTGATGGTGGTGATCGTCGTCAAGCTGCTCGGCCACTCGGCCCCCGAGCACCAGGGCGTCACGCTGAATGCGTTCAAGATCCCCGGCGGCACGTCGTTCTCCGCGGTGGCCGCGGCATCGGTATTTGGCTTCCTGTCGTTCGCCGGCTTCGAGGGCGCCGCCTCGTTGGGCGAGGAGACCGACAACCCGCGCCGGGAGATCCCCCGGGCGATCCGCACCGCGGTTATCGCCAGCGGGGTCTTCTACATTCTCTGCATCCTCGTGCAGACCTGGGGCTTCGGCACCGACGCCGCCGGGGTCAAGGCGTTCTCCACTTCGGGCTCACCGCTCGGTGACCTCGCTCGCAGCTACGTCGGATCCGCGATGTCCGATGCGATCAACGCCGGTGCCACGCTGAGCGCGTTCGCCAGCAGTCTCGGCGCCGCCACCGCCGGCGGGCGGATCCTGTTCGCGCTCGCCCGCGACACCCCGCTGGCCAACGCGCTGGGCCGAACCTCGACCCGCACCGGCGCCCCCGCGGGAGCGCTGGTCGTGACCCTGATCGTCGGCGTCGGTGCGATCGTCGGGCAGCGGATCGCCGGCGTGTCAGCGGTCAACGCGTTCTTCTATCCGGGAACGCTCGGGGTGCTGAGCCTGCTGGTCGCCTACATCGTCACCAATCTCGGGGCGATCAATCACCTGTTCATCCGCGCGCGGCGCGCACCGCTGTGGGAGATCGTGTTCCCGATCCTCGGCATCGTGTTCCTCGGCTACACCCTGTACAAGAACGTGTTCGGCGTCGCGTTCCCATACAGCCGCTTCCCGGTCGTGGTCGCCGTCTGGCTCGTGATCGGGCTCGTGATCGTCCTGGCCACGCCGCGGCTCGCCTCCCGGATCGGCGCGTCGCTGGCCCGCGACGAGGGACTCGAACCGCCCACTTGAGGAGCCCACCACCTCAGCTCCACGCCGACCGCCTGGCCGCGGCCGGATACCTGGCATTCGCCCCCGACCTGTACTCGGGCCGCTGTTTGCACCAGTGTTGAAGTTCGTCGGCCTCAACTACGAGCACGCCGCAACCGAGGACGCCTGGCAGCGAATCCTCCCGTTTTTCGAGGCTCATCTGCGCCGCGCGCCGACGCTCTAAACGCTCCGCTGCAAGCTTTCCTGCAGCGGAAGGAGTAGCGTGCACCGCAACGACGCCGTCCGTACGGTGTTCTGACCAAGTAGCCGAGTCTCCGGGGTGCCAATCCGGAGAACGGGGAACCCGAGTAGTTGGGGCGAGTCCTGCGGTGATCCGCGGGAAGCGCTCGCCAGAGAGCGAGCGCCAGTCCGTCAGCTAACCCCGCAGGCGACCGGCTCAATTGCAGCGCCGATTCGCCGAGAGACTCGTCTATGCCCGCATCGCGCATCCCCGGATCACCCGTCCGCGCCCGTCTGGCGCGCACGCTGCTGCTCCTTGCCGCGGTGCTCATGGCCATGTCGACGGTGGCCGCGGGGGTGGCCAGCGCGGCACCGATCCGGCGGGTGCTGCGCGTCGGCGACCACGGCGGCGACGTCAGGACGCTGCAGCACTGGCTGACCGACATCGGTATCCAGACCTCGGCCGACGGCATGTTCGGGCCGGGGACCAAGCGCTCGGTGATCCGCTTTCAGCAGACCGCCCAGCTCTCGCCGCCGAGTGGCACCGTCGGCATTCACACGCGCACCACGCTCAGCCAATGGGTGCACGAGGGTCACCGCCTCGGGCGGTCCACGCCGCGCTCCACCCCGCCGCCCTCCACCTCGCCGCCCTCGAGTTCGGCCCCCGGCTGGGTGTTCCCGATCGTGCCGCACCACCTGGTGGTGCCGCAGTCGAACTGGACCCAGGATCAGGGCGTCGACATCGGCACGGTCGGCAACGCCTGTGGACCGGCGGTGACCGAGGTGGCGGTCACGTCGGGCACGATCGTGCAGGAGGGGATCGACGGGTTCGGCCCCGATGCCCCCGTGCTGAAGGTGGACAGCGGCTCGCTGGCCGGACGCTATGTCTACTACGGCCATGCCAAGCCGGCGCTGGTGCCGGTGGGCGCACACGTCCAGGTCGGCCAGCCGATCGCCGAGGTTGGCTGCGGCGACGTCGGGCTCTCCAGCGCTCCCCACCTGGAGATCGGGATCAGCGCCCCGGGCGGCCCACCGTGCTGTCCGGGGATGGGCGAGACGTCAGCCCAGATGCTCGGCATCGTGAGCGCCCTCTGGGCTCACGGCTGAGTCGCGATCAGAGCATCCGCGAGGACCAGAGGACGGCGGCCAGGATCACGCTGACGATCGAGACCACCAGCCCCACGACCCAACCCTGGGACTTGCTCGAAACCATGATCGCCGCGATCGCGACCCCGATCCCAACGATGCCGGCGGTCGCGATCAGGCGCACCATCAGGCGCTCGACACCCGAGCTGCGCCGTTCGCGCTGCGGCAGCATGTTCGCCGACCGCGCGTGCGGCGGAGCGTCGGCATCTGCCATCCGCGGCGTCGGCGCGGACAGCTCCTCGCGGGGTTCGCTGACCGCCGGGGAGCTCGACTCTGACTCGGGCGCCGGAGCCAGTTCGGCGCCCGGCTCGTGGTCGTAGGCGGCGGGGCTCGTTGGCTCGTCGCCGCGCGGACCGACCAGCGGATCGTCCGGCGTCTCTGAGTCGTGCTCGCTGCTCATGTACTGCGGTGTCTATCACCCGCATACCTGTCCGGCAAGAAATGAGACGGGCGTCGCACATGGCCGCAAGTACGATCGGCTCCGTGAGTCCGGCGGCCCCCCACACCACGGTCGCCGACGCGGTCGGTCGCATCCTCGTTGTCCTGGGAACCAGGCACGCGTTCGGCGTGGTCGGGAGCGGCAACCTCGTCGTCACCAACGCGCTGATCCGGAGCTGCGTCCGCTTTCACCCCGCGCGTCGCGAGGACGGCGCGATCTGCATGGCCGACGGCTACGCGCGGGTCACCGATGAGGTCGGTATCTGCAGCGTGCACCAGGGGCCGGGACTGACCAATGCGATCACCGGGCTGGCCGAGGCGGTCAAGAGCCGCACGCCGATGCTGGTGCCGGCGAGTTCCGCAGTCCGCGCTGCACTTCGACTTCCGCATCGACCAGTACGGGCTGGTGACGTCGGTGGGGGCGATCGCGCTCTGGTCGTCTCCCCGCTGCGCCTGCAGGGCGGCACCGGCAGCCCGAGCCGCGTCTACGCATTCGTCCCCCGCGCGCCCCTAGCCCGGTGACCGCCGACCGGACGACCGCCGCGGCGCTCGACGACATCGATCCGCTGGCCCCGTTTCGGGAGCGCTTCGCTCCCACCCCGCCCGGCCTGATCTACCTCGACGGCAACTCGCTGGGACGCTTACCCAAGGACACCGCGCCCCGCCTCCTGAGCCTGATCGAGCAGTGGGGCGAGCGTTTGATCCGGGGCTGGGGCGAGGGTTGGATGGAGCTCCCGCGGACGCTCGGGGACCAGCTCGGGCAGTCTCTGCTCGGCGCCGCGCCTGGCCAGGTGCTGGTCGCCGACTCGACCACGGTGTGCTTCTACAAGCTCGCGAGTGCCGCGACCCAACTGCGCCCCGGCCGCCGCCAACTCGTCACCGATCGCGACAACTTCCCGACCGACCGCTACGTGCTCGAGGGGCTGGCGGCCGAGCGCGACCTGGAGATCGTCTGGGCGCAACCCGGCGAGCTTGAACGCGCGATCAGTGAGCAGACGGCGCTGGTCACGTTCTCCCACGTCGATTACCGCTCGGCTGCGATCGCCGACCTGCGGGCGGTCACCGAGCTCGCTCACGCCCGGGGCGCGCTGACCCTCTGGGACCTGAGCCACAGCGTCGGCGTGCTGCCGATCGGCCTGGACGCAGACGGTGTTGATCTCGCGGTCGGCTGCACCTACAAGTATCTCAACGGCGGGCCGGGCGCGCCCGCCTTCCTCTACGTGCGTGCCGAGCACCAGGCCGAGCTGCGACAGCCGATCTGGGGCTGGTTGGGACGCGAGGATCCGTTCGCGATGGCGCCGGGCTACGTCCCCGCGCCCGGGATCGCACGGTTGCTCTCGGGCACGCCACCGATCCTCGGCCTGACCGCCGCCGCGGCCGGCATCGAGCTCAGCATCAAGGCCGGCATCGACCGCATCCGCGAGAAGTCGATCGCGCTCACCGGGTACGCGATCGCGTTCGCCGACGAGGTGCTCGCTGGTGTCGGGGTCGGATCTCCCCGCGACCCGGACCGGCGCGGTGGCCACGTGGCGCTGGCGCACGCGCGCGCCCACGAGCTCACGCAGCAGTTGGCCGCCCACGACGTGATCGTGGACTTCCGCGAGCCCGACGTGATCCGCCTCGGTCTCTCACCGCTCACGACCAGCTTCCTCGACGTCCACGACGCGCTGCAGCGCCTGGGCGCGCTGCTCTATCTCTAAAGCGAGCGGGGAACGCCGAACCGGTCCAGCAGCCCGCCGTCGTGAAACCGGGTGATCGACTCGATGCCGTCCGCCCGAACGCCGATCACGAACATCCCCGACCGTTCCCAACCGCCGGCGCCGAGCACGTAGTACGCGTAGGCCGGCTGCGCGTTGGCGCCGACGGGCGCGAACCGCCACGGCGCCTCGCGCCGGCGGGCATGGCGGTCACGCAGAAACCGCTCGATCGCGTTGCGCCCCTGGTGCCACTCGGGCTCGGGCGGCATGCTGACGACCGCATCCTCGGTCAACAGCGCGACCACGCCGTCGACGTCGTCTGACTCAAACGCGTGCGCGAACCGGCGCACCAGCTCACGATCGCCGGCCGACACGCTGAGCCGGTCACGATGCACGGGCGCGCGGCCGTCCAACGCCGTCCGGGCCCGTTGCAGGGCGCTGGTGATCGCCGCCGGCGAGACTCCCAGCATCTCGGCGACCTCGTCGGCGTGAAAGCCGAGCACGTCGCGCAGGACCAGGATCGCGCGCTGGCGCGGCGCGAGGTGCTGCAGACCCGACACGAACGCCAGCGCCACCGCCTCCTTGGCCTCGTAACGGGCCGCCGGTCCCGGCGCCGCGTCGACGATCCCCTCCAGCAGCAGATCCGGATAGGGCGTGAGCCAGGAGACCTCCGCGTAGCTCTCAGACGGATGCTCGCCGCGGGGCGACACCGCTACGGGCCGGCGGTCACGCTCGCGCAGCGCGTTCAGGCAGCGGTTGGTGGCAATCGTGTACAGCCACGCCCGCAGTGACGAGCGGCCCTCGAACTGCTCCAGCCCGCGCCAGGCCGCCAGCAGCGTCTCCTGCAGCAGGTCCTCCGCGTCCTGGAGCGAGCCGAGGATCCGGTAGCAGTGCAGCTGCAGCTCGCGCCGGTAGGGCTCGGTCAGCTGCGCGAACGCGTCGGCCTCGCCCCGCTGCGCGCGGGCTAGGCGATTGCGGGCCAGGAGATCGGTGTCGTTCATCAGCTGCATCTAATCCGACCAGACACCGCGCCGGGCGCAAATTCATCGGTCAATCGGCTGCGCTGCGCCGGTCTCAGCCTCTGACAGCGCAGACCGCAACCGACTCGGAGGACCGTTTCGTGAACGTCCAGACTCCCCTTAGCCCCCAGCGCGCCGAGCGCTGGGTACTGATCCTCAGCTCGCTCGCGTCGCTGATGGTGGCGCTCGACGTGCTCGTCGTCTCCACCGCGCTGGGGGCCATCCGGCACCACTTCGGCGCCTCGATCAACGAGCTCGAGTGGACCGTCAACGCCTACGCGCTGAGCTTCGCCGTACTGCTGATCCCGGCCTCCGCGCTGGGCGATCGCTTTGGTCGCCGGCGCCTGTTCGCCGCCGGCCTGGGACTGTTCGTCGCCGGCTCGGCCGCCTGCGCGCTGGCCCCCAGCGCCGGCCTGCTGATCGCTGCCCGCGCCGCGCAGGGGGCGGCCGCGGCGCTCGTCGCGCCACTGTCACTGTCATTGCTGAGCGCCGCGTTCGGACCACGACGGCGAGCCCGGGCGCTGGGCATCTATAGCGGCGTCACCGGGCTGGCCGTGCTGGGCGGCCCGGTCGTCGGCGGCGCGGTGACTCAGGGTCTGGCCTGGCAGTGGGTGTTCTGGATCAACGTGCCGATCGGACTGCTGGCGATTCCGCTGGTGCTGACGCGGATCGCCGAGAGCCGCGGCCCGCGGGTGCGCTTCGACGGTCCGGGGCTGGTGCTCATCACCGGTGCCGCGCTGGGGATCGTGTGGGGCCTCATGCGTGGCAACGCTGCCGGCTGGGGCAGCCCTGAGGTGCTGCTGACACTGGCCGGTGGCGCGGTCCTGCTGGTGGGCTTCCTGATCTGGGAGGGTCGCGTCGGCGAGCCGATGCTGCCGTTGCGGCTGTTCGCCTCGCGCGGGTTCTCGGCGGGCAACGTCACCAACTTCCTGCTCTCAGCGTGTCTGTTCAGCGCGGTGTTCTTCATGGCCCAGTTCCAGCAGCTAGCGCTCGGCCAGGGACCGCTGGACTCGGGGCTGCGACTGCTGCCGTGGACCGCGACCCTGTTCGTGGTCGCGCCGATCGCGGGCTCGCTGGTGAGCCGGATCGGTGAGCGCCCGCTGGTCGTCGCCGGGCTGCTGCTGCAGGCGGCCGGGATGGGGTGGATCGCCATGGTCGCCACTCCCGGCATGGCCTATCTGGAAATGGTGGCACCGCTGGCGATCGCCGGTGCCGGGATCTCGATGGCGATCCCGGCAGCCCAGAACGCGATCATGAACGCCGTCGCGCCGGGCGACCTCGGCGACGCCTCGGGCGTGAGCATGATGACGCGCCAGCTCGGAGGGGTGTTCGGGGTGGCGATCGGCGCGGCCGTGTTCACCGGCGCCGGCGGCTACGCCTCGGCGACCGCGTTCGGCGCCGGCTTCGGCCCGGCGATCGGGGTCGCGGCGGCGTTCTCGTTGCTGGGCGCGATCTGCGCGGCGGCGCTCCCGCGACGGGCGACGCACCCGTCCCCGGCCACGGCCGGGCCGGCGATCACCCCCGCCCCCGCTCCGGTGTTCGCGGAGTCATCGGTTAGCTGACGAGGGTCTCCCGGGTATCGATCGGCTCCAGCTGGTCGAGCTCGGCGCGCCGGTGCTCCCAGTGGGGAGGGATGCACATGTGCGTGCCGAGCTCATCGGCGGCCTCGTCGGTCAGCAGGCCCTGAGGCGTAGAATAGGCCAGCTCGACCAGCAGACCTCCGGGGCTGCGGCAGTACATCGAGAAGAAGTAGCCGCGGTCCTTGGCCTCCGAGACGTCGGTGAAGCCGAGCCCGACGATGTAGTCCTTGACCGCCTGCTGGTTCTCGGCCGAGATCACGTCAAACGCGTGGTGGTGGATCGTGCCCTCGCCGAAGTTCCAGGTGCCCTGCGGCAGGTCGGGTTCCTCGACCAGCTCGAGCATCCGGCCGAAGCCCTGCTCGTCGCCGATCTGAAACTGATGGTGCGGGCCCTGGGAGTCGATGGCCGCCGCGTTCATCCCCTCGGTCAGGAAGAACACCATCGGGTTGGGCTCGCGGACCGACGTGGTCGTGCCGTACGCGCCCCGGATGCCGTGCTCAGCGCTGACCGCCCCGTCATTGGGCTCACGCGAGTCCGGATCAGGATCGCCGACCAGCGCATACTCGATCCCGCACGGATGCTGAAAGCTCACCCGTTCGGTGCCGAACCGCTCGATCTGCTCGTGCGCCACCCCGAACTCGTCCAGGCGCGCTGACCAGAAGCCGATCGAGTTCACCGGCACCGAGAGGTTCAGGATCTTGGCCTGGTTGGTGCCGCGCTTGCCCATTCACCCGGCCTGGCGGTAGGGGAACGCGGTCAGCAACGTGCTCGCGTCGCCCGCGCGGTTGCCGCAATAGAGGTGATAGATCGGAATCTCACCGTCAAACAGGACGGTCTTCTTCACGCTCTTGAGGCCGAGCAGGCAGACGTGAAAGTCGTAGTCCTCCTGGACGCCGCCGACGCAGAACGTGAGGTGGTGGGTACCGCGAAGGAAACCGGGGTTCGGCATGTTCTCTCCTCGCTGGCTCTCTCCGTGGCGGAACCGTACTCAGCGACCGTCAGCGCACAGGCGCCGCAGCGCGGTCACGGCCGCGTCGGAAACGTGGTGCACCCGGTCCTCGTCGGCCTCAAACGTCACCCGCGCCCCCGCCTGCGCGAACGCGTCCGCGGTCACGCGGGCGTCGGCGAACTCGATCCAGTCATCGTGGCGCCCGCAGTGCAACAGCATTGGCAGCCCGTTCAGACGAGCCGGCGTCACGCGCTCGGCGGCGGGGCCGAGCAGCGTGCCGGTGAGCACGGCCACACCGGCCAGCGGCCGCGGGCGGCGGGCGATCAGCTCGGCGCTCAGGCCTGGGAGAACCCGGCCAGCACAACCCGCTCGTCGGCGACGCCCGCTTCAGTCGCGAGCGCCAGCGCGGACTCATAGGCCTCAAGCGCCCAGTCGACGTGCGGCTGGTTGGCGGCCAGCGGGTCGAAGTAGCGTCCGAGATACCAGCTGTTGCCCGCCGCGACGGGCAGCACATAGGCCACGTCGGGCAGGGCGAGACGGCGCGCGACGTCGAGCATCAGCTGCTCGTCCTGGTCGCGGCCGTGGACCAGGACTCCGACCATCCGGGCCTCGGCGATCGGGGCGCCGGCCCGCACAAATGGAATCGCCAGGTTCGGGTTCGGGCCGGCGGCGTTCAATGGCCCGACTCATCGCCCAGCCGGGCCGCCACCACGCCCGCGGGCGCTACGGCGACGCGCTCGGTGTCCCGAAGCTCGGCGAGCATCGCCAGCAGCCCGCCCACTTGCGCCCACCAGGGCTCGTCGAGCATCAGGAACGGATGCAGGATCAGCACGTCGGACCCCTCGTCGGCGTCGCGGGCCAGGCGCTCGGCGAACCACTCGCCGCACGCCGGCGCGCTGATCGGCTGCGCCGGCGCTCCCCGGCGGACGCGCAGGTCCGCGAAGCGCTGCATCAGATGAAACGCGTCAACCAGCCCCCAGTCAAACGCCAGCGTGGCCAGGCTCCGCGGGCTCGTGGCCCGCTGATCGTCAGTCGCGCTCGGTGACCAGAAGCGGTAGCCGAGCTCGCGCAGCAGCGGCGCGGTCTGCTCCGTGGCGCCCCCGCCCGGCGGGCGAAACCCCCGCGGCGCGACCCCCAACCGCTCGAATGCCTCCGTCGCCCGGGTCAGCAGCTCGCGCTCACGGTCGGACGCCAGCTTCCCCCAGGACTCGTGGCGCCAGCCATGCACGGCCAGCTCGTGGCCGCGGGCGACGATCGCGCGCAGCGCGTCGGGGTAGAGCTCGCAGTTCAGGCCCTCGACGAAGAACGTCGCGCGAAGGTCACGGCGCTGCAGCTCGTCGAGCAGACGCGGCAGCGCCCGGGTGACCGACGGATGGCGGCCGAGCGAATGTCGGGGCGGCCACTCACCGCGCTCGAGGTCGGCCGCCTCGCCGAGGTTGTCAAACGTCAGCAATACGTCCCTCATGCGTCCCCTCCCCCGACCGTTGTTCGTCTTACCCACACGGGGTTCCTAGTATGTACGACGGTCATCGTACCAACGAGCTTGAAAGGTCCCCATGACGCCCGACACCTCCACCCCAACCCGCCTGCGCGCCACGCTGCTGCTGTCGTGCCTGGCGCAGTTCATGGTGATCCTCGACGTCTCGGTCGTCAACGTCGCGCTGCCGGCGATCCGGGGCGGCCTGCACTTCTCAGAGGTCGACCTGCAGTGGGTCGTCAACGCCTACACGGTCACGTTCGCCGGCTTCCTGCTACTGGGCGGTCGTGCCGCGGACCTGCTCGGGCGCCGACGCGTGTTCGTCTCCGGGCTGGCCCTGTTCGGCCTGGCGTCGCTGGCCGGCGGGCTGGCCGACAGCCAGGGTCTGCTGATCGCCGCCCGGGCGGTCCAGGGACTGGGCGCTGCGGTGATCGCGCCCGCGTCGCTGTCGCTTCTCACGACCACCTTTGCCGAGGGCCCCGCCCGTAACCGCGCGGTTGGGATCTGGGGGGCGATGGGTGGCGCCGGGGGCGCCGCCGGGGTGCTGCTCGGCGGCGTCATCACCGACCTGCTGTCGTGGCGCTGGATCCTGTTCATCAACGTCCCGATCGGCGTGCTGGCGGCGGTCGCCGCCCACCGGATGATCACTGAGAGCCGGCGCGAGGGCCTCACGCGCGAGTTCGACCTCCGCGGCGCTCTGGCCGCCACGGTCGGGCTCTCGTTGTTGGTGCTCGGGATCGTCCGCACCGACCAGACCGGCTGGGGCTCGGCGCCGACGCTGGCGCTGATCGCGGCTGGGGTCTTGCTGCTGATCGGGTTCGTCGTCGTCGAGGGGCGGTTTGCCTCAGCGCCGTTGATGCCGCTGCGGATCTGGGCTTCCCGCACGCTGAGCGCGGCCAACGTGATCGTGCTGCTGGTCGGCGGCGCCACGTTCGGGATGTGGTTCTTCGTCTCGCTGTACCTCCAGCAGGTGCTCGGCTATTCGCCGATTCGCGCCGGCCTGGCGTTCCTGCCGATGACGCTGTGCATCGTCGCCGGCTCGACGATCGCGTCGCGGGTCGTGGGCCGGACCGGCCCCAAGCCGCTGCTGGCCGCCGGCATGATCTCGCTGACCGCCGGGCTGGCGCTGTTCACGCAGATCTCTCCAAACGGCACCTATCTCGGTGACATGCTCCTGCCGTCGCTGTTGACCGCGCTCGGGATCGGCTTCTCGTTCGTGCCGGCCGCGATCTGCGCGGTCGCCGGTGTGGCGCCCGCCGAGGCCGGGCTGGCCTCGGGGCTGGTCAACACCGCGCGGATGTTCGGCGGCGCGCTCGGCCTCGCGGTCCTCGCCGCGATCGCCACCGCCCGCACGAGCTCTGACCTGCACCACGGCGCCACCGCCCACGCCGCGCTGACCAGCGGCTTTCGGCTGGCGTTCGTGATCGCGGCGGCGTTCGCGCTGCTCGGCGGAGTGGCGGCGGTGTTCGGTCTGCCGCGTGTGTCGGCGCGGCGCGCCGCCCCGGCGGGCCCGGTCGTGCCTGCCGAGTCCTGAACCGGCGCCACGGCACCACGCGGTCGCCGGATTGGAGACAATCGGGCGGTGGCCCGCTGCTTCGTCACCCGCAAGCTCCCCGGACCGGCCCTGGAGCGCCTCGCGCAGGTGCACGACGTCGACATCTGGCCCGAGCGGCTGCCGCCCGGCTATGACGAGCTGCGCCGCCGCACCGCCGCGGCCGAGGGGCTGTTGTCGATGCTCACCGATCGGGTTGACGCCGGCCTGATCAACGGCTCGCCGCAGCTGCGGGCGATCGCCAACTACGCGGTCGGCTATGACAACGTCGACGTCGAGGCCGCGACCGGGCGCAGCATCGCCGTCGGGAACACCCCCGACGTGCTCACCGACGCGACCGCCGACCTGGCGTTCGCGCTGCTGCTGGGTGCGGCGCGGCGCATACCGCAGGCGAGCGCAGCGATCCCGGCGGGCGAGTGGGTGACCTGGGAGCCGGCCACATATCTCGGCTACGACGTGCACGGCGCAACGCTGGGGATCGTCGGCGGCGGACGGATCGGCGAGGCGGTGGCCAGGCGCACGGCGGGCTTTGCGATGGAGGTGCTGGTGCACTCTCGCAGCAGCGGCATCTCACTCCCGGAGCTGCTGCAGCGCTCGGACTTCGTCTCGCTGCACTGCCCGCTGACGCCCCAGACGCGGCACATGATCGACGCCGCCGCGCTGGCCCAGATGCGACCCACCGCGATCCTGAGCAACACCGCCCGGGGGCCGATCGTCGACCAGACGGCGCTGCTGACCGCGCTGCGCGACGGCACGATCGCCGGCGCGGCGCTCGACGTCACCGACCCCGAGCCGCTGCCGGCCGACGATCCGCTGCTCAGCGCCCCGAACCTGATCGTCGTCCCGCACATCGGCTCGGCCACGCACACCACCCGCGAGCAGATGGCCATGCTCTCGGTCGAGAACCTGCTGGCCGCGCTCGACGGCGAGCCGATGCCCCACGCCGTCAGCTGAGCATGGCCGACGCGGTCAACGTCGCCGTCGTCGACATCGGCTCAAACTCGACCCGGCTGCTGATCGCGCAGCGCGATCACGAGCGCCTGCGGGAGCTCGTGCGCCGCAGCGAGGTGACCAGGCTGGGCGCGGGCGTGGACGCCGACGGGCGGCTGGCCGACGACGCGATGCAGCGCGTCTACGACACGCTCGGCGGCTACCGCGACGAGATCACGGCGCACGAGTGCCGGGCGGCGGTCGCGGTGCTGACCAGCGCGGTGCGCGACTCCGCCAACGGCGAGGAATTCGCCGCCACGGTGCGTGACCGGTTCGCGCTGGAGCCACACGTGCTCAGCGGTGACCAGGAGGCGCAGCTGACCTACCTGGGTGCGACCAGCGAGCGCGATCCGGGCGAGCTGACGCCGACGCTCGTGGTCGACATCGGCGGCGGCTCGACGGAGCTGGTGATCGGCACCGGCCGCGAGGTCGAGTTCCATGTCTCCACCCAGGCGGGCGTCGTGCGCCAGACCGAACGCCACCTGCATCACGATCCCCCGCCGGCCGACGAACGTGCGGCGCTGGTGCGCGACGTGCGCGCGATCATCGCCGCGGCGGTGCCCGAGGGCCGCCGCCGGGGCGTGGACCAGGGGATCGCCGTGGCCGGCACGGCGACCTCGCTCGCGGCGATCGCGCAGCGGCTGGACCCCTATGACCCCGAGCGCGTGCACGGCTTCGCGCTGGACGCCGCCGAGGCGAGGCGAATTCTCGGTGAGCTGGCGGCGATCGGCCTGCAGCGCCGGCGCGAGGTGCCCGGGTTGCATCCCGACCGGGCGCCGACGATCGTCGCCGGAGTGGAGATCTTGCTCGAGGTCCTGGACCTGTTCGGTCTGCGACGGATCGAGATCTCCGAGCACGACATCCTACGCGGCGCGGCGCTCGGTCTTATCCGGTTACCGGGCTCGTGAAACGACACTGGACGAATGTTCTATTGCCGAGCCGGCAGGGTTCAGGCATCCTGCCCTATGGGGTGTGGATCGGGTGAAAGCCTGGTCCGGATTCCCGCACATAGGTCCGGGCGAAGCCGCAGACATCGGCGCCTCCCGCCGTCCGGATCACTCTAAACGGCCCTGTCAGGTACGTACCCCTGCCCGTCCCGATTGGGCCACACCTGGATCGGAAGCCGCCCGCCTTGTGCGGGCGGTTTTCGTTTATCCGCTCAGCCTGGATCCCCCGATAATGGGCGGAGACTCGGCGTCGGGGGCCGATCAAGGCTCAGGCCAGGTTCGATCGGCGCGGATAGGCGACGTCGGGGTCGGTGAGCACGTTGACCAGGGCCGGCCCGCCGGCCGCGAACGCCCGCTCCAGCGCCGGACGCAGCTCGCTCGCCTGGCGCACCAGCTCGCCATGGCAGCCGAGCGCCTGCGCGAGCTGGTCATAGCGGGTCTCGGGGCGCAGGTCGGCGACCACCGAGTATCCGTACATGCTCTCCATCGGGTGCTTCTCCAGTGCCCAGATCCCGTTGTTGCCGATCACGCCCACGACGGCCACGCCATGGCGCGCGAGCGTGTCGAACTCCATGCCCGAGAACCCGAACGCGCCGTCACCGAGGAGCAGCACCACCTGGCGCTGCGGGTGGGCCAGCTTGGCGGCGAGCGCGTAGCCCGGCCCGGAGCCGAGGCAGCCATATGGGCCCGGGTCCACCCAGCAGCCCGGCCGATAGGAGTCCACCACCCGCCCGGCATAGGAAACGAAGTCACCGCCGTCCCCGATCACGATCGGGTCGCGGTCCAGCAGCTGCGCGAGCTCGCCGTAGATCCGCATCGGGTGCAGCGGCGAGCGGTCGTCGGTCAGTTCGGCCGCCTCGTCGGCGCGCCGCTCGGTCTCGGTCGCCCGCAGCGACTCGATCCAGCCGCCGCGCTCGGCCTGCCCATCGCCGCCGCGGCCCGCCGCCAGCAGCGCTGTCAGTGTGGCCGGCAGCGCCCCGTAGCACTCGGCGTTCAACAGGCGGGGCGACTCGCGGGCGGGCTCGGCCGCATCGATCGCGATCACCGCCGCGTCGGGCGCGAACGCCGCCCCGAACCCGAGCCGGAAGTCCAGCGGCACTCCGATCACCAGCGCCACATCGGCCTGGCGCAGGCCGGCGCTGCGCGCACGGGAGAAGCACAGCTCATGGTCGGCGGGCAGGCAGCCGCGGCCGAGCCCGTTGAGGAACACCGGCACGCGCAGCTGCTCGGCGAGCTCCTGCAGCTGCTGCTCGCCCCGGCCCCAGTACAGGCCGGTCCCGGCCATGATCACCGGCCGCTCGGCACCGCGCAGCAGCCCGGCAGCCCGCTCCAGCTCGCCCGCGTCAGCGCCCGGCCCGCGCCACGGCTCGGGCAGCGGTGCCGGCGCCCCGGGCACCTCGGCGGAGCCGAACACCGAGTCCAGCGGGAAGTCCACGAACGCCGGTCCCGAGTGCGGGGTGACAGCGGCACGCATCGCGATCTCGATCAGACCCGGGATCTCGGAGGTCGCCCCGGCGGTGGCCGCCAGCTTGGTCAGCGGCGCCACGAACGGGACGTGGTCGATCTCCTGCAGCGACCCCTGGCCCCAGCGAAACATCGGCGCGCGGCCCCCGAGGACGAGCATCGGCGAGTGGTTCTGGCTCGCGGAGGCGATCGCGCTGATGCCGTTGGTCACGCCCGGGCCGGCGGTCAGCGCGCACACCCCGGGCGTCCGCGTGACCTTCGCCCAGCCCTCGGCCGCGAACGCCGCCGCCTGCTCGTGGCGGGTGTCGATCAGCTCGATCCCCAGCTCTCGGCAGCCGTCATAGATCGAGAACAGATGACCGCCCGAGAGCGTGAACAGCTTCGTGATGCCGTAGGCCTGCAGCGCGCGGGCGACGAGCCGCCCGCCGTGCAGCTGGGTCCCGTCGTCGGTCTCGGCCGCCATCGCGCGGGACGCTACCAGCGCCCCGGCCGCCGGCGCCCGCCGCAGCCGTGGCGCCGACTTAGTCCTCGTCGGTCGGCGGCGTCAGACGCAACGCGTTGACGATCGCCCCGCTGAGCATGATCAGCGCCAGCACGTAGAACCAGCCGAGCATGATCAGGACGAACACGATCGTGGACTGAAAGCGCGCGATCGTCGAGATGTTGGTCAGGTAAACCGGGAACGCGTAGTCGATCCCGCCGATCGCCAGCGTCGCCCCCAGCGTCCCCGGCCACACCGCCCGCCAGGGCATGCGCTGATGCGGCACCCGGGAGTAGATGATCGCCAGGCAGCCGAACAGCAGTCCCAGGCTGATCGCCAGCGAGCCGGCGTAGACGAACACGGCCACGTGCGCGAGATCAAACGGCAGGTCTCTGACACCGGCGCGCAGGATGCTCTGCGCGGTCGGCACGCTGACGGTGGCGACCATGAACACGAGCACGACCAGCACCATCGAGAGCGCGAAGCGTTTCTGGCGCCACCAAGTCCGCGCCTCGCCGCCGTAGATCCGCGAGAACGCAGTGTCCATCGCCCCCCAGAACGACGATCCCAGCCACAGGCTGGCGACGAGTGCCAGCACGCCGGTGCTGGTCGTGGAGCTGCGGATCTGGTTCAGCAGCGCGTTCAGCGTGTCCTCGGCGCTGCCTGGAAACACCTCGCGCAGGTCGGCCAGGACGCTGTGCTGGACGGCGAAGCTGGACAGGACCTGGCCCGCGACGAACAGGCCGAGCAGCGCGATCGGGATCACGCCGAGCAGCATGTGGGAGGCGATCATCGAGGACAGGCCGGTGATGTTGGACTGCCAGGCGACGCGCCAGAAGCGGCACAGGCCGCGGGGTACGAGATGACCCAACCTACGCCGCCGACGGGATCCACCATCGGCATACTCTGTCAGCGGGTTCGGCCGCCGGCCGCCGGCGGTGGGGTTGGAGACCGGGTGAGTGGCGGGATCCAGCGAGTGGCCGGGCGTGGTCAGCCGACCGGCGCGAGCGGGCGATGGTAGCGAGCCGGCTCGGACTGATACGACGCGGCACCGAGCAAACCGCCTTCGCCACCGAACCAGCGAGCGCCGACGGTGATCGCCGGCAGCTCCGCGATTCCGCGCTCGTCCAGCTCCCGGGCGGTCTGGCTCAGCTCCTCGTCGCGCCACGACTCGCCCGCCGCCTCCAAGCACCCGTCGAGCGGCACTCCGGCCGCCGCGGCGGCCTCGGTCAGCGTCTCGGGATCCTCGAGGTCAAAGCCGCCGCAGAAGGCCAGCCGGCTGGCGGCGAGCGCGAACGCTGGACCGGCGCCGAGCTCGCACGCATAGGCCGCGGCCCGTAACGCGCACGGCGTGGCAGCGGGGAAGCGGTCGGGCCACACGAGCGGCAGGCGCAGGGCGCGCGCCCGCAGCTCGGCCCGCGCACGCAGGCTCGCCTGGCCCGCCCGGCGGTCACGCAGCTCCCCGCCGTCGACGGCGACCCAGTCGATCTCACCGAGCTGACGCTCGACGTGCTCGGCGGTCAGGTATGACAGCGGGCAGGAGACATCGAAGAAGAACGTCGGGGGCGTCTCGACGAGCGGCCGCGGCGGACGCTCGGCACGACGCCTGGGGAGGTGGATCAGCTCACCCATCGTGTGGTCCTACGTGTGCGAAGCTCAGGTAGATCAATCGGCTCATCGATGATCTGAAACGACCTGCGGACCCGAAACTGGCGCAGACCGGCTGGAAGAATTCCGATCTTCCGTTATGCTGGGAAATAGGGGAAATGCAACAAGTAGAGGATCGGAGTAGTCATCCCGCACGTACCACCCGCAAAGCGGCATCCGTATGACCAGTGGTCTCCGGATGCCCGGGCACTGGATCTGGTCGGCGACAAGTGGACGCTGCTGATCGTCCGGGATCTGATGTCCGGACCTCGTCGGTTCGTCGAATTGCAGCGCGTGCTGCCGGGCATTTCCACCGAACAGCTGCGTTCGCGATTGAACCGGATGGTCGCCGACGGCATGCTGACCCGCAAGCGCTACCGCGAGGTGCCGCCGCGGGTCGACTACGAGCTGACCGAGCGGGCGCGCGAACTCGCCCCCGTGCTCGGTGAGCTGGCGCGGTGGGGCTTCGAGTGGGCCTGGGGTCCCCCCCGCTCCGCCGAACGAGTCGATCTGGGCGCGATCTTTCGCCTGATCCCGGGGCTGCATCACGCCGACATGGGCGCCAACGGCACGATCGGCCTGACCGTCGAGGACGGGCGCGACGGCCAGCCCTCCGAATACATGATCCACCTCGGTCCCGGCCACGCGACGATCGCCGAGGGCGATGCGCCCGCGGACGCGCGCGTGAGCGGTACGGCGGCAGCCTGGATCCAGGCGCTCTCGCCCAGCGGCGTGCGCAGCGGACTGCGCACCTCGGGCAATCAGCGCCTGGCCGCGATGTTGCTGGACCTGATCTCGCTGGGCCAGGACCACGCCGCGGTGGCAGTCGCCTCCGAAGCCGGCGACTAGCTCCGGCCCCGCCCTTCCGCGCCGGCCCCGCCCTTTCCGCGCCGGCCCCGTCATCGTCAGGCTGGGGATGACGCCCGGCTTGGTCGGCTGCGAGCCGTCGTCGCCCGAGCCCGTGCTGCCACAGTCCCAGGACGGAAGCGCGAAGCTGCCGGGCTACTTGCCGCCCGCGGTGAACGAGCTCTGGTCGGCCGGCCACAGCGGCGGGTAGGCGTGGCCGCGGATGGCAGCGTCGCGGTTGGCGGCGTCGCGGTTGGCCGCGAACGACAGCGTCTCGGGGCCGAGCGGTGAAACCTGACGCAGGTAGCTTGACCAGCGAGTCGACCGGCGCGAAATCGTGCGCGAAGCTAGCAAGGGCGGCAATGCACTGTCAATTTGTGATCGTCGGGCCACGGGCCTGCGGCCGGTCCGCGGGCTTGGCGCCGGACCCGGGAGCCGGTAGCGTCTTGGGGTGTTCGCCCGGGTGGTGGAATTTGGTCAGACACGGTCGCCTTAAGAGCGACTGCCTTCGTGGCATGAGGGTTCGAGTCCCTCCCCGGGTATCGGTTCACCAGCATCGCCCTCCTCGGCTCCGGCGCGGATGATCCAAGCTGTAGGAACTGGATCGAAGTGCCGATCCTGGCGAAAAACCGCAACTTTTCCGCTGCTAGCGTGTCCGCAGCACTGACAGAGGACGCTCGCCACCGAGCCTGATGGAAGTCTCAGCGCTGAAATATTCCGGAGCGATTGGGCTGCATGGACGCTCGCCCTTGCTCCGCCTGCAATCCGACGAGCGCCTGATCGCGCTGCTGCGTCGCGGTAACCAGGCCGCGTTTGAGATGCTCGTCAGCCGCTACGAGACCCGCCTGCTGTCGTTCTGCCGGCACCTGTTGGGCTCGCGCGAGGACGCCGAGGACGTGCTCCAGGAGGTGCTGACGGCGGCGTTCAACGCGATCCTCGCCGACGACCGACCGATCAACGTGCGCCCCTGGCTGTACCGGATCGCCCGCAACCGCAGCCTCAACCACCTGCGCCGGATCCAGGCCATCGGCGTCGACTCGATGGACCAGCATCTTTCCGAGCACGGCGCCAGCACCGCCGACAAGGTGCACGAGCGCGAGGAGTTCCGGCTGCTGGTCGGCGACATTCAGCACCTCCCCGAGACCCAGAAGACCGCGCTGGTGCTGCGAGAGATGGACGCGCTCTCCTACGAGCAGATCGCGGAGGCGATGGAGACAACCGTCCCCAGCGTCAAGTCGCTGCTGGTGCGGGCCCGTGTCTCTTTGGCCGAGGCCGCCGAGGCACGCCTGCTGTCCTGCGACGACGTCCGGATTGAGCTCGCCGAGGTCGCCGAGGGACTGCTGCGCAAGCCGAGCCCGCTGGTTCGCCGTCACGTCCGCGACTGCAAGCGCTGCGCGGTGTTCAAGACCCAGCTCAAGCAGACCAACAAGGCGTTGGCCGCGTTGCTGCCGCTGGGGCCGATGGTCGTGCTGCGCAAGCTCGTGTTCCTGCACCTCGGGCACTCCGCCGGCTCGGGCGCCACCGCCGCGGGCTCCAGCGCCGCGGCCGGCTCGAGCGCCGTCGGAGCGGGCGCGGCAGGAGCGGGAGCGGCGGGAGCAGGCGTCGGCGCGGCCGGCGCGATGGCGGGCGCCGGCGCGGTCGCCAGCTCGTCGGGCCTGATGTCGGCCGGGATCGGCG
>JBPCPC010000050.1:0-8909 GCA_050999585.1 Solirubrobacteraceae bacterium | reverse complement strand
GTGCAGCGGTTGGTCGCGGCGCGCGGCGGCGATCCCGGCGCGCAGCTGCCCGGGGGAGATGACGCCGACGACATGATCGACGACCCGGCCGCGGGCGCTGATGAAGAACGTCTCGGGAACGCCGGTGGCGCCGTAGCGGACGGGCACGTCGTTGCCGGCATCGTGGACGTTGAGGTAGTCGATCCCGTAGCTGCGCACGAACGCCCGCGCGTCGGTCCCAGCATCCTGCTGGTCGAGACCGACGAACAGCGTCCCCGTCGGCCGCCCGTCTGCCCGCCAGCCACGCTCGAGGACCGGTGCCTCCTGACGGCACGGGTCACACCAGGACGCCCAGATGGTGAGCACGACCGCACCCCGCGCAGCTGCGACGGCGACACTCGCCCGCGCGCGAGCCGCGGGCCCAACCGCGGACCAAGCCGACCGGGCGAGAGCAGGGCGAGCGTGAACGGCGGCGCCGGCGGCGGGCGGCCCTGCGACAGGAGATTGTCGATCGAGCTGGTAGGGCTCTGCGTGGTCACCCCGAAGGCGATGAGGCCACGAACGCGGCCGCCACGAGGACGGCGATCGCTGGACCGAGCCATCGCCTGCGGCGGCGGCGACGTTCCCCACCGGACCCTTCGACGCTCGAGGTCGAGACCCGGTCGGGCCCGGTCGACGGACCCGCCGAGAGCTGGTCAGGGTCGTTCGACGGACCCGCCGCGGCCCGGTCGGGCGCGCTCACGCGCGCTCCGCGTAGCGCTCGATGTCTGAAACGAGCTGTCGCTCGGTCTGGTACGGGCCCTGGTGGAAGTACGTCATCCGGCTGCGATCATCGAAGAAGATCGTCATCGGGACGCCCTGCACCGGGACCAGCGAGCGCGCGATGTCCCCTGAGCCGTCCTCGTAGTTGGGTAGGCGACGGAGTAGTTGCGCAGGAAGGACCGCGCGTCGCCCGTCTGATCCAGCGTGTCGATCCCCAGGAAGGGGACGTGGCGGCCCAACCAGACCGACGTGGTCTGAAACACGGGAAACTCAGCGCGGCACGGCGGGCACCACGACGCCCACACATTGACGACCACCGGATGCCCACGGAGAGCCAACATCCTGACCTTGAACGCGCGCCTGCCGCCACCGAGCAGCCGGCTGCTCTGAGTATGCAGCGCCGTCAGGGCCGCCGGCGAGCCGACGAGGCCCGCATGCACCGCGCTCGGCGCCGGCGTCTGGCTGCGAGGCGCAGCCGCTCCGCAGCCCGCCACGGCAAACACAACCGCGATGCTCGCCGGCGCCAGCCACTAGGGCCCGAGCCGCGGGACGCCACGCCTACCGGGGACGGCGCCCCGAGCCCGTCTCAGGAGACCGGCACCGGACACGCCACCTCCCCGCGCAGCCGCACGAGCAGGCCGCCGAGCAACACCAGGATGCTCGCGACACCGAGCACCGGCTGAAGCGGCGCCCAGTAGCTCAGCGCGCCAGTGACCCCGATCGCGGCGACGACGACCTTGTTGCAGATCGGGCAACCCACCGCGAGGCCGGCGAGCACCGTCGCCACGAGCATTCGGCGAGGCCGATCAACCGGCGGGGCGGCCTTCGCCGCCCTCGAGGAGCTGGTATCAACTTAGGTGGCGGCGGTCAAGCCCGCGAGCAGCGCGGAGATCAGCCACACCGGATAGTCCCACCAGGTCGCCGGGATCATCCGCTCAAAGACGCCGGTGTGCACAATCGCCGTGAAGGCGCCGGCAACCAGCGCGACGAGCACCGCGACCGCGAGGGCCGCGGCCCACCGCCGGGCCGGCAACGAGCGAATGGCCGCGACGCCGAGACGAACCTCCGCGCCGCGTCTCGCCAGAGAGGGAGAGCCCTAGCCGCCCCCGCAGGTACCGTAGCACCCGGCTCCTACAAGCTGTCGGTTCCCGGCGCTCGACGTCGCTGCCCTCTCCGGCATTCGGCGCACCCGACGCATGTGGACGGTCGGCCGGGGTTCGTGTGCGATGGCCGGTTCTCGGCCCGTCTCCCGCCATCGGTCGTAGTAGCCTCGCCGGTCGAGGGTGTCCCGCAAGGAGCAGAACGCTCGCGCCCAGGAGGCTCGCCTGGGCGCCGAGCGAGCGGCCACCGCCAAGTCGCGCCGCGACCGCCGGCTGCGACTAGGGGGGCGGCGTCGTGGTGGCGTGGTTGCGATCGTCTCCGGCGGCGGATCGAGCCACCGAAGCACGAACGCGCCGACGGCGACCGGGGTGACGCTTCCGGCACGTAGGATCCCCGGGCTCACCGCCGCGGCCCGGGCGGCGGGCTGCACGATCGACAACACGCCCAACTCGATCGCGCGCTCTGCCCGCAACCGTGCCCACGTGAACCTGGGCACCAGGTTCACGTACGCCACCAACCCGCCGAGCTACGGCCCGCACTACCCAACGCCGGCATCCGACGGCTACTACCCGCCCGGCCGCACTCCGCAGACCGGCTATCTCGTCCAACGCGATGGAGCATGCTCGCATCGCGTATCAGTACGCGCCCCGGCCTGGCCACCGGCGAGGTCAAGCAGCTGCAGCGCTGTTCAACGAGACCGGTCAATGTCGCCGATGTCATGACGATGCGTTGACTATAGGCGACCCATTCACCCGCTCCTCCGACAGAACGTCGGAGCGGACGAGCCGGAACACGCTCTACATCACCGCGGGGTCGGGCCCGTCGCACGAGCTGGCAAAGGCGAGGGTCCTCAGTCTTGTAGCTACGCGTGGGGCGAGCGCTCGGCATTGGACACTTGGTCGGGGAGAGCGTGTACAGCCGGGTCGCCGGACGGCGGCCCCTACAGGATGTCGGGGGAGCAGGTACGATAGATCCGTGACGACCGATCACGCCGACGACGCCCCACATCCCGCTAGGCCCATCGACTACGCCCTGATCAATGTCAGCTATATCGGCGCCCTGACCGGCGTCGGGATCGTGTTGCATCGTCAGCGTCGAGAAATCGACCTGAGTCCTCGCGAAGCGATCATGTTGGCGCTGGCGGCTTTCTCGGTCGCCGACGTCTTCGCCCATGAGCGCATCGCCACGTGGATTCGCAGGCCCTTTGACGTCGAGACAGCCGATCATCGCCCCGGACACCCCCGTGGGCAGGGGCTGCGCTACGCAATCGGGGAGCTGATGGCGTGCTCACGCTGCGTGGGCTCGTGGTCCGCGCTCGGGCTGATCGGGCTGCGGGTTGCCTCACCCTCGGCGTCGGGTGCGGTGACCACGGTCCTCGCCGCAGGAGGAGCCAACGACTTTCTTCAGGCGATGTTCCGCATCCTCAAAGACCGCGCCGACCAGCTTGAGGTCGCCGCCTGACAAACAGCCTCGAGGAAGCCGGAGACCCTCGCCGCCTCCTCTCCGGCGCCCGGGCTTGCTGGTCACACAGAGAGCGCTGACTCGGCTACCACAAGCAGATCACCCCGAGCGGCGTGACGGGTGCTTAGGAGAACCGCTGGAGCCTGGGGCTTTACCTACGAACCTAAAAACACCTGGTGAGCTTGCGCCGCGGCGGGGTTGCTTGTCAGAACGAGCGAGGAGCAGTACAGGTCCACGGGGCTGAACGCTGACCCCGCTGCCCGTCGCGGCGAACTTCTTGATCGCGCGGACAGGACGAGCGTCGGGATCGCCGAGAGAGGTCACGATGAGCAGCTGTGACCTGCGGGAGTTGTCTTAAGACCGCGCGCACCGGGAGCGGCCACAGAGGGAGCGGCAAGCGCGAGCCACAGCGTCAGCGCCACCGTGGCGGCCGCTGCAAGCCCCAGCGCTCGGTCCAGCCGACGCCGAGGATCTGGTGCATCCTCACACAGCAGACGCACTCGACCGGCCACGGAGCGACCCGCGTCAACTGGTGTATGCGTCGCTTCCGTGGAGGTAGCCAAGGCCGCCTTGCAGATCGCGCTGGCCAACGCCAAGGGATCGTGCTGGCGAGCTAGGGCGTAGGCGTCAGCGTCGCGCTCAAGGTGAAAAGCAAGCTCGGCTGACGCCGACCGGGTTCCCGGTATGAAGCGACCGAGCGCACGACAGAGTTCGCCGAAGAGCACAAGCAGGCGATGCCTGCGTGCGATGTGGCCTCCCTCGTGGTCTAGGCACGCAGCCAGCTCCGCATCGTCGAGCTGGGTGAGTGTTCCTGCCGAGACAACGACCTTGGGCCGCCTTAGCCCAGCCGCAGCGATTACCACGCTCGGGCCGCCAACGATCACGCTGCCCATCGGTCCTCTGCCAAGCGCCTGCTCCCGCAGCAGTTGGCGCACCCCACGCGCGGCTCGCGTGACAGCCCACCCAACCGAGAGCACAGACGCCGGGAGCGCGATCGCCGCGAGAACCGTGGCCGCATCCCCGACGGAGTGACCGCTGAGCCCCACGCGCTCAGCCAAGAACGGGATCACCGCGTGCCAGCACCAATGCGTGAGCCGATCAAACAGTTGCGTTGCTGGCAGGTAGAACACCACGAGCATCAAGACCAAGACTCCGGTAACGGCCCGCAGCGCGAGCGCTGCCACCCAGACAGCGACCGCGATCGGTGGTGCGACGCGCTCCATGCTCCACATGTGGGGCAGGGCAATACCCAGGACCAGCACGACGCCGATCGTGACGGTCATTGGCGTGGAGAGGACCGTTTTGACTCGACGTGCTTGGCGAGATCGCGAAGGCGGTCCAGCTCAACGCCGTCAAGCCGGCCGACCAATCGTGCGAGCACGGCCTGGCGCGCATCGGTGGAGGCGCCGGCCAGCGTCTCGTCAATCGATCGCGAGAGATACTGCGCTTCGCTGATCAGTGGCCGGTAGACGATCGCATTGCCCCGGCGTTCCCGGCCGAGCAGGCCACGATCCGCCAAGCGATTAAGTACGGTCTGGACCGTCGTATAGGCGCTGCGATAGCGGGCCGGCAACGCAGCACGAACCTCCTCGACCGTGCCATCACCAAGCCGCCACAGCGCCGGCATGATCTGGCCCTGCAGCTCACCCTGGATCGATGGTAGATCGGTCACCTCGGCCTCGCCAGTCCAAGAGTATGTCATCGCTGCCGGGCACCACGAGTCGCGCACGGACGGCCATGGAAAGCGACGAAATCCGAAAGAGGAGACCCAACCGGATGATGAGAGCACAACAGCGAACCACGCTGACGCGACGAGCCGGAGCGCCAGCTCAGTGGGCCGATACGCGCCGCGCCTCCGGACGCTGTGCTCGACGCCTCCTCGGGAGACCCGCTGCGAGACGGGCTCTCGAGCAGGCCGACGAGGTCCAAAGCTCCGGTGCCCGTCGCACCAGCTTGTGGCGGATGGTAAGCGATGTGGAGCGGATCGCCGAGCGCTCTGAGGAGCTCGAGCTGGCGCAGGGCCCGAGCGGGCATCTCGCGGGCTGACGAACCCCGGAGTTGTCATAAGCGGCTGGCGCCAGGGCCCATAGATCTACCCGTTCTGCGGGTGTTTTCTGACTCTGCTGGTCATAAGGGACGTTATCGAGCCCGAGATAGCAGGCCCTCCTGGATCCTGTCGATAACGGTCTGCGCCGGGCGTTCTTCGCCCAGCGCGGTCTGATCTCCGTGGTCGACATGCATCGCGCCAATCGCCAGCCGCATCGTCGCCCCCGATTCGCCGAAGCCGGCGCCATGGGATAGATCGAGGTCGAGAACCGGCCGGCGGTGGGGTTCACAACCCGCCGTCCCGAGGAGCCGTGTGCGACGACCGCACGCACGGTTCTGTGGGAGCCGGGGCGGGCAACCGCCCCGGCTACCCGATCGAGCCGCGAAGCGGCGCCCTTGACGGCCGATGGAGGCGGAGGCTAGGAGGAAAACAGGTACGTCATCGACGGGACAACAGCAACAGGATCCGCCTCATCTTCGATGGCTGCCGAGCTCGGCAGCAGCCAGATCGTTTGTCAGCCGCAGGCGCAGCCGTCTGAGGTGCAGCAGTCGGCTTGGGTTGGATCGCCGAACCCGACGGGGGCGCAGCAGTCGTCGCTCGAGCCGCGCTAGAGCTGGAGGCTTTCTTTGCCGGCGATCGCTGACACGACGAGCGCGGCGATGGGGTCTAGGACGCCGAGCCCGGCGGAGGCACCGACCAGCGCGATTAGGGCTGCCGCGGCTTGGGCGGCGCACATGAGGTTTTGCACGCCTTCGCCGGCGGTGGCGCTTAAGTTCAGGCGAGTGGCGAGGCGAAGCTTGGCGGCACCCAGCAGCGGCATCAGCACGATCGCTGACCCGGTGATGGCCATTCCAAGCAGACTGGTCTTGGTGACGCTGCCGACGATCAGCCGGAGGATTGCCTCGTAGACGAAGAATGGGATCAGCAGCAGGAACGACCCCGCCACCAGTCGTTGAGCGGTTCGTTCGCTGGTCGGCGACAGGTTGCGTGATCCGCTAAAGCGCCAGATGACGATGATTGATGCGAGGCCCTCGACAAACGAGCTGGCTGCCCAGATGATGACACTCAGCGCGTTGGCGTCCAGGCCCGCGATCAGCCCGACGACTCCTTCGACGGTCATCCAGACCAACGAGGCCAAAGAGAGCGCCCGGGCTCGCTTGGCCGTTGACAGCCAAGCCTGGTCTCGCGTCGGCGCCGCTGAGGGTCCGGTCGAAGATTCGGCTCGGGGTGCGAGTGGCAGCTCGACGGGGGTCACGCGGCGATCCTCTGCAAGCTTTGAAGCGTGGCGCGGCCGCGTTCGGTGAGCGAGGCGAACACCACTTTGCCGTCGCGGCGGCTGTGCACTAGTTGTAGTCCATCGCGCCGCAGCCGGCCGAGGTGATGGGACACCACCTTGGCGCTCTGGCCGGTGACCCATCCAAGGTCACAGCCGCAGAGCTCGTGGTGTGCCAGTGCCTGCGCGATGAGCAGTCGCGTCGGGTCTGAGAACAACCTCAGCGTCCTGGTCAGGTCAGCCGTGCGTTTCGGTTCGAGCGTAGCGCGGACTGCCTCGGCGGTCTCTAGGTCAAGGCACAGCAGTTCACAGGAATCCACCCTGCTCAGTCTAACCGCGGTTGGAATGTGTGGCCCTGTCTGCCGCCCCGTCATCCGGGGGTGGTCGATCGTTGTGTGGTGACCGTGGCGGTGAGCAGCCCGATGACGGCTAGGCCCATCCACGCGGCGACATAGAGGAACGCTGCGGTGGGTGACACGGCGCTCCAGAGGATCCTGGCGATCACACTGGCCGCGAGATCCCCCGCGGCTTGCACTGCGGCGAGGAGCCCGAACGCCGAACCGCGCAGCCGCTCGGGCGTGAGCGTGGCGACGGCGGCGGTCTCGGCGGTCTCGGCAGCTCCGATCCCGTCGCCGGCGAGCAGGAACCAGACGGCGAGCAGCGCGAAGCTCTCCCCGGTCGCCGCGAACCCGATGTAGGCCGCCAGGAAGCAGATAGCACCAGCGGTGAGGATGGCGAGCATCCCGCGGCGGTCACCGAGACGCCCGGCGGGAATGCTGGTGATGGTCGCGGCGAGGTTGTAGAGCGCGTAGAGCACCAGCGCCAGCTGCGCGGCGGAGCTGTGCGAGCGGCGGGGTTCCAGCAGCTCGGTGGCGCGGAGGATGAGCAGGGTCGCGGCGAGGTTCCCCAGTTCAAACGCCGCCGCCGCGAGGAGTCGCCCGAGGCTGCCGTGCATCAGCGGCCGGATGCGCAGGCGGACCGGGCGGTGCTCGCGCACCGTCGGAGAACGGGTCTGGCGGATCGCGTAGACGATCGCCAGGGCTGCCAGCAGCCCGGGGATGATCGAGACCAGGATCGCGCCGCGCACCCCGATCAACGCCACCAGGCCCAATGCGAGCAGTGGTCGCCGATCGCGCCGAGGTTGTCCATCGCTCGCTCAAACCCGTAGGCGCGGCCCATCGGTCTGCTGCTCCCCGGAGTGCTCGTGGGGCTCGGCGCACCCTCCGGGCGGGGAACCCTCGTTGCCGCCTGGTATCTCGCTCTCACCGCGGTGACGTTGGCGTGCGCATATGCCGCCCGTGGGCTGCGTCGATCTCGCGGCGCACTGATCATCGCCGGCTACCTCGCGTTAGTCGCGACCGTTCTCATAACCAGCTGACCGGGCCGCCCGGCGTAACGGTTCCTCTCGGTGACAGCGAAGCGACACCACCTGCTCGTGCCCGGCGGGCTACGCCCGGGCGGTTATCCGCGGAGGTTGGATGATCTCGGCCACGTTGATGGCTTCTTCGATCCGGCGGGCCAGAGTGTCGATGACGGCAGCGAACTCAGTGACGGCTTCCAGAGCTCCGGTTTCGCCCCAGCCAGCGACGTAGGGGATCGTTTCACCCGTGGTGTCCAGGCCGACGGCGCTGAGCACGATGAGGGTGACGGTTTTATGTATGCCGTGAAGTGCTTCGCACTGTGCGCGCCGCGGGTGTCAGCGACTGGTTTGGTGACGCCTTTCTGCTCGTGTTACCGACGTGACCGCTTGGTCGTGGGGATGCCGCCGTCGAGCCGGAAGCGAAGGCCCGAGGGCCGAGCTGGAGGATCGTCGGCGGGCGCGCCGCCGGAGGGCCCCCTGTTGTCCGCGGTGGGCCATAGCGTGATGGGGATGAGCGGCTTCCGCCCCTCGGTGGCGGTGCTGTCGCCTGCGGCTCCCCAGCGTCTGCCGCTCCGAGTCGTGCTGCCCGGCGGGCTGGCCTATTTCTCTGTCGTCGATGCTCGCTACGAGCTGGTCAAGGTGGCGGACAGGTTCTTGCGGGACTTGCGGTTCGGGGCGGATCGGACGGAGTCGACGACCAGGCTCTACGCCAGCGAGCTGGCGCTGTTCCTGAACTGGGCTACCTCGTCGGGGCGCGACCTCGAGCGGGCGGGACGGGAGCTGTCGCGGTTCGTGCTGGTGTTGCGCACGACGCCGGTCGCGCGGCGCGGTCGTGGCTACGGGCGGCTGCGCAGCCCCGGGCGGATCAACCATGTCCTGTCGGTGGTCCGCGAGTTCTATAAGCACGCCGTTGCGCACGGGCGGGT
>JBPCPC010000128.1:0-26093 GCA_050999585.1 Solirubrobacteraceae bacterium | reverse complement strand
CCGCGGTGCTGCGCGAGCCGGCGGCCTACTCGCGTAGCTACCGGGTCTGGCACCGCGGGTTCGGGCTGGCGGCCGCGCGCCGCGCCCTGGCGGTGATCACGGTGTCGCAGTTCTCCCGCGCCGAGCTGATCTCGGTCGGCGGACTGGACCCGGAGAAGGTCGTGGTGGTGGCGGGGGGCGTCAGCGAGCGCTTCAGGCCCGATCTCGACCCCGAGCCGGTCCGGGCCAAGCTCGGCCTGCAGCGGCCCTATGTGCTGACGATCGCGACCGCCGACCGGCGCAAGAACCTCCCGTCGCTGGCGCTGGCCGCCCAGCGACTGTCCACGCTGGGGATCGATTTGGTCTGGGCCGGCGACGCGCGTCCCTACTTCGCTGACGCGCCCGCCGTCGCCGGAATCCGCGCGCTCGGCTATGTCGACGACGACGACCTCCCGGGGCTGTACGCGGGCGCCCGGGCGTTCGTGCTCCCGTCCCGCTACGAGGGCTTCGGGCTGACCTGTCTGGAGGCGATGGCCTGCGGGGTGCCGGTGGTAGCCGCCAACCGCGCGGCGCTGCCGGAGACCTGCGGGGAGGCGGCGCTGCTCGTCGATCCAGACGACCCGGACGCCGTCGCGCAGGCGCTCACGTGGGCGGCCACCGACGAGCCGACGCGCACGCGTCTGCGCGACCGCGGTCTGCGGCGAGCCGGCCGGCTGAGTTGGGACCAGACGGCGCGGGCAACCGACGAGCTGCTGCGCGCGGTCACGCCGCGCTGACGGCCAAATGTCCCCCGTGGTGGTCCAGTCCGCGCCGATCGGTGCGCTACCCTCAACCGCTCAGGCTCGCGGTGCCCTCGGCCCGAGCCGTTTCTGAGCAACGCTGCATCTGCGCGCGCGCGAGCTGATCGCGTCGGACGACCTCAAGGAGACACCTTGCGCATTCTGATTCTCGGTGGAGACGGCTTCTGCGGTTGGCCGACCTCGCTGCACCTCTCGGCCTGTGGCCATGACGTCGCGATTGTGGACAACCTGGCCCGTCGCAACGCCGACATCGAGCTGGAGGCTGACTCGCTGACCCCGATCCGGCCGATCGGGACGCGGTTGGAGGCCTGGCGGGAGCTCACCGGTCGCGAGATCTCCTTTCACCGCTTCAACGTCGCCGAGAACTATCGGGTGATGCTCGACCTGATCCTGGACTATCAGCCCGATGCGGTCGTGCACTTCGCCGAGCAGCGGGCCGCGCCGTACTCGATGAAGAGCTCGTGGCACAAGCGTTACACGGTCTTCAACAACGTCAACGCCACGCACAACCTGCTCGCGGCGCTGGTCGAGGCCGAGTCCGACGCTCACGTCGTGCACCTCGGCACGATGGGCGTCTATGGCTATGGTACCGCCGGGATCAAGATCCCCGAGGGCTACCTGCGGGTCAAGATCGACACCGACGAGGGCCCCGAGGTCGAACAGGAGATCCTGTACCCGGTCAACCCCGGCAGCGTCTACCACATGACCAAGACCCACGACCAGCTGCTGTTCGCGTTCTACAACAAGAACGACGGCACCCGCGTCACCGATCTGCACCAGGGGATCGTGTGGGGCACCCAGACCGCCGAGACGCGTCTCGACGAGCGCCTGATCAACCGCTTCGATTACGACGGCGACTACGGCACGGTGCTCAACCGCTTCCTGATGCAGGCCGCGGTCGGCTATCCGCTGACCGTGCACGGCACCGGCGGCCAGACGCGCGCCTTCATCCACATCCAGGACACGGTGCGTTGCATCCAGCTGGCGATCGAGAACGCCCCCGAGCGCGGTGACCGCGTGCAGGTGTTCAACCAGATGACCGAGACGCACCGCGTCGTGGATCTCGCCAAGCTGGTCTCGAGCCTGACCGGAGCGGAGATCGACTACGTCGAGAACCCGCGCAAGGAGGCGGCCGAGAACGAGCTGTTCGTCGCCAACGACCAGCTGCTCGAGCTCGGGCTGGAGCCGATCAGGCTCCAGGACGACCTGCTCAGCGAGGTCACCGAGATCGCCCAGGCCTACGCCTCACGCTGTGATCGCAGCAAGATCCCGTGTGAGTCGAAGTGGATCCAGCACCGGGAGCCGGTGACGCCGACGGCCTGAGCGCTCCGCGGTTGGCGGGCGTTGCAGCGGCCGGCCTAGCCCTTGCAGAACAGCGCAGTGGGTGGCAACAGCACCGCTGGTGGAGTGTCAGGCCGGCCGCGGGCGATGTTGGTTGGCCCGCTCGAGCGTCGTCGAGCAGCCGTGGGCCCAGCGCCTTGCAGACCCCGCAACCGAACCGCAGACGATCGGCCCTACCTCTCTCTACCAAGGCCGCAGCCGTCTCGGCCCTCACCACCACTGCACGCTGGTGAGGCCGCGCGGCCCGGGTCTACCCCGTGGCGAAATGTGGGCGTGCACTGCACCGCGTGACAAATCCCACCCGCGGTCTGAGATTTGTCACCAACCGCGCTCAGCCGACAGCCGGTGACAAACCCTCGACGATCAATCAGGTTTGTCACACCATGCACTCGGGGAACATCGGCTCACGCCAACTACGGGCTTGCTGAGCGCGCTGCCCCAGACACGCCCAGCCACTCGCTAGCTCTGCTCACGATTCCACCAGGCGGGACCTAGCCCGGGATCAGACCCTCGCCCTGGAATTCCGTCTTCGCTTCCTCCAGCGACACGTCGGGCGGCGGGAGGATAATGTCTGAGCCGTAGAGGTCGTCGTCGGGCACGGGCGTGCCCTTTGCGCGCACGAGATCCAGCAGCTCGTCGAAGGCCGAGCGGAAGTGAGCCTCGTCGGAGGCTCCGCAGGCATCGACCGCTGCGTTGTCCAGCCGGTTGAGCTCGGCGATGTCGTCGCTGGAGACCTCATATTGCCCCTCCGTCGAGATCCGGACGATCACGAAGCCTGCTCCTGCTGGCCGCTGCCGGTGCCCTCACCGGTCGCTGAACCTGCTCCTCCGCTGCCCGGACCCAGCGACCCGGCGGAACCGCCGCCCGACAGCTCGGCCTTCATCTTGGCCAGGTCGGAGTCGACCTCGCTGGTACTCGAGAGCTGCTTGAGCTGGCGGTCGATGTCGTCGTCTCCGGACCCAAGCGCGGTGAGATCCTCAAACGCGCCCGACGCCTCGAGCTCGCCGACGGCGTCGGCCCGCGCCTTCATGTTCTCGGTCTTGTCCAGCGCCCGCTGCATTGCCAGCCCGACGTCGGCCATCTCCTCTCCCACGCCGGTCGCCGCCTCCGAGATCTTCACCTGCGCCTCGGCGGCCGAGTACTGGGCCTTGACGACCTCCTTCTTGGAGCGGAACTGCTCGATCTTGGTCCGCAACTTCTGCTCCGAGGCAGTCATCTGCTCCTGCTGCTGCTCGAGCTGGGCGACCTGGGAGTCGAGCGACTGCAGCTCGGTCTGGGCGACGTTCTTGCGCTCCAGGGCGACGCGAGCGAGATCCTCGTTGCCGGCGGCGAGCGCCTGGCGAGCCTGCGTGTCGAGTTTCACGACCTGCTGCTGGAGCTTCTCCTCCTGCAACTGCAGGCGCTTCTTGGACGTCACGACGTCGGCGATGCCCTTCTTGACGTTCTGCAGCAACTCGATCTGCTTCTGATCGCTGTACTCGAGCGTATCCGACGGATCCTCGGCACGATCGAGGAGCTTGGAGATCTTTGCTTTGACGACGGTGGACATGCGCCCGGAAAGGCCCGGCATCGCATCCTCCCTTTGGCTATAGCTGAACTGGCCCCTGGAGGGTAGTGCACCCCGCCGATTAGGATCATCGCCCATGGACCCCAAACCGGTCGCCGAGTCTCAGGTGCTGCTGGCGCACTGGATGGGTCCGATCGACGCCAACGGCAGCGGGAACATTCACGGCGGGGTGATCATGCGGCTGGTCGACGAAGCGGCCGGCCTGGCGGCGCTCAAGCACGCGCGCCAACGCGTGGTCACTGCCGGGATGGACCGGGTGGCGTTCCTGGTCCCGATCTTCGTGACGGAACTGGTGACCTTCAAGGCGATGGTCAACGCCGCCTGGCGCAGCTCGATGGAGGTCGGGGTCCGTGTCGAGACCGAGAATCCCAGCACCGGAACGGTGCGTCACAGCAACACGGCCTACCTGACGTTTGTCGCGATCGACGAGCAGGGACTACCGGCGGCGGTCCCGCCCGCGGTCGCCACGACGGCGATCGAGCGGCGACGGATGAGCGAGGCTGACCTGCGGCGCACCAACCGCCTCGCCGAGCGTCAGCAGATCATCGCTCGGCGGGCCGAAGAGAAGCTGCCTACAGGTTCCCCGGGTGGCGAGCCATGAAGCCGTTGGTGCTGGACATCACCGGACGCCAGCGCGGACCGGTACCCGAGGGCGGACTGGGGTCCTGTTCGGCCGAGGTGTCAAAGCGGATGCCGGCGATCTCGACGAAGGCGTGGCCGGGGTTGGTGTAGACCGTGATCCACTGGCCGACGCCCTGCTGGCCCCATGACTCCATCTGGCCCGAATCCTCTGAGACCTTGAGCAGGCCCGCGGCGTGCAGCACGTAGGAGACCGAGCCCGAGCAGTCATAGCCGGAGTCGTTCCACTGGCCGTGCCCGCCGCCATAGATGTAGGGCTTGTTGCGGATCTGATTGCCGGCCCAGATCGCCTCCTTGACCTCCTGCGGGGCGAACGAGGGAGCGTAGGCGACGTCGTTGATGATCTTCGCCGTGCTCCCCGGGACCGTCGGCTGCGCCGGCGTGCTCGGCGGCTCGGGGGGCGCGCCGACCCCGGCGCCACCGTTGCCGGCGGTCTTGACCCTGATCGCCCTGGTCTTGGCGGCGCGCTTACCGCCCGCGCTCGTCAGGCCGGATCCACCGGAAGCCAGCGCAGTTGAGGGCGCGGCGACGAGCGCGAGTAGCGCACAGCCGGGCAGTAGGAATCGTGGAAGCCGCATAGTCCTCTTTCGTCGGCCGGCGGGGTTAGCTGTCGGGCTGGCGCTAAAAGAGCTCGCGCCTCCCGCGGATTCACCGCAGGATTAGCCCCAAGGGAACTGGTGGGTCCCCCGCTCCACGACTGTTTGCTTGGTGCCGTGGATTAGGCGAGGCGCAATATACACATCTCGGCGGCGACTCGTCATAACGCCGCCCGCTCGATTACACGCAGAGCAGCGCCACCGCCCCGGGGTCCCGGTAACGTCCGCGCGCGAATGCGTCCCGTGCTCAGACCTGCAGCGCTCGTGTGCGCGCTCGCGCTCACCGCGTGCGGCGGGGGCACGAAGCTGCTGCCCCAGACCGACTCCTCGACGGTCACGATCGGGATCCCGTCCCGGACCCCGCAGGCAGCCCAGAAGCTCGGCTTCCCCGCGCTGGCGACCAAGAACACCACCCGGGTCGCCGGCTCAGATCCGGCGGCCGATGCAGCCGGAGTGGCGCTCGCGGTGTATCCGTCGGCCGCGCCGGGGACCCACCCCCAGGCGGTCGTGCTCGCACCGTCAGACGACTGGCAGGCCGCGATCGCCAGCTCGGTGCTGATGTCCGCGCCGATCCACGCCCCGATCCTGCTGTCGGGCATCGGCTCGCTGCCGGCGGCGACCTCGACGGCGCTCACGACGCTCGCCCCAACCGGGTCGGGCACGATCGGCGGCGCGCAGGTGATCCGGATCGGCGACGTACCGGCGCCGGGCTCGCTGCGCACCGCGGCCGTCAAGGGCTCAGACCCCTATGCGCTGGCGGCCGGCATCGATCGATTCGCGTCCGCCGCTCAGGGCAAGACCAGCAGCGACGTGATGATCGCCTCGGGGACCAACTCCGCCTACGCGATGCCGGCGGCCGGCTGGGCGGCGGAGTCCGGCGATCCGGTGCTGTTTGTCAACTCCTCGCAGATCCCGTCGGCGACGCGCCAGGCGCTGCTCTCGCACCAGAGCCCGCACATCTACGTGATCGGCCCCCCCAGCGTGATCTCCAACGCGATCTTCAAGCAGCTGGGCAGATACGGCTCGGTCAAACGCGTCAGTGGCGCCGACCCGGCGGCCAACTCGGTCGCCTTCGCGATCTACCGGGATCCGGCCTGTCAGTACGGCCAGCCGTGCGCGCACGTGCCCGGCAGCTTCGGCTGGGCGATGCGCAGCCCCGGCCACGGCTACGTGCTGCTCAACGCCTCGCGCCCGCTCGACGCGGCCGCCGCCGCGCCCCTCTCGGGCAGCGGCGACTATGGTCCCGGCCTACTGGTCGATAACCCCTCTAGCCTCCCCAAGCCGGTGCTGAACTTCTTCCTCGATTACGCGACGCCCGGCTATACCGCCGAGGGCCCGACGGCGGCCGTCTACAACCACGGCTGGGTGATCGGGGATCAGAGCGCGATCTCGGTGCCCGTCCAGGCCGAGATGGACAATCTGCTGCAGGCCGTCCCCCAGACCTCGAAATGAGCCAAGCCGAACACCCCGACCGCACCGCGCCCGCACATGAGGCCACGATCGAGGACGTGCGTCAGCTGATGGGCGCCTCGACGCCGCACTTCGCGCTGCAGCTGCGCGAGCGGATCCGCGCGCTGATTCGCGGGCTGCCCGCCGATCATCCCGCGCGAGTGGAGGGCGAGCGCGAGATCCACCGGCTGGACAAGATCGCGTTCGTCGGCGAAGTCCGCGGGCAGGCCGCCGAGAGCGGCATGTCACCGCTGCCCAGCCTCGGGCACGACAACCGCGATCAGGGTTAGCAAGCTCGGGCCGGCCGTGAGCGAGGACCGCTTCATCTCCGTCATCGGGCTGGGCCGAGTGGGACTCCCGCTCGCGCTGTGCTTCGCCGACGCCGGCTTGCGGGTGCTGGGCATCGACCACGATCCCGCGATCCTGGAGTCGCTGCGGGCTGGACGGATGCCGTTCGCCGAGGCGGGTACGCAGGAGCTGCTGGACCGGGTGCGCAGCACCGATCGGCTCGAGCTCGGCGACCGCGCCGCCGATGCCGCGCGCGCCGACGACATCGTGATCACGATCGGCACGCCGTCGTTCTCACACGTCGAGTCTGACCTGCGCCAGGTGCGCGCCGCGCTGGATGACCTGCTGCCGCTGCTGCGTCCCGGACACGGGTTGATCCTGCGCTCGACGATCGCACCCGGCACCACCGACTTCGTGGCCGGCTACCTGGAGAAGCGCCGCGGGCTGCGAGCGGGCGAGGACGTGTTCGTCGCGCACGCGCCGGAGCGGATCGCCGCAGGGAAGTTCCTCAAGGAGATTCGCACGCTGCCCTGCATCGTCGGCGGGGTCGGCGAGAGCTCCACCGACCACACCGCCTCGCTGTTCAGCGTGTTTGGGGCACCGATCGTCAAGACCACCCCAGTCCAGGCCGAGCTGGCCAAGATCTGGACCAACATCATGCGCTACGCGACGTTCGCGCTGCCCAACCTGCTGATGATGGACTGCGAGAGCTACGGCGCCAACGTGTTCGAGGTCATCGACCTGATCAACCGCGACTACCCTCGCGGCGGCATCGCGATGCCCGGGCTGACCGCCGGGACCTGCCTGCGCAAGGACTTCGCGTTCTCGGAGGAGCGCTCGCACGCCCCCGGGATGCTGCTGGCCGTCTCCCGCGTGCACGAGGGCGTGCCGCTATTCCTGGTGGAGGGCATCAAGCGGCGGATCGGCAGCCTGTCCTCGCGCAAGGTGGCCGTCCTCGGCCTGACGTTCAAGCGCGACACCGACGACGAGCGCGACTCCCTATCGCCGAAGCTGATCCGCCTGCTGGAGCGCGAGCTGGCCGATGTGGCGGTGTGCGATCCCCTGGCCGCGACGCCCACGCAGCCGCTGGCCGACGCCGTGGAGGGCGCCGACGTGGTGATCGTCGCCACCAACCACACCTACTTCGAACGCCCCGAGACCCTGCGCACGATTCACACCCTGGCCGGCGAGGAGTGCCTGCTGGTCGATCCCTGGAACAGCCTCGGTACCTCGCAGGTGTTCCTGTACGGCTCGGAGTCCGCGGCCCTGGCCGCGGGCGACGCCGCGCTGGACGCCTCCTCGGCCAAGCCCGGCCGCTGATGGCGCGAGTGCTGGTAACGGGCGGGGCCGGAACGATCGGCTCAGCGGTGGTGCGACGCCTGCTGCGCGGGGCGGATGAGTCCGAATTCGAGGTCCGCGTGGCCGACCACCGGGTGGGTGGGTCGGAGTTCGACTGGCTGCGCGAGGTCTGCGAGACGACGGACGGCGACCTGCGCGACCCGGCGATCGCCCGGCGAGCCGTCGAGGGCTGCAGCCATGTGATCCATCTGGCGGCGATCGTCGGCGGGATCGCCAACTTCCACAAGCTCCCGTTCACCCTCACCGAGGTCAACAACGCGCTCACGGGAGCGGTCGTTCACGCCGCCGTGGACCACGACGTGCAGCGCTTCACCTACGTCTCCTCCTCGATGGTGTTCGAGCGCGTGACCGAGTTCCCGACCACCGAGGCTCACCTCGACGCCTGCCCACCGCCGCTGTCGGCTTACGGCTTCTCCAAGCTCTCGGGCGAGGTCTACACGCGCGCCGCACACGACCAGCACGGATTGCGCTTCACCATCTGCCGCCCGTTTAACGCCTACGGCCCCGGCGAGCTGCCCGATCGCGACGAGCCGGGCATCGCCCACGCCGTGCCCGATCTGATCGCCAAGGTGCTCTCCGGCCGACGGCCGCTGGAGATCTTCGGCTCCGGTGAGCAGACCCGGACGCTCACCCACGTCGACGACATCGCCGACGGGATCGTGACCGCGACGGCCTCGGCGGCCGCCGAGAACCAGGACTTCAACATCTCCGCATCCGAGGAGCGCACCGTTGCCGAGATCGCCGAGCTGGTCTGGCGGGCGTGCGGCGAGGACCCGGCCGACTTCTGTCTCGCGCACCTGCCCCCGTTTCAGGTCGACGTACAGCGGCGCTGGCCATCGGTCGACAAGGCGCGCGAGCTGCTCGGCTGGCGGGCGCAGATCGACCTGCGCGACGGGCTGGCCGACACGGTGGCGTGGCTGCGCGACTCGGTGTAGCCGATCGGCCGGCGATCCTCGACCGCCACGGGGTCGGCGTCCGGTGCGAGCCGCCGGATAGATGCATCGCGCGACAAATCTGCCGGCCGGCCGCTGATTTGGCGCACACCGCAGGCTCGGCGTGCATCTGGTGACAGATCTCGGCGGCTCCGCCGAATTTGGCGCATCAGGTGATGCGCCGATCAGCTGACTCCGCCACTGAAAGCGTGACTGAGCCTGCGCCGCGGCCCTGCGATGTCGCCTCACCGACGCTCGAGATTGACACGCGTCCGGGCCAGCGGGGAACGCACAGCCGCGAACGCCGTTATCCACCCGGTACAACCCGCCGGGCTCGCGATGTGCACCAGCGGCTTGCGCCGGCCGGGCAAGCCCCGTAGGTTTCCCGCACCGTGGCGTCAGCCCTCCCCCCCGCCCCCGAGCGCGAGCTCAACGCGCCCGCCCACGGGCCAGGCGAGAAGGGACTGAAGCCCGACGCGCTCGGCTACATCTCCAACCTGGTGATCGCGGTTGCCTCGACCGCACCCGCCTACAGCATGGCGGCGACGCTCGGCTTCGTCGTCGCCGTCGGCGGCGTCGGCGTGCACGCCCCGGCGGTGCTGATCGTCGCGTTCATCCCGATTCTGTTCGTCTCGGTCGGGTACCGCTTCTTCAACCTCGCCGACCCGGACGCCGGGACGACGTTCGCGTGGGTAACGCGTACGTTTGGGCCCCAGTTGGGCTGGGTCAACGGCTGGGCGATCTTCCTCGCCGACATCATCGTAATGGCGTCGCTGGCGGAGATCGCGGCCAGCTACACCTTTCTGTTGGTCGGGTGGCACTCCGCTGCGCACTCCAATCTCGCCCTGATCATCGGGTCGGTGATCTGGATCGCGCTGATGACGTGGATCTGCTATCGCGGCATCGAGCTGTCCGCGCGCGTGCAGACATTCCTGCTCAGCCTCGAGATCTTCACGCTCGCGCTGTTCGTGGTCGTCGCGCTGGTGAAGGTCTACGCCAACAACCCGGCCCACTCGCTCCACGTCTCGGCGTCCTGGTTCAATCCGTTCGATCTCGGGTCGAGCGCGCTGGTCGACGGGGTCCTGCTGGGCATCTTCATCTACTGGGGCTGGGATTCGGGAGTCGCTGTCAACGAGGAGTCGCGCGATCCCACCCGCGGGCCGGGGAAGGCGGCGGTGATCTCGACGGTGATCCTGCTCGTGATCTATGTCGCCGTCAGCGCCGCTGCCCAGGCCTACCATGGCCCGGCGTTCCTCTCCAACAACTCCGCCGACGTCCTCAACGCCCTCGGCGGCAAGGTCTTCGGCTCGGGGCTGGACAAGCTGCTGATCCTCTGCGTGCTCACATCGGCGTCCGCGTCGACGCAGACGACGATCCTGCCGACCGCGCGGACGACGCTGTCGATGGCGAAGTGGGGCGCGATCCCGGCGGCGTTCGGCCGCGTTCACCCTCGGTTCTTTACGCCGTCATTCTCGACCGTGCTGATGGGCGGGCTCTCGACCCTCTGGACGGTCGCACTGCTGGCGTTCAATCCCAACCAGGACGTGCTCGGCGACACGATCTCGGCACTCGGCTTCGCCGTCGTCTTCTACTACGGCTTCACCGGACTGGCGTGCGCCGTGTACTTCCGCCACGAACTGTTCAAGAGCGTGCGCAACTTCTTCCTCGCCGGCCTGATTCCCGTCGTCGGAGGGCTGATGATGGCCTACGTGGGGATCAAGGCGTACGGCTACTACAACACGGCGGGGAACAACTACTCCAAGCCGTTGTTGGGCATCCAGACCCCGATCCTCGTCGGGATCGGCGGGCTGATCGTGGGCATCATCCTGATGTTCGCGGCGTGGCCGTTCTTTCCCGAGTTCTTCCACCGACGGTGGTTGGAGGCCGCAGACCCGGCCGTTCTGGAGGACGACGCCGCTTATGATCGCCATCGCGGCGCGTAGGCCCCACCGCAACGCGCCGCCCTGCTGCGCCGCCTCGTCATCGTCACCGGCGGCCGGGGTCAGCCCGCGGGTCCGCAGCCAGCGTTGGAACACCGGATCGGTCAGTCGGGGCTTCCCGCACGACTTAGAGATAGCGTCGGCGTTGGCGATCAGGCTCTCGAGGGCCTTTCCGATGTATGCGAGCCCGGATACCTTCGGCATGTGACTACCCATCCGGGCGCCATGCGATCTCGGGCGTGGACGAGCTAGCCGCAGCCTACGAGCTTGACCGGCGCGTCGTGCTGCGCGGGGCACAGGAACTCGTCCCAGCTCCGTGCGCGTGGGTCGTGCGCCACCGTGGACTGATCGACGTCCACGGGCTCAACGCGGTGCGCCTGGCTGCCCCCCTGCCCCACGACTTCAGCGCCGACGAACTCGAGGCGATCGTCGACCGCTGCCTGGACGGCCTCCCCCACCGGCACGTCGTGCTCGACGACGGCGACGCGGGTGAGCGGCTGACCGATGCGTTGACCGAGCGAGGCTGGGAGCGCCACCGCACGCTGTGGATGGCATTCCGCGCCGATCCACGGCAGGCGATCCGCGACCCGCGCGCTCGCGAGATCAGCGACGACGAACTCCGGGACCTGCAGCGGGCCGCGTTGACCGAGGAGAACCACGGACCGTACGCCTCGCCCGGCCTGCCGGCGCAGCTGGTCGATGCCCAGGCACTGCTGCGCGCCGGCACGACCGCCCGCGGATTCGGCGCCGGGCAGTCCGGTGCGCTGGCCTCGATGGCCACGCTGTTCCTCGATCCGGACGTCGACGGGCTACCGGCGGCGATGATCGAGCAGGTCGCCACGCTGCGGGCCCATCGTCAGCAGGGTCTGGCGCGAGCGGTCGTGTCGGCCGCGCTCCGCGCCGCCGGCGAGTGGGGCGCCGGGCTGATCGTCGTGCCCGTCGATGCCGACGACTGGCCGCAGCTGCTCTATGCCGGGCTCGGGTTTGCGCCGATCGGGCACCAGTGGGCGTTCACGCTGCGCCAGCGGGCGCCCGGTGGTTCCGGGTTGGCCGCGCAGTAGCCTCGAACGGCGCATGGAGCCGACCACCGCCGCCACACCGCCGCCCGTCGCGGCCCAACCGGCCGGATCCGCCGGACCGACCGGGAGCGATCTCCCTGGGCCCTATCCGGTCGGCGCCTATGCCGCGCAGCTCAAGCGCCGGCTGCGCGAGTTCGCCCAGGTGCAGCTGACCGGCGAGGTGTTCGGCTTCCGGGCCAGCCGGGCGCGGGTGTACTTCGAGCTGCGCGACGTGCGCGGCGCGCTGCCGTGCTCGATGTGGCGCGAGGACTTCGACCGAGTCGGCGTGTCGCTCAGCGACGGGATGCGGATCGTGGTCGGTGGCGGGTGTGACTACTACCCCGGCAGCGCCACCTCCTCCCCGTCGTTCAGCTTCGCCGCGCGGGAGCTGCGAGTCGCCGGCGAGGGCGACCTGCTGGTGGCGCTGGAGCGGCTGCGCCGCCGCCTGGACGCGGAGGGCGTGTTCGAGCCCCAGAAGCGGCTGCCGCGCCGGGCCCTGCCGCGCACGATCGGCGTGGTCTGCGCCGAGCGCGGCAAAGCCCGCGACGACGTGCTCGCCGGCCTGCGCCACCGCAGCTGGTGCGGGCGGCTGGTTTGGGCCTTCCCGCACACGATCGACGTGTCCTCCCCCAAGCGCGGCAAGGCCCGCGACGACGTGCTCGCCGGCCTGCGCCGCCGCGGCTGGTGCGGGCGGCTGGTGTGGGCCTTCACCCCGGTCCAGGACCGCCACGCCGCGCCGCGAATCGCCTCCGCGCTGCGCGAGCTGGCGGCCACGCCGGAGGTCGAGGTCGTGATCGTGGCCCGCGGCGGCGGCTCGCTGGCCGATCTGTACGCGTTCTGCGACGAGGCGCTGTGCCGGACCGTGGCGCTGCTGCGCGTCCCGGTCATTTCCTCCGTCAGCCATCACACCGATCGCACGCTGAGCGACGACGTGGCCGCCGTTTGCTGCTCGACTCCGACCCACGCGGCCGAGGCCGCCGTGCCGGTCGACATCGCTGCCGCTCAGGCCTCCCTCCACGCCGTCGCCCACCGGCTGCAGGACCATGGCCGCCGCGCGGTGCTTGACCGCGCCCAGACGCTGGCCCGGCTCTCGCGCGCCCCCGCTCAGCACGTGGTCCGCCATCACACCCTCCTCCACCAGTTGCTGCGCGAGCTGCGCGTCAGCGCCCTGCGCCAGCTGGCCCGCGGGCAGGCGCGCGCCGACGACCACGGGCAGGCGTTGCGCCGAGCGGCGACGCGGTCGGTGGGCTCTGATCAGGCCCAGCGCCTGCGTGACCTGGAGCGGCTGTCGATGGCCCTGGCGGCCCATGATCCGCAGCGCACGATGGCGCGCGGCTATGCGCTGGTCACCGACCGCACCGGCACCCCGTTGGGGTCGGCGGCCGCCGCGCGCGCCGCGCGGGAGCTCGAGCTGCGTTTTCATGACGCCGCGGTCGCCGCGGTCGTGGCCGGTGACGGGCCGGAGCCCGCACGATGACCGACCAGCGCGCGTATGAGTCGGCGGTCGCCCGCGTGGAGGAGATCATCCGGCGCCTGGATTCGGGTGACGCTGGGCTGCGGGAGACGCTTGAGCTGGTCCGCGAGGGCCGCGAGCTGGTCGAGTACTGTGCCACCGAGCTCGATGCCGTTTCGCAGGGACTCGAGGAGCTCGAGCTCGATCAGCTGGTGGCCCGACTTCAGAGCGCGCAGGGCAACCGTTGAGCACCTTTGACAAGCTGGCTGACCTCCCGCTCGAGGTCGAGGGCTACGCGCTGGAGGGCCTGCGCGCCCAGGTCTCCAGCGGGTTTGAACGGCTCTCGACGGTCGTGCACCTGCACGGCGGAGGCCTGGAGGGCGTCGGCGAGGACGTCGTCTATGAGCCCGCCGACCACGTCGCGCTCCAGCAGGCCGGTCCGGTCCTCAAGCTCGCCGGGCGCGATTCGCTGGGGGAATTTTGCGAGCGCATCGACGGCCTCGACCTGTTCCCGGTGGCGCCCGAGCGCGGCGAGGTCTCACGGTTGTATCGCCGCTGGACGTTTCATTCCGCGGCACTGGACCTGGCGCTGCGCCAGGCGGAGCGCGCCCTGCACGCGGCGCTGGAGCTCGAGGCCCGCCCGGTGACGTTCGTCGTCTCCCTGCGCCTCGGCGAGCCGGCCACCATCGAACCTGTGCGCAGCCGCCTGAACGCGTACCCGGGGCTGCGCTTCAAGC
Organism: Solirubrobacteraceae bacterium; assembly: GCA_050999585.1. Lineage (GTDB taxonomy): Bacteria > Actinomycetota > Thermoleophilia > Solirubrobacterales > Solirubrobacteraceae > Palsa-465. The sequence goes on along the minus strand of JBPCPC010000128.1, from coordinate 11,955 downwards.
TCGATGCGACCAGCTCGTGGACGCCCGAGCTGATCGCGGCCCTGGCGGAGACCGGGGCTGTCGACTCGGTCGACTTCAAGGCCCTGTACAAGGGAACGGTCGTTGACGTGGCACCCGACCCGGTGCTCTACGCGCGCGTGATCGAGTCGTTTGCCGACGCCTGGCTGGAGGACCCCGATGTGGTCGACGCGGGGACTCGGGCGGCGCTGGCCGGAGTTCACGACCGGATCACCTGGGACGCGCCGATCCACTCGATCGCCGACATCGAGGCGCTGCCGTTCGCGCCGCGGATGGTGAACCTCAAGCCGTCGCGGATCGGCGGGCTGCAGCGGCTGTGCGCGACCTATGACTACTGCGCCGCGCACGGGATCGGCGCCTACGGCGGTGGTCAGTTCGAGCTGGGCCCGGGACGCGGGCAGGCCCAGTACCTGGCGTCGCTGTTTCACGCCGGCACCCCCAACGACCTGGCGCCCGTCGGCTACAACGCAGCCGAGCCCAGGCCGGGCCTGCCCTCCAGCCCGCTGGCGGCGGCGCCCGACGAGGTCGGCTTCCGCTGGACGCCTCGCGGGTAAACAGTTTCGTAATTAATGAACCCCAACGGTGAACTCAACGGGACCGTCGCGCTCGTCACCGGCGCGTCCAGCGGAATCGGCGAGGCCACGGCGCTCGCTCTGGCCAGCCTCGGCGCAACGGTGGCGATCGCCGCGCGCCGCAAGGACCGCCTCGACCAGCTCGCGCAACGGATCGCCGACGGTGGCGGCCGGGCGCTGGCAATCGAGGCCGACGTCGGCTCCCAGGCGCAGGCGCAGGCCCTGGTCGCCCGCACTGTCGACGAGCTCGGACGGCTGGACACGCTAGTCAACAACGCCGGCGTGATGCTGCTTGGCCCGGCCGTCGACGCGCCGCTGCCGGAGTGGGAGCGGATGCTGGCCGTCAACGTCGAGGGACTGCTGTGGTGCGCGCACGCCGCGCTGCCCCACCTGCTCCGGGCCGCCGACACGGGGCCCCGGAGGATCGCCGACATGGTCAATGTAAGCTCGGTCGCGGGACGGACCACCCGCAATGGCTCAGCCGTCTACAACCTGACCAAGCACGGGGTCGGCGCGTTCTCCGAGGCGCTGCGCCAGGAGGTCACCGGACGCCACGTGCGGATCTCGCTGGTGGAGCCCGGGGCCGTCGACACCGAACTGCGGTCCCACAACCGGCCCGAGATCCAGGAGAATATGAGGCAGCGCTTCGGCGACATGGAACTCCTACACGCCGACGACATCGCCTCCGCCGTGAGCTACATCGTCACCCGCCCGTGGCGGATTTCGGTCAACGAGATCCTGATCCGCCCCACCGAGCAGGACGCATAACCCCGCGCGGATCATTGCCATGGGCTCGAGCTCGACCTATTGGCCTGCGGAGCTGTTAGCCCACCGCAGGCTCGTGACGTCCAGCTCGTCTTGTGGCGCCCCGAGCCGCCACCTTGATCGCGATGAGGTCGTCGAACCCGGAGAACCAGAAGGGTCCGGCTCCAGGAACGTCACGCTCGACGGCCGCGGCGCGCAACTCAAGCCGTTCGCCCATCGCGGTCAGCAGCCGAGACAGCGTCGAGACCGACGGCGAGATGTCCCCGCGCTCGATCCGGCTGATCTGTTTCTGGGTGGTACAAGCTCGCCGTGCCAGCGTCTCCTGGGAGGTGCCGTTCCGCAGACGAGCTTCTCGGATAAACAAGCCAGCATCGGGGATCATGCTCCCACTATCGGTCATATCTGACGTGGAGATCTGTTGTGGCCCGGCCGGAACGACGTCAGCCGCTGAACGGTCCCGTACTCTTCACGGCCCGCACGGACTAGCGGACGGGTCAGCGTTCCTACAACCGGGAGATCACTTGCCAGAAAAGCTTGCCATCGCCGGCTCAGGCACGATCGCGGCCGGGCTGGCTTCGGTTGCCGCCGCTCAGGGAGACGTCCTCCTGTGGGCGCGCTCCGTCGCCTCGGCCGACCGGGTACGCACCGCAGTGGCCAAGCACTGCGACAAACTGCCGGCACTGAACGGGTGTGCCGACCGCGTCCATGTCGTCTCTGACCTGGAGCAGCTGTCGCAGGCCACGTTCTTGGTCGAAGCGGTGGTGGAGGATCCCGAGCACAAGGCGACGTTGCTGGCCGAGTTGGCCTCCTACACCGGTCCGAACGAGATCCTGGCCACGACGACGTCGTCGCTGTCGATCACGGAGCTGGCGCGGGCCAGCGGCCACCCCGACCGGTTCGTCGGCCTGCACGTGTTCAACCCGGTGCCACGGATGGAGCTGATCGAACTCGCTTTCGGCCCCGAGACGCGCGCTGACGTGCGTCAGCGGACGTGGGCGCTGTGCGAGGCGCTCGGCAAGACACCGGTCGAGGTACCCGACACCCCCGGGTTCGTCGTCAACCGGCTGCTGTTCCCCTACCTGTTCTCCGCCGTCGAGCTGATGGTGGAGAGCGGCATGGAGCCCGCGGACGTCGATCGTTGCCTGACGCTCGGGGCCGGGATGCCGATGGGGCCGATTGCGCTGCTGGACTTCGTCGGGCTCGACGTCTCGCAGGCGATCGGCGAGACGATCGGCGCCAACGTGCCACCGCGGCTGGCCGAGCTGGTGCGCAGCGGCGCGCTGGGGCGCAAGTCGCGCCGGGGCTTCTACGCCTACGACTGACCGGGGCGCGATGTCGCTTGCCGACCCTTATCCCCCCCAACCGTTCTTTTAATCTCGCATTCAGGTCAGAGCACCAATATCTCAGGCGCGACGTACCTCATAGCAGCACCTCCTCCCCAGAAGCACGAAACCGGCCCGTCCCCGGCGGGCCGGTTTCTTTTTGCCCGGACGAGCGTGCGGCGAACGCCCAGGAACTGAAGAAGCCGGCCCCGGAGGGCCGGCTTCATCTCTCCTCTCAACCGCCGGATGTGTGCACTCCGGACGGCCCGATAGCGCAAAGGTAACGAATGCTGCGAATTGCTGCTGGTACGTTCGAACTGCGCCAATCCGGCAACCCGCGTCCCAGCGGGGGGCGATTGCGCTACGGGGTGACGGCGGTCTCCGCGGGAGCCTTGCGACGGCGGATGCGCACCGCCTCGATTCGGTTCTCGCGCACCGACTCGACCCGGATCGAGTAGCCGTCGGCCGCGACCTGGTCGCCCCGCTTGGGCAGCCGGCCGAGCTCTGAGAACACGAACCCGCCGACCGAGTTATAGGCGTCGGTGTCGACCGGCAGGTGCAGCCCGTAGTCCTCCAGGTCGGTCACTGCGACATGCCCGCGCACGAACCAGTCGCCGTTGGCCAATCGCCGCACCGCGCCGCCGGCGGGATCGGTCTCGTCGTCGATCTCGCCGACGACCTCCTCGATGATGTCCTCGGTGGTGACGATCCCGGTGGTGCGTCCGTACTCATCGATCACGATCGCCAGCTCGGTGCGCTCGCGCTGCAGGTCGGCGAGCAGGTCGTCCAGTGGCTTGGTCTCGGGGACGATCGGCGCCTCGCGCACGAGCTTGCCGAAGTGCGCCTCGTAGCCGTCGGACATCATCAGCTTGACCAGCTGATTGACGTGCACGATGCCCTTGACCCGATCCTGATTGTCGTCCTCGGTGACCACCAACCGCGAGTGGCCGGTCTGCACGCAGCGCCGCAGCGCGTCCTGCACGGTCTCTGAGAGGTCGACGGTGACCACCGCGGGGATCGGGGTCATCACCTGGCGGGCCTCCTGCTCGTGCAGGTGAAACACCCCGGTGAGCATGTTGGCCTCGCCGACGTCGAGGCTGCCGCCGCTGCGCGAGTCAGCGATGATCCGCTTGATCTCGTCCGGGGTGCCCCCCTCGGGCTCGGCGTCGGGGTCGGTGCCGGTGGCCCGCAGCAACGCGTGCGATGCCGAGTTCAGGACGACGATGAACGGCGCGAACAGCACCCGGCTCCAGTGCAGCGGCCGGGCGACGCGACGCGCCAGATCCTCGGCATGCTGGATCGTGTAGAGCTTGGGGGCAATCTCGCCGACGATGCTCTGCGCGACCGTGATCAGCAGGTAGGCGATCACCACCGAGATCGCGACCGCCGCCGAGTGCCCCAGAGCGCCGCCCAGCAGCGGCTCGAACAGGTGCGCGATCGCCGGCTCGCCGAGCGCGCCGATCCCGATCGAGGCCATCGTGATGCCGACCTGGCAGGCAGCGATGTAGTCGCCGATCTCGTCCATCGCGGCGAGCGCCATCCGCGCACCTCGCAGGCCGTTCTCGGCCATCTCCTCAAGCCGCCCCCGCCGGGACCGGACGAGCGAGTACTCGGCGATCACGAAGAAGGCGTTGACGAGGACCAGAATCCCGGTCAGAAGTATGAACAGGGCCTTCACGGAAGGCCGCGCACCTGCCGGCTCAGCTTCCGGTGAGCGCTCAGAGCCGGCGCGCTGCTACTTCGTGGTCGGTCGTCGTCGTTCATTCAGCGACGGGGCGAACGGTAGCAGCCGCATCCGCCGGGCGACCGAGGCCCGGCGTCGGGTTGCTATAGACCGTCGAAGCGACCAGCCATCGCGAAGTCGACCTCGGTCAACCCGCCGGCCGAATGGTTGGTCAGCGACAGCTTCACCTTGTTCCACCCGTGGAGCAGGATATCGGGGTGGTGGTTGGCCTCCTCGGCCACCTCGGCTATGCGGTTGACGAACGCGATCGCCTCGTTGAAGTCCTCAAAGCGCCACTCGCGGACGATCTCGTCGCCCTCCAGCTCCCACGGAAGTCGTTTGAGCCTCGCGCCTATCTCGTCCTCGTTGAGCACTTCTGGCATCTGTTCTCCTTTTTTCGGTCGCCCTTCAGCGACTCTGCCACGCCGACCGGCGGCGCAAACGTCAGCCCGAGACTGTGCGACGATCCGCACATGAGCCGCCTCGGCGAAGTCGACCTCACGCAGAAGCTGACCGCGCGCCACGCGGACCGGCGTCTGGCCCACGCCCAGCATCGCCTGACCGCGCTGCGCCTGCAGGCCGGCGGTCAGATCGGCGGAGGGCAGCTCGGACCGCCGCTGGCGATCCTGCTCGAGGGGTGGGACGCCGCCGGCAAGGGCGGCGCGATCCGCCGGCTCACCTCTCCCCTGGATCCCCGGCATTACACGGTCGCGCAGTTCGCCGCTCCGACCGAACGCGAGCGCCGCCACCACTTCCTGTGGCGGTTTTTCCCGACGCTGCCGGGCTGGGGCGGGATGACGGTGTTTGACCGCACCTGGTACGGGCGTGTGCTGGTGGAACGGGTGGAGCGCTTCGCCACCAAGCTCGAATGGGAGCGCGCCTATCAGCAGATCGTGGAGTTTGAGCAGTCGCTGGCCACCGAGGGCGTGGTGCTGGTCAAGTTCTGGCTGCACATCTCCGACGACGAGCAGCTGCGGCGCTTCCGTGAACGGGAGGCCGATCCGCTCAAGCGCTGGAAGCTGACCGACGAGGACTGGCGCAACCGTAAGCGGCGAAAGCAGTACGTCAAGGCGATCGAGGAGATGGTCACGCGCACCGACTCAGGCGCGGCGCCGTGGCACCTGATCGCGGCCGAAAGCAAGCCGTTCGCGCGCGTGGTGGTGATCGAAACCGTGGTCGCTGCGCTCGAGGCGGGGCTCCGTGCCAGCGGTCAGGAGCCGGTGTCGATCGAGGCCGAGCTGTAGCGGCTTCGGACACGCTCGCGCGCCGGACGTGAGCGTCCGCTGTCGCGTTTGGGAAATGCGTGAGTAGATCCCGCGGCGACCGAATTTCCCAAGCGGGGCACTAGCCTTCACCGAAGATGCGGATCGTCAGCCTCGTCCCCTCCGCCACCGAGATGCTATTCGCGCTCGGGCTCGGCCCCGAGCTGGTCGCGGTCACCCACGAGTGCGATTACCCGGAGGCGGCCGAGAAGCTGCCCCGGGTCACGCGCGATGTGCTTCCCGCGGGGTTGAGCGCCGCCGAGATCGACGCCGCCGTCAAGGAGCGCACGCTCGCCGGCGAGTCGATCTACGAGCTCGACGCCGACGCCCTGCACGCGCTGGAGCCCGACCTGATCGTCACCCAGGCGCTGTGCTCAGTGTGTGCGGTCTCCTATGACGACGTGCGGGCGATCGCCGAGGAGATCGACACCCAGCCGCTGGTGATCTCGCTCGATCCCCCCACCGTCGGCGAGGTGCTCGGCGACGCCCGGACGTTGGCGCAGGCGACCGACCGCAAGGAGGCTGCCGTCGACCTGATCCAGGACGCCGCCGCCCGGATCGACCGGATCCGCGTGGCCACGCGCAACGTCCGCCGGCCGCGCGTGGTCGCGCTGGAGTGGCTGGACCCGCCGTTCGCCGCCGGTCACTGGACGCCACAGCTGATCAGCTTCGCCGGGGGCGAGGACATGCTCGGCTTCGCGGGCGAGAACTCCACCGAGCACTCCTGGCAGGAGGTGCAGGCCGCCCAGCCCGACGTCGTGATCGCGATGCCGTGCGGCTACGACGCCCAGATCGCCCATCACGAAGCCGAGATGCACCGCGACGAGCTGGCCGCGCTCGGTGCCGGTGAAGTCGTGGCCGTCGATGCCGCCGCCTACTTCTCCCGGCCCGGCCCGCGGATCGTCGATGGCCTGGAGCTGCTGGCGCACATCCTGCATCCCGAGCTGTTCCCCGAGTCGCCGGGTGAGGCGCTCACGGTGGCGCTCTGAGCGCCGCTCGCGTTCTCTACCTGAATTCCTCCAGCGGTCACTACGGCGCCCGATCGCCAGCTGCAGCTGCTGGCCCCCGAGCTTGACGGCTGCCGTTTCGGCCGCTGGTCGTGCTGCCCGGGCCGGCCCGCTGGTCGATGGGTTGCGCGAGGCCGGAGTCGAGGTGCTCGCGCGCGACACCGCGGCGCGCTGGCCCGGACCGCCCCCGAGCTCCTGGACGACCCGGGGGTGCGAGCGAGGCTGGGGTCCCGTGCCGCGCAGGATGTGCACGCCCGGTTCGCGCCCGGGCGGCTGCTCGGGGCGGTGCAGCCGCTGTATGACTCCGTCCTGGCCCACCGCGGCGCGCGCGGCGACGGCTAGATCGTCAGCCCGTTGGGCGTCAGGCCCTGACCACCGGCGACCGCAATCGCCGCGGCCACGCTGATCACCGCGACCAGCACACAACCGGCGATCGCCACCGTCGGTTGGCGCCGGCGCTCGCCGAACTGGATGATGAACCAGCCGCAGATGGCGCCCCCGACGACCCCGCCAAGATGCCCGCCGATCGAGATCCCGGAGATGCTCAGCGAGAACACGATGTTGATCAGCAGCGTGATCCCGAGCCCGCTCTGCCAGATCGAGATCCCGCGGTAGTGGGCGACGACGATCAGCGCGCCGAGGATGCCGAAGCAGGCGGTCGATGCGCCGACCGTGAACGCGTTGGGCTCGAACAAAAGCGCGCCGAACGAGCCCGCCAGCAAAGACGCGAAGTAGACGACGGCGAAGTTCACCCGCCCGATCGCCGGCTCGAGCATGCGGCCCATGAAATACAGGAAGAACATGTTGAACGCGATGTGCAGGATCCCGTCGTGCAGGAAGCCCGCGGTCAGCAGCCGGTAGTACTGGTGAAGCTCGGTGATGCCCGGACCGACGAGCGCGCCTTTCTCATAGAGCGTCCCCAGCGTCGAATTCGTGGCCCCGCCCAACGGTGTTCCGGTGGCCGTCTCGGCGAGGAACACGATCACGTTGATCGCGATCAGCACGTTGGTCACCGTCACGCCGGTCGGGCCCGCCAGCGGGTTGCCCGAGCCCATCTTCTTCACCTGGGTGCGGTCGCGCGAGCATTCCGGACAGCGCATGCCCACCGGCGTGGGGGTCATGCAGTCCGGGCAGATCGCCCGTCCGCAGGACGAGCACGAGACGCCGGTCTGGCGGGAGGGATGTCGGTAGCAGACGGCCATCGGGGACGCTGACGGTATCAGCGCGATATGCGGGTCTTAATAAGGGCCGGCGATCAGCGGGTACGACAGGTCCGCGTCAGCGATTGGGCAGGACCCGACGGGCTTCCTCGGCGAAGTCATGCAGGGTGTTGCCGGCCAGCTCGAGCAGGTTGTGAGATTGCTGGCGGCGGGCGCGATGACGCCCGCGCACGCGCAGCACGACCAGAGCGGTACCGGCGCTGGCGCCGACCACGGCCGCGGCGACCGGGCGGACCCAGTTGCGCGGGTCGCGCATTGCCGACAGCTCCCACGCCTCGAGCTCGTCCTGGGCCAGCTCGGTCAGGTTTACGAGTGTCGCTTCCATCCGCGCCGCCAGATCGTCGGGCGGCTCGACGGGGGTCAGTGCTCGGCGCAGCAGCGCCTCGAAGTCGGTCGTGCCGGTGCTCATGGGCTGGGCGGGCTCGAGGTACTGTTCGCCGTCTCAGACACCATCCCCTCCAACTGGCGGATGGCACGGTGCAGCAGCACCTTGGTGGCGCCGTCGGTGCGGCCCAGGGCGCGGGCGATCTCGCGGTTGTCCATTCCGAGGGCGAAGCGCATGATCAGTGCCTCGCGGCGGTCGTCGGGCAGACGGGCGACGCCCTCGAGGATGCCCCTGAGCTCCTCGCGGCCCTCCACCAGCGCCTCGGTGGTGTGCGGCGCAGAGATCAAGCTGGCATCCTCGATCGCGGATTCCGGCTTACGCGACCGGTCGCGGTGGAAGTTGGCCGCGAGGTTGTGAGCGATGCGGATGAGCCACGGGCGCAGCGGCCGGCCGTCGGATTCCCGCAGCGCGCGCTCGTAGTGGCGGTAGGCCTGCAGGAACGTCTGCTCAGTGAGGTCCTCAGCGTCGTGGTGGTTGCCGACGCGGTAATAACTGTAGGAGTAGACGTCGCGCAGATGCCGTCGGTAGAGATCGGAGAAGCGAGCGTCGAGCTCGGCCTTGCTCTCGGGCATCTTGTCAGCCAGCACATGAGGAGCCTAGCCGCGCCCGCGCGCTAGGCGGCGCGCACGGACCGCGAGCGTTTCGGACTCGTCGGCTCGGTCACGGCCGCCGCCCACTGCTCCGGCTCGATCCGTCCCTCCACGAGCGCCGCCAGACCGTCGAGCGCCGGCGCGTCCAGGCGCGCCTCGCGAGCGGCGGTGGCCAGCAACGGTACGGAATCGACCGCCTCGGCGGCTTGCCCGAGCGCCCGGCTGATCTCATCCGCCGACACCCCCTGGGCGAGCATCTCGCCGGCGCGGCGGTTACGCGAGCCCGTTGCGACTACGGTCGCCACCAGGTCACCCGCTCCGGCCAGCCCAGCGAACGTCTCCGGACGGCTCCCACGCACCCGCGCGAGCGCGTCGACCTCCGCGAGCACCTTGCCCGCAGCGGCGCCGGCGATGTTCGGGCCGGCGGCCGAGGCCGCCGCGGCCGCCAGCGCGGCGGCGTTCTTGGCGCAGCCGGCCAGCTCCACCCCGGTGACGTCCGTCGTCACTGTGACATCGAGCTTGGCGGCGCCCAGCGCGTCGGAGAGTTGGCGGGCAAAGCCGCGGTCCAGTGAGGCCAGCACCACCGAGGCGCCACGGTCGAGCATCTCGGCGGCGTGGGCGGGCCCCCCCAGCACGGCGATCGCGCGGGCGTTTGAGCGCTCGGCGGCAAACGCGGCCGGCAGCGTGCCGAGCGGCGGCACCAGTCCCTTGGACACGACCACGACTCCCATCCGCTGGGTGATCTGGCCACCGTGGGCGGCGAGCACGGCAGGCAGCGCCTTGGCCGGCACCGCGAGGCACAGCAGGTCGGCACCGGCGAGGCTGATCTCGGCTGCGCGCACCACACGCACGGTGTCGGGCAGCGCGACGTCGGGAAGGTAACGCGCGTTCTCGCGCGCGGACTGCAGCAGTTGTGCCTGCTCGCGGGTGCGGCAGCCGAGGTCGACCTCCAGCCCGGCGCGGGCCAGGCAGACTGCCAGGCTGGTCCCCCACGTGCCGGCGCCGATCACGGCCACGCGGCGCACCGGAGCCAGACCCCCGAGCCACTCCCACTGCAGCATCACGCATGGCCAGATCCGATCGGTCACCGCCCCCGCCAGCGCCTTGGACGGATCTTCGACGGTCGGGAAGTGCAACGCGCGGCCGGCACGGACGCGCACCTTGTGCGGGCGAATACGCCAGCCGCGGCGGATCGCCTCGGTGCCGATGATCGCCACCGGCACGACGGGCGCGCCGCTCTCCAGCGCGAGCCGGCCGACGCCCCGCTTGGGCTCGCCAAGCCCACCGGGGCGCACGCGGGTGCCCTCGGGGAAGATCAGGACGATGTCACCGCGCGCGAGGATCGCCTTGGCGGTGGCGATCGACTCAGCATCGGACTCGCCGCGCTTGACCGGGAAGGCGCCGAGCGCGTTCAGGACCCACGCCTGCCAGCGCTTGGTAAACAACTCCTGCTTGGCGACGTAGTACATCGGCCGCCGGGCCATGCAGGCGATCACGAACGGGTCCAGGAAGCTGCGGTGATTGGCGGCGATGATCACCCCGCCGCGGCGCGGCACGTGCTCGAGACCGATCCGCTGCAGGCGGAAGTAGACGAGGAAGAACGCCTGAAACGTGACCCGGACGAATCCGTACAGGATCGGATTGGCTCCCTGCTCCCGTGCCCGTCTGTGCAGCCGATCGTGGTCGTGATCGTGATCCATCGCACATGGCGTACCCGGTCCGGTGCGGGTCGTTACAGTGGGGTGGCAGTGAGTCCAGGGTTCGATCGCACGCGCACGCTCCGGGGGGCCGTCAGCGGCGCCGTAGCGGCCGCGGCGTGGGGCCTGCAGCAGCCGCTGGACAAGCTGGTCTTCGCCAGTCGTTATGACGACGTTGAGCTGCTCGGCAAGTCGGTCACGCGCGGCCACGCCTGGTATCCGGTGGGCTTCGCGATCCACATGGGCAACGGCGCGCTGTTCGGGGCGATGTACGCCAACGTCGCGCCCGCGCTGCCGATTCCGCCCGCGTTGCGCGGCCCCGCCGCCGCGATCCTCGAGCACGTCGCGATGTGGCCACTGGGCGCGATCACCGACCGCCTGCACCCGGCACGCGACGAGCTCCCCAAGCTGAGCGGCAACCGGCCCGCGTTCCTGCAGTCGACCTGGCGCCATCTGCTGTTCGGGATTGTCCTCGGCGAGCTCGAGCGGCGCGTCAACGCCGAGCCCGAGCCCCCCGAGCCCGAGGCCGACTACTCCTCCAACGGACACGGCTCACTGGAGCACGCCGTCTCCGTTCAGCAGGCTCCCTGACTCCGGGCTGTGGTCGCGGTCGGGAAACCGGGGCACTACCAGGCGGCCCGAGGGTCCCGGACGGGTCGCGCAAATGCTGAGGACTGGCCACGGGTGAGCGAGCAGTGATAACTCTTGAGGCCCCGATGGCCGCGTCGACGGCGGCAACTGCTCCCCAAGGACCGAGCAGACGGTGCGGCACCACGCTAAGTCAGGGCTGTGTCAAGTGAGCGACCGTATAGCGCACCCTAGATGACACACCCCTGTTTGCGGGGGTTTTGCATCGGATTCTCGGGTTGTCACGTTCAGACCACGGAGTCACTTTGCGCGACACCGACACCCTCCTGAGCCGGCAGTTTGAACCGAGCCTCAGTCTGCGGCGCACCGCGTGGCTGGAAATGCACGCCGATCCCCGCCCCGGGGGGTAACACGCCGAGAATCCGCGGGTGCGCGCGCCATAACACCCGCGGCCGCGCGCAACACCCTCGCCCGGGTCACCCCTTCTTTCGTTGCCCGCCGTTGCTCGCAGCTCCCCGATGCGGGGCGACTCCTCACACGATCACACCAGGCAGACCGACTGACTTGGAATCAACCATCTCAGACGGCTCCGCGATAGGGTCCGCGCGGTGCGGGCGCTGATCACCGGAGCATCGGGGTTCGCCGGCGGCTGGTTGTGCCGGGAGTGTGCGGCGGCCGGCGATCAGGTGATCGCGCTGTCCCGGCGTGGGACGGCCCCCGCTGGCACTGGCGTGGCGGTCGACCTGCGTGACGCCGAAGCCGTGGCCGACGCGCTGGCGCGCGCGGCGCCCGAGGTCGTCTATCAC
>JBPCPC010000246.1:0-9165 GCA_050999585.1 Solirubrobacteraceae bacterium | reverse complement strand
GACGTGCCCGACGTTGCCGGAGCCCATGACGCGACCAATGGTCGTCCCATTCTGCTTGGCCAGACCCGGCTCGTCAGCCATCCGGGTTGTCTTCTCGGCGGTTCCGCTCACATCGCTCTCCTTCGATGGAAAAAACGGGAAAGGCCACCCTAACATTCGACGGCGCACCCGACAACCCCGGTCAGGGTAATGGGACACACACTCTCAGTTTCACCCCAAAAAGCGGGGTGTCGGATTACCCAAGCGAGATCGTGTCGGCGCCGGCCACCCTCAGATGATCGAGGACGGTGCCGCGTGATTCGCGGAGCCGCAGGACATCGGCCAGCGGCGCATTCCCCCCGCTTACCAGCGCATCTGCCAGCAGCGCGCCGCCGTGGGCCGCCGCGCTGGCGGCACCGGGAACGAGTGCGACGACCGGGGCGATGTCGGCCAGCGAAGCCGCCAGCGCGGCGACGAACTCGGGCAAACGGGCGAGGCGACCGGAGACGACGATCTCCTGCGGAGTCCGAACGCTGACAGTCAGCGCCCGGACGGCCTTGGCGGCGGCCTCGAGCAGCGCGGACCATCCCTCGGAGTGCGCCGGCGAGCCCCACAGCGCCGACACGTCTCCGCCGGCGCCGCGCGGATCGAGCGCGCCCCCGGTGAACAGCGTGCCCTTGCGCAGCGACGGTCCCAGCAGGTAGGCCAGCTCGCCGTCGAGCGCTCCGGCGGCGCGCACGCCGAGCGGACCCGAGGATCCGCCGAAGCCGTCAACGATCTGCCCGCCGGTGACCGCCAGTGCGGCGGCGAACGCGCCTCCCAGCTCGAGCAGGACCATCCCCGTCTCTCCCAGCTCGATCGCCCGCCGGGCCGACTGGTCGACGATCGCGTATGCCGCCGCGCACACCTTGTCGGCGGTTCCCATATCGATCCGGTTGTACTTGCGGTGCGATGGGACCGACGGGAGGTGGATCACCCCGGGACCGAAGACGACCGGCAGGCCGCTGCGCGCCAGCGCGCGCAGCAGTGAGCGCACCCCGCCCACCCCGGCATCTGTCCGCCGCTCGTCGGGGCGCACGAGCACCATCTCGGCCAGTTCGCGCTCTCCGACATCGGCGGCGGCGACCAACGGTAGGCCGTAGCCGCTCGGGCCGTAGACGAGGTCATACGGCCCGTGGCGCATGAGCGCCTCCAGCAGCGGAGCACTGTCCTCGCTCAGCGAGCTGGTTTCGAAAACCTGCTCGACGACGGGCTTGCCATCTTGCAGCACGCAGAGGTCGAAGGACACCGTTCCCGGGTCGACGCCGGCTACGCGGGGCATATCATCCGACGATGAGCGACGAACGCACCTACACCGACGAGGAGATCCCGGCGAAGCTGTCCGAGCTCGGTCTCGACAGCTGGTATCACGAGGGAAGCTGGATCCGCCGTAAGTACAACACCGATGGCTGGCCGACGACCCTGATGGCCGTCAACCAGGTCGGTTACCTGTGCGAGGCCGCCGGCCATCACGCCGATCTGAGCGTCACCTGGGGCAAGCTCTGGGTCAAGCTGGCCACGCACTCCGCGGGGGGCATCACCGACAAGGACTTCACGCTGGCGCGCAAGATCGAGGACACGGTCCTCTGGCGCCCGGAGCCCGACGGGCCGCTGGACGGGCCGATGGGCAAGTTTGTCTTTTCCAAGTAGTGGTCACCCGAGTACCTCGAGGGCGACGTCGTAAACGCCCATGAGATCAAGCACCGTGCCCTTGGTCTGAAACATCTCCTGCACGCAGCGCTTTTGCACCTTCATCTTGGGACCGCCGACGGCCAGCGCCCCGAGCTTCTTGATCCCGTCCTCGTCCTCCAGGTCGTCGTCGCGCTCCACGCCCTCGACGCCCACAGGTTCGGCCGCCGAGTAGTCGACCACGACCTCCAGGTCGTCGACCTGCGTCCAGCCGCTGCGCCGCAGGATCTGCGTGCCGGCCGGGCCGGCGGCGAACACCGCGACGTGGCCGGTCAGGGCCTTGTCGAGCTCGTCGCTGGACCCCGGCTCGACGACCTCGAACCCCGCCTCCTGCGCGACTGAGATGCCCGAGGCGCGGCGGTATTCGCCCTCCATCACGTCGGGCGGGAACGTCAGCATCGTGACCTCGGCGCCCTCGCGCCGCAGCAGTTCCGCCGTGCGCAGACCGACGGGCCCGACGCCGATCACCGCCGCCCGGCTGTCCTTCAGCGTGACCGCGCCACGGACGAGGGCTACGCCGGCCGCGGCCGTCGTGTTGGAGCCGTCGGAGTCGAGCATGATCGACGGTGAGAAGGGCTCGAAGAACAGCTTGCTCGCCGCCTCATACACCGCCTCGCCGTCGCGCACGTTGGACCCACCCACCCAGAAGGCGGTGTTGGCCAGGCCATCGGGACCCCGCGGAAAGATCGCCCCCTGCACGACGTCGTCGAGGTTCTCGGCGGTCACCTGACCGAACCCCAGCACGATCTCGACGTCGGCGTCATAGGCGGCGATCGCATCGAACGGGCTGGGGTGGGGATCGGTGTCGAGCTGGATCAGGATCTTCTTCATCGTGGGTCCTCTCGTCGAGGTTCGGGAAAACTGAGCAGCCCCCGGTCCAGGGGCCCCTCCTGGCGATAGCTCTTGTGCAGCCCACGCGCGATCGTGGCCTTCATCAGCTCCTTGCCGAGATAAAAGGCGTGCGCGGCGTCGGCCACGTCGAGCTGCTCGAACACTCCGTACATGTCGGCCGCCCGTACGAAACGCTCGCCGTTGAAGGCATACAGCCATTCGGCGTCGGCGAACAGCCGGTAGTTGGGGTCCGAGACCTGGGCCTGCATCGCACGGAGCTCCTCCTCGGAGGGGGCGCGCATCGACTCGTCTCGGCTGGTGACTAGCCCCGGGTCGATGTGCTTGGGCGGCCGTGCCTGGCGCTGGGCGAGGTGCATGATCTGCGCCGCCAGCACCGTCTCGCGCACGGCCCCGTGCGCCCACCCGATGACCTCGGTCGTCAGCACCGCGCCGATACCGACCTCCTGGCAGAAGCCGATCAGCAGCGCGGTCACCCCCGTCGTGTCGGCCTCGGTGAGCTCGGTCAGGTTGCCGATCCCCATCAGCAGTTCCGCCTTGGGATGGCGCCGGCGGACCTCGACGTAGCGCGCGAGCGACGCGGCAAAACCGGAGTTGATGGGAGCCAGGATCGAGTCGAGCAGGTACGGGCGCTCCAGCTGGTCCATCCGGGCGGCCAACCGGTCCAGGCCATCGAGGTCGTCGGGATCGTCGGTGATCAGCACCGGCGTCGCGCGCAGGCTCCGGGCCAGGTCAATCGTGTCCGGGGTGAGGCTGAGCACGAAGTCCACGCCGGCGTTGTCGGCCATGCGAATGTGCTCAGGGTCGAGCGTGTCGATGCTGAGCGACAGTCCGCGCTCGCGCAGCGCGGCGATCGTCGGCGGCCCCTCGGCCAGCCACGGGCGATCCAGGGACAGGCCGAGGTCGATCACGTCGGCGCCATCCGCGCGGAAGGCCAGTGCCCGGTCGATCACCTGCTCGCGCGAGAGCGCCTCCACGTCGTTGATCTCGGCGAACACGCGCACATCACGTTGCCCGAGCTCCGCCTTGATCGCCTCGCGCCCGTACCACTCCGGCAGCGCACGCACGTCGGCGGGGCCCTTGCGGACGGGCAGGCCGGTGGCCTGCTGCAGGGTGTCGACGTCGCCCTCGCACAGCCCCGGAATGACGACGTTGTCCACGCCCGCCGGGATGTCCAGCCGCTTGGCGATCCAGCGCGTGGTCATGAGCGCGGCGACGCTGATGTTCATGACGGCGACCTGATGCTCGATGCCCAGCTCGGTGAGGACGTTGCGCAAGGCGGGCTCCGCCAGGCGGCCGGTGATGAAGAGCGTGTCAGCCAACCACGCCGCCGTTGATGTTGACCGCTTGGCCGGTGACGAAGGCAGCGGCCGGCGAGGCGAGCCAGACCGCGGCGGCTGCCACGTCCCCCGGCCGGCCCCAGCGTCCCAACGGCGTCCCGGCGGCGATCTCGGCATAGAAGTCGCGGTCAGCGCCCGCTCCGTACGCGGTCTCGATCCAGCCTGGGCAGAGCACGTTGACGCGCACGTTCGGGGCGAGGGAGCGGGCGAGCGACTTCGAGAAGCCCAGCACGCCCGCCTTGACCGCAGCATGCAGTTGCGTGTCGTCGCCCGCCATCCCGTCGATCGTGGCGTGATCCCAGCCCATGTTGATGATGCAGCTGCCGGGTCGCATCCGGGGGGCGACGAGCCGCGAGCAGCGGATTGTGCCCTTCAGGTCGAGCTCGAGCAGCGCCTGGAGCTTGCGCTCGGCCGGCCATCGGCCGGCTTCGCCGGTGAGCACGTCGGCGCCGGCGTTGTTGACCCAGACGTCGACGTGGTGCAGCGCCGCGAAGGCCTCGTGCACGATTGACGCGCAGCCCTCCGGCGTGCTGAGGTCAGCGCGGAGCGGCGGATGGCCGGAGCCGAGTTCGCCGGCGAGCTCCCAGGCGTCCTGTGACGAGTGAAAGAAGCCGAGGCCGACGCGAGCGCCGGCGGCGGCGAACGCGACCGCGATCGCCCTCCCGATCCCGGAGCTGGCGCCGGTGACGACCGTCCGCAGACCGGTGAGCGACGACTCTCCGGTCTGCGGAGTCACGGCTTACGACCAGTCGCTTGGCTACCCCTCGGCGCCGCCAGCGAACGGGTGGCGCGCGTCGGGCGTGTCGGCGAGCACCTTGTCGACGCTCGGATAGCCCTCGAGCGCACGCGCGAGCGCCAGCTTCACCGCCTCGTAGTTGTAGTCGTAGATCTTCTTGTCGTCAGCGGCCTCCCAGTGGATGAACACACCGACGATCAGGCATAGATCGTCGACCTGATCCCTGGGGATGACGCCCTCGGCGACCGAGTCCACGACCGCACGAGCGACCGCTGCTTGGGCGGGGCCGAACAGCTGCGTCGCCTGCTTCTCGCCCTTGATGTCCACCTTGTTGGTGATCACGGTGTCGGGCTTGGCCGCCAGGTTGGGGGTGACGACCGCCAACAGGTTCGTGTGGCCGGTGGACTCTGTCGTGAAGGCGCTGGCGAATGCCGCGCCCACGGGTCCGCTCTTGGATCCAATCAAGAGATCAATGTGTGCGAGCTCGTTTCCGTCGCCGGTCAGAGCCTCGCCGGTTGCCAGGGTAATGGCCATACTCTCTCCCTCCCGTATCGTGACGTAGGTGGGTGCAACCCTAGCTCACGCTGGATCCAGCCGGGACCTTCTCGAGCATCACGTCCAGCTCGCCTGCCTGCTGGAGGTGTCGGCTGCCAAGCCCGGCAATGTCACGCCGACTCACGACTTCGCCGATATGACCTACGCCGACACGGTCCGCTCCGCGCTGGCGCTCGGGCCCGTGTTCGCGCGGCGTCGGGCCCGGGGGCGGGGCGTCGGCGAGCTGATCGCCGACGGAGTGCAGGCGACGGCGCGCGTCGCCAGCGCCAACACGAACCTGGGGATCGTCCTTTTGTTCGCGCCGCTGGTGCGCGCCGCGGCCACCCGGCGCGTCGACGAAGGGCTGCGAGCAGCCACCGAGCGGACGCTCGCGCAGCTCGATGTCGACGATGCCGTCGCCGCCTTCGCGGCGATCGCCCAAGCCCAGCCCGGCGGACTGGGCGAGGCGCCCGAGCACGACGTCAGAGAGCCGGCGCGCGTCTCCCTGCGGGACGCGATGGCCGCGGCAGCGCATCGCGACAGCATCGCCGCCGAGTATGCGACCGGGTACGCGATCGTCTTCGATATCGGCCTGCGGCTGCTCGCCGATGCGCTGCGCGACGGCGCCGGAACGCTCGATGCGATCGTCTCGCTGCACCTCGGCCTGCTCGCCGCGCACCCAGACACTCTGATCGAGCGCAAGGCGGGCGCTGCGGCGGCAGCGGGGGTCACCCGGGGGGCGCGGCAGGTACGCGAGGGCACCCTCCTGCTCGAGGACTTCGACGCCTCCCTGCGCGGACCCGATCACCGGCTCAATCCCGGGACGACCGCCGACCTGGTGGCGGCGACGCTGCTGGCCGCCTTGCTGTCGGGAGTCGCCCTGCCGTGAGGGTGCTGGTGGTCGCGATCAGCGCCCGGATGCTCGCCCAGATGGCGGTCGCCGACGGATACGAGGTGACGGCGCTTGATCGCTTCGGCGACGTCGACCTGCGAGCCGTCGCGCGCGCAGCCACCGCACAGAGCAACGACGCCCTCGTGGCGCTCGCCTCCGAGGTCGTCGATGCCGACGCGGTCGTCTACGGCGGCGGCCTGGAGAACCGTCCCGATCTGGTGCAGCGGCTGGCCGACGGCCGCGAGGTGCTGGGGACGCCGCCTGAGCTCCTGGGGGCCGTGCGCGACCCGTGGGCAATCGGTGCGGCGGCACGCGCGGCGGGGGCACGCGCGCCGGAGACCCGGTCAGTGACCGACGTCCCCGCCCTCGCCGACAGCGGGGACATCTGGCTGCGCAAGCCCCGGCTCGGCGGCGGAGGGCGTGGGGTGCGCCGGTGGGCGGGCGGCCGGCTGCGCCCCACCGAGATCGTGCAGCGTCGCGTCGCTGGCCTGTCCTGCTCGGCGGTGGCGATCGGCGACGGCCGGCGAGCCGTCCTGCTCGGCCTCACTGAGCAGTTGCATCACCCGCCGGGCGTGCAGTGGACGTGCAACCTGAGCCCTCCGCGCCTGCCGGACGCAGAGCTCGCGGAGCTGGACGGTCAGCTGAGTGCGGTCTGCACCGAGGTGGCGGCGCACTTCGGCGTGCGCGGAGCATTCGGAGTGGACGCGATCTGGGACGGGCGCCACGCGTGGGTGCTGGAGGTCAACCCACGGCCCACGGCTGCGCTGGAGCTGTTCGGGCCCGGCAGCTTTCAGGCGCACGTCCGGGGCGCGCGCGGCCTCGGCCTCCCGAGCCCCGGCACCTCTCCGGCGACGAGATGTGCGAGGGTGAAGCTCGTGCTGTTCGCTGCGTACGACCTACGCGCCCCGGATCCCGGCTGGTGGCCGGCCGCCCTGGTGCGCGACGTCCCCCATGAGGGCGAGAGGATCAAACGGGGGGCGCCGGTGTGCACGCTGGTCTCGGCCACCGACGACCCGCCGGAGCTGGCCGCGCGCGGCGCGCGCCTGCTGGCCGCACTCCCCGAGGCGGTGCTGGCCGGTGGCTGACGCCGAGTTTGGCCCGCCCGCCCCGGTTACCTGCGCGGGCTGTGGCCTCCTCTGTGATGACGTGACGCTCGAGCGCTCGGGCGACGGCGTGCGCCTGGACCCGCGCTGTGGACTGGGAGCCGAGTGGTTCTCGGCGCGTGCCGGCCGGTCAACGCGCGGACCGGCCGCGACGGTCGGCGGTCAGCCGGCGGACGTCGAGACGGCGCTGGCGCGCGCCGCCGAGCTCCTGCGCGCCTCGCGCCGGCCGCTGCTGCACGGCTTTGACGGGGCGACCGTGGAGGACGCGCGGGCCGCCGTCGCGCTCGCGGACCGGCTCGGCGCGCTCGTCGCCACCGGCGATGTGAGCGGGCCCTGGCCGGGCGCCCCGGCGGTCCCCCTGCGCGGCGCGTCCACCGCCACGCTGGGCGAGATCCGCGATCGCTCGCAGCTGGTCGTGATCTGGCGCGAGGACCCCGAGCGCACCCATCCCCGGCTGCTGGAGCGCCTCGGTTTCGGCGGCGACTCGCCCTCGCGGTCGCACGCCGGTCGCACGCTCCTCGTCGTCGATGACCGTGACACCGCCACCGCCGAGCGCGCCGACGCGCAGCTGCGCTGGCCGGCCGACCGCGACCTCGAGGCGCTGAGCGCTCTGCACGTGCTGCAGCGCAATCTGCCGCTGCTGGCCCGCGACCCCGCGCCCGAGCTGGAGGGCCTGCTCGAGCGCCTGGTCGCCGTGCCCCATGCCGCGTTCGTGTACGGCGGCGGACTGAGCGCCGGAGCGGGTGGCCAGCGGCGCCTCCTCGCCCTCCACGAGCTGGTGCGGGCGCTGTCTCACGACCGCCACGTGGTCACGCTCGAGCTGCCGAGCGCCGCCGGCACCCGGAGCGCGCAGGAGGTGCTGACGTGGCAGACCGGGTATTCCCCGAGCGTGGACCTTGCCGGCGGTCATCCGGAGCTCGTCACCGTGCCGGGGCCGCTGGCGGCCGGCGCGGGCGTCGACGTGTCGCTGTGCATCGAGGGCGCCCCCGGCGAACTGCCCCCCGGCGTGACTCGGATCGCGCTGGGCAGCCTGCCGGCGCCGGAGGCCGATGTGTCGATCCGCACCGCGCCCGCCGGCATCGCGGCCGCCGGCACCGTTCACCGGCTCGACGGAGTCCCGCTGACGCTGCAGGCGCCGCTCCCCGGCGAAGCGCCGACGGCGGCCGCGCTGCTGGGCCGTCTGCTCGTGGAGGTGGCGCCGTGACGGCGATCCGGATCAGCGGGGGAGCGGTGCACGACCCCGCCAACGATGTTGACGGCGAGGTCCGCGAAATCTGCATTCAGGACGGCAAGGTGGTCGCCGACGTCGGGCCCGAGGCCCGCCGGGTCGACGCCCGGGGCATGGTCGTGATGCCCGGCGGCGTCGACATCCATGCCCACATCGCCGGTCCCGCGGTCAACGCCGCGCGCCGGCTGTCGCCCGAGGAACGCCGCGGCGATCCTCTCGATCGCACCGAGATCCTGCGCTCGGGCACCGGCGGCCTCGTGCCCTCGACGTTCGCCACCGGCTACCGCTACTCGCTGCTGGGCTACACGACCGTCGTCGAGGCGGCCGCCCCGCCGCTGGCCGCCCGCCAAGTGCTCTCCAAGCTGCGCGACACGCCGACGATCGACACGGCGTTCCTGATCCTGATGGGCAACAATCAGGTGCTGTTCGAGCTCATCCGCGAGTCCCGCGGCGCCGTCTCGCCGCAGCTGCGCGACGCCGTCGCATGGTGGCTGGAGGCGACTGGCGGCTACGGCGTCAAGCTCGTCAACCCCGGCGGCGTGGAGCTCTGGAAGCAGTCAAACGGCCGCGTCGACTCGCTCGATGACCACGTCGCTGGCTTCGACGTGACCCCGCGGCAGGTGCTGGAGGCGATCGGCGGGGCGGTGCACGAGCTCGGGCTGCCACATCCCGTCCACATCCACGCCAACAACCTCGGCGTTGGCGGCGACGCCGACACAACGCCCAGAACGACGCGCACACTCGCCGGGCGACCAGCAGAGTTTGTCCATCTGCCG
>JBPCPC010000234.1:0-5889 GCA_050999585.1 Solirubrobacteraceae bacterium | reverse complement strand
CGGCGGCGACTGGGCCCGCCGCCGCGCCGGCGCCGCGTGGCGTGGCGACCAGGAGGACGATCCCAGCGGTCGGCTCGGCGCCGGTAGCCCGCTCGAGCTGGGAGATCGCCACCTGCGAATCGGAGTTCCCGGGCGCGAAGCCACCCGAGCCCTTGAGCGCCCCCGTCACCGGCCCCCCGACCACCCCGGCGACAATCACGACGATCAGGGTGATGAGCAGGCTACGGCGGGGATGGGAGCTGATGCGGACGGCGAGAGAAGTGAGCATGCGCCCATTCTTGGCGCGCCGCCCCGGCAGCACAATCGCCCTGAGGGAGTGTCTTCGCGCCCGGCCTACATCAGCGGATGTACTCCGGGTTCAATCCGGGACGCCCGCACCCAGCGACCCGGCCAGGCGCGCGAGGTCCGGGCCGAGCGCGCGGCGCGCGGTGATCGGCGGGCAGCTCTCGAGCACTTGCGCCAGCAGGTCGGTCAGCGCCGTCGGCGCCGGGCGGTCGGTCTGCGCGAACGACTGGCCGGCGATCGCCGCCAGGCAGGCCAGCGTGCCGGTGACGAACCCGCGGACACGATCGTGGCGATTCCAGGCAGTGAACGCCGGCGACGGCACGTCGTTCTGTCCCCAGCCACCGGCGGGCAACAGCGTTGGCACGCACGCGCCGCGCACCTCCTCGGCATAGCCGCCCGCGGCCATCTGCAGAATTCCAAGGTTGGTCGAATCAAAGCGCGGCAGCGCGTGGCGGCTGGCCTGCAGTCGCTGGAGCTGATGGGCCGCGAGCTGCGCCAGGTCGGCCAGCGCGAACGTCAGCGCGTCGATCGCCGGCGCGGCCGTGCCGGAGTGAAAGCCGCCCGTGGAGACGACGTCGACCGGGTCGCCGTCAAACAGGAACACCGGGTTATCCGACACGGCCGGCAGCGCCACCTCGGCGACCCGGCGCGTGTCGTCCAACACCCGCAACGCGTTGCCGAGCACGCGCGGCAGGATCCGGAAGCTGACCGGGGGCTGGGGATGCTCGTCATCGGGCGCCGGCGCTCCCTCGAGGTTGGCGCGGATCGCTCTCAACGCCGCGGCCTGGTGCGGGTCACCCCAGAGCGCGTCCAGTCGCCGGTCATAGATCGCCGGTGAGACTCCGAACGCGCCCGCCGCCAGGCCGAACACCCGCTCGGCGCACGCCACCAGGAGCTCTGAGCACAGCGTCGCGTCGGCGACTAACGCCGCGGCGCACGGACAGCCGTTGATCAGCGACATCGACTCCTTGCGCTGCAGCGGGCGCTCGGCCCCCATGTCTCCGAACAGCCACCCCAGCGCCGCAATCTCTCCCGAGCCGCCGTTGCCGTAGCGGGGCACGGCCGGGAGCGAACGGCCGTCCAGCCGCTGCGCGACCGCCTGCACCAGACCCGAGGTGGCCGCCGAGTGGCCCTCGATCAGATTGCTGAGCCGCGCGAGCACGATCCCGCGCACCACCCGCCGCGGCAATGGCTCCCCGAACGACACCCCGCTCTGCATGCCGCGAGCGTAATCGCGCTGTTCGTCCGCGTTCAGCGCCTGGTTTGAGCCGTCGCCGGCGTGGACGTTGACTCCGTAGAAGCGGCGCTCGGGGTGGTCGGCGACGAACGCCTCAAACTCGTCGCGCCGGCGGTCGATCAGCTCGGCCGCGTCTGGCTCGATGGCGACCGCCTCCTCATTCCAGGCGACTCGTCGGAACGTGTCCAGGGTGATGTCGGACCGCTGCGCCAGCGCGACGGTCATCGCGCGCCCACGCCGGCGCTGACGACGGCGGCCGACGCACAGGTCGCCAGCGCGAGCGGCAGGTCCTGCTCGGCCACTCCGGCCAGATCGGGATGGTCGAGGTCAAGCTCGATGCGGGCGGGATCTCCGTCCAAGCCGAGGCTGCTGCGGCCATTGACGACGAGCTGTCCCCACAGATCCCCGCCGGCGGCGGCCAACAGGGCATTGCGAGTGTGGCGCTCGCGGCGGGCCAGCGTCTCCAGCTCGCGCAGCTCCTCGAACGGGTCGATCCGGATCTGCTCGTCGGTGCCGATCGCGAGCCGGACCCCGGCGTCGCGGTAGCGCAGTCCCGGCAGGTGCCCGTCGCCGAGGTTGCCCTCGGTGGTCGGGCAGGTGACGACGATCGAGCCCGATTCGGCCAGGCGGGCGATGTCGGCGTCGTCGACGTGGATCGCGTGCACGACGCTGCACCGCGGGCCGAGGAAGCCTCGGCGGTACAGCAGCTCGATCGGCGAGCAGCCGTGCTCGGCCTGGGTCTCCTCCAGCTCGCGGCGCTGCTCGGAGGCGTGCACGTGGCGCACCAGTGCGTGCTCGTCGGCGTAGGCCGCGATCGCGGTTAGCCAGTCCGCCGGGACCGCCCGCACGCTGTGGGCGGCCACCCCGACGTGGACCCCGTCCCGAGTGGCCGCCCAGGCACGCAGGGCATCGACGCGGGCCAGGAAGCTCTCGACGTCGGGATCGCAGAAGCGACGCTGACCCTCGGTGGGCGGCAAATCGGACCCCGCCCACCCGCCGCGGTGATATGCCGCCGGCAGCAGTGTGATCTCCAGCCCGTTGCTGAGCGCGGCCTCGGCGAGCGCGATCGCCATCGCGTTGGGCTCCTGGTACGGAGTGCCGTCGGGCCGATGATGGACATAGTGAAACTCGCCGACCGCGCCGTACCCGGCCGCTTGCATCTGCGCGTAGACGCGCTGGCCGACGGCGCGCATCGACTCCGGATCGTGGCTGGCGGCCAGCGCGTACATCGCCGTGCGCCAGCTCCAGAAGTCATAGGTGGGCGGGCTCGCATTCAACCGCTCGCCGATCCCGCGCAGGTCCAATTGGAACGCGTGGCTATGGGCGTTGACCATCGCCGGCACCGAAGCGCGGCGGTTCACCCCCGGAGCCTCGCCGCCGCGGCCTCGTCCCGGACATGGACCGGTTCTCCCTCGATGAACGCGACCGCGACCGGATTGCGCGCAAAGCGATAGCCGACCGCCTCCACCGGTCCGTCGAGCAACAGCAGATCGGCACGCTTGCCGACCTCGATGCTTCCCCGGTCGTGGTGCAGGTCCAGCACCCAGGCGGCGTTCAGCGTGGACATGCCCAGCGTCTCGCGCGCGCTGAGGCCATAGAGCCGCGCGCCGAGTCCGATCACGGCGGGCATTCCGAACACCGGGGCGGTGCCGGGGTTGCCGTCGGTGGCCAGGGCCACGATCGCGCCGGCGTCGAGCAGCGCGCGCGCCGGGGCGCGATGCTCGGCCCCGAGGAACTCCGCCGCAGGCAGCAGCACGGCGGCGCACTGCGCGCCGGCCAGCGGGGCGATGTCGTCGGGGTCGATCGTCGATAGATGATCGACCGAGCGCGCGCCGGCGCTCAGCGCAACCGGCACCGAGCGATGACCGCCGAACTGCTCCACGTGGCAGCGCAGCGCAAGTCCCGCCGACGCCGCGAGCTCGCCCATCAGCTGCAGATGCTCGTTGGCAAACGCGATCGACTCGACAAAGATGTCCAGCGCGGTGACCGTCCCCAGCGCGAGCACCTCGGGCATCATCGCCTCGACCTCCCGCATCCACCCATCGGCGGTGAAGCCCTCGGGGACCGAGTGCGCCAGGAGCGCCGTCGAGAGCGTCGTCTGTGCGACCTGGCGCTCGAGCTCGGCGGCCAGGCGCAGCGCCCGCAGTTCGCCCTCGCGCGACAGCCCGTAGCCGGACTTGCACTCAAACGTGGTCGTCCCGGCGGCGAGCATCTCGGTGGCCAGCTGCCGCGCCTGCGCGAGGATCTGATCGTCGGTGGCCCGGGCCAGCGCCCGCGCCGAGGAGCGGATCCCGCCGCCGCCCCGGGAGATCTCCTGATAGGGCACGCCGCGCAGCTTCTGCTCGTATTCGCCGGCGCGCCAGCCCGCGAACGGCAGGTGGGTGTGGCAGTCAACGAACCCAGGGACCAGCGCGCAGCCCGAGGCATCGACGGTCAGCTGCGCGCGGCGGTCGGGCTGCAGGGACTCGATCACGCCGTCGCGCACGGTCAGCCCACCGGGGTCCAGCGTCTGAGCGTCGAGTTCTGAGCCGCGCAGATGCGCCAGTCCGTCACCGGGCGGGCGCAGAACCTGCGCGGCGCCGGCGATCGAGATCGAGCGGACGCTCAAAGCCGCCTCCCGCTCATCGGCTCCGCTCGCCATCCAGGCTCGCCCTGAACGTAGGCGGCAGGCGTCATCCGGCCGGCTCGGGATCGAGCATCGGCATCGCGATGCCGGACTCGCGAGCCGTATCCAGCGCCAGGTCATAGCCGGCGTCGGCGTGGCGCACCACGCCCAGCCCGGGATCGGCGGTCAGCGTCCGGCGCACCCGCTCGGCGGCCTCGGCGCTGCCATCGGCGACGACCACCTGTCCGGCGTGGATCGACTTGCCCATCCCCACGCCGCCGCCGTGGTGGATCGACACCCAGCTCGCCCCGCAGGCGGTCATCAGCATCGCGTTCAGCAGCGGCCAGTCCGCGACCGCGTCTGAGCCGTCGCGCATCGCCTCGGTCTCGCGCTCCGGCGAGGCCACCGAGCCGCAGTCCAGATGGTCGCGGCCGATCACGATCGGTCCCTTCAGCTCCCCCGAGGCGACCATCTCGTTAAACCGCGCGCCCGCCCGGTCGCGCTCGCCATACCCCAGCCAGCAGATCCGGGCCGGCAGGCCCTGGAACCGGACGCGCTCAGACGCGAGCGCGATCCAGCGCGCGATGTGATCCTGGTCGCCGAACAGGTCAAGGATCGCCCGATCGGTGGCGTGGATATCGGCGGGGTCACCCGACAGCGCGACCCAGCGAAACGGGCCCTTGCCCTCGCAGAACAGCGGGCGGATGTAGGCCGGCACGAACCCGGGGTAGGCAAACGCGTCACCGTCACCGTGCTCAAACGCCAGGCCCCGCAGCGCGTTGCCGTAATCAAACGCCTCAGAGCCCGCGGCCTGCAGCTGGCGGATCGCGTCGACGTGGGTCAGCACGCTCTCCCCCACGCGCTTGAGATAGTCATCGGGATCGGTGCGCCGCAGCGCCTGAGCCTGCTCGACGGTCAGCCCGGCCGGGACATAGCCATTGAGCGGGTCATGAGCGCTGGTCTGATCGGTGACGACGTCAACCTGCACGCCACGCCGCACCAGCTCGGGCAGGATCTCGGCGGCGTTGCCGGCCAGCCCGATCGACAGCGCCCGCCGCTGCGCCCGGGCCTGATCCAACCGCGCCAGCGCATCATCGAGGTCAGCCGCGCGCTGATCCAGGTAGCCGCTCTCGATCCGGCGCTCGATCCGCTGCAGGTCGACCTCGACGCACAGTGCGGCGCCGCCGAGCATCGTGATCGCCAGCGGCTGCGCGGCGCCCATCCCGCCCAGGCCGGCGGTCACCACCAGCCGGCCGGTGAGCGTCCCGTCAAAACGCTTGCGAGCCGCGGCGGCAAACGTCTCATAAGTGCCCTGAAGAATCCCCTGACTGCCGATGTAGATCCACGAACCGGCCGTCATCTGCCCGTACATCATCAGCCCAGCAGCGTCGAGCTCCCGGAACTTCTCCCACGTCGCCCACTGCGGAACCAGGTTGGAGTTGGCGATCAGCACCCGCGGCGCCCGATCGTGGGTCTCAAACACCGCCACCGGTTTGCCCGACTGCACCAGCAGAGTCTGCTCGTCGCCCAGCCGCCGCAGCTCGCGCTCGATCGTGTGATAACTGGACCAGTTGCGCGCCGCCTTGCCGATCCCGCCGTAGACGACCAGCTCGGCCGGGTTCTCGGCCACATCAGGATGCAAATTGTTCCGCAGCATCCGCAACGCCGCCTCCTGCTGCCAGCCACGGCATTCCAGGCCGCTATGCGAGCTCACCGACATCAGCCCGGCACGCTATCGCAGCGGTTCGCCACCGCGGTGCCC
>JBPCPC010000173.1:0-5645 GCA_050999585.1 Solirubrobacteraceae bacterium | reverse complement strand
GAGCGGCGGCGCGTCGCTACAAGCCGCGCAAGTCCCCGGCCGCGGCTACCAGCCCAACATCCCAGCGTCCATCGGCGATCCCGCGCACACGTCCGATCCGTTCACCCCCAACTCGACCGGAGACCCGATTGTCTTCGGTGGAGAGATCCCGAGGCAGCGAGGCGATCCACTCCAGTTAGGTGCGGACCACCCCGTACTCCGCCATCGCCGGCTGCAGGCGCTCCAGGCGGCTGAGCTCGCGATCGACCTGCTTGGAGACCTGCTCGGGCAGCTTCAGCGCCTCCAGTTGCGAGCGCAGCTCGTTGGCCTCCGCCTGGGCCTCGTCGCCCTCCCCCAGCTCCTCCTGAATCGCCTTGAGCTGCTGGCGCAGGAAGTACTCCCGCTGCCCCTTCTCCAGCTCGGACTGGACCTGGGACTGAATCTTGGTGCCAATCTCCACCACCTCGAGCTCGCGCGCCAGCAGCTCGGAGAGCCGCCGCAGGCGCTTCGTTACGTCGAGCTCCTCCAGCAGCGCCTGCTTGTCGCTGGCCGGGAGCCGCAACGCGCCGGAGATCAGGTGGCTGAGCATCACCGGGTCCTCGAGGTTGGCGACCATCACCGAGAGCTCCTCCGGCAGGTAGGGGACCTGGCCGACGATCCGGGTGAACTCGCGCTGGACGTTGCGCATCAGTGCGGTCAGCCGCGGGGTCTCGCTCACCTTGTCGGGCGCATCGGCGACTTCGGCGACCAGATACGGCTCGGTCTGCACCCACTCGGTGACCGTGACTCGCTGGGCCCCCTGGACCAGGACCCGCAACGTCTCGTCGGGCAGGCGGACCATCCGCGCGACGGTGCCGAGCACGCCGACGTCGTACAGCTGGTCCGGTGCCGGCGACTGCACCTCGGGATCGCGGCCGGCGAGCATCACGATCGAGCGGTCTCCGCGCAGCACGTCGTTGACCAGCGCGACGCTGCGCTCCTGACCGACATTGAGCGGGACCACGAGCTCGGGGAAGGTCACGGCGTCGCGCAGCGGCAGCACCCCGACCCGGTCAGGCAGCGTGCGGGCGCCCCCGATGGCGACGTCATCACCGCCGTCGATCGGCACCCCAACCTCGATCACCGTGTCCCCCAGCGCCCGCTCATGGCGACTCGCGGCGCTCGATCGGCACCGTCTGCGAGGGCGGCGATTGCTGCACCAGCGGCAGCTCCACCCGCAGCATCCCGTCCTGATACCGGGCGCTGGCCAGGTCTGGGTCGATCTCGGCGCCGAGTTCGATCAGCCGCCTGAACTCCCCGCGTTCGATCTCCACCTGCTGATAGACCTCGCCCTCCGAGGAGGTCGGCCCGCGCCGTCCGGCGAGGATCAGTGTGCGTCCCTCGATCTGAAGGGCGATCTCGCTCGCCGCGACCCCGGCCAGCTCGGCGGTGACGATCGCCCGGGGCGGATCCGAGGCGTACGCGACATCCACGGCCGGCCATTGACCGGTCCGGCGGCGCGAGAGCCCCGAGCGCTCGAACACATCGCCGAACAGCTCGTCCATCTCGCGGCGCATGCGATCGAAGTTGGCGAACAGGTCACGCTCGGACATGGCTTCAGCGGAGGTAGATCGCGGCTTCAGGGGCGTCGCACCGACCCTCCGTAGCTTGCCACGATCGGGACTTGCCCAGCCGGTTGACCTCCACTGCCCTCCTCTCGTCGCTGCGTCGGAGACAATCTAATCACCATGGGCCCAGTGGATCTGCACCTGCCGCTGGTGACCGCCGTCGTCTCGCACCGATTCGAGGACACCGCGCTGGTTTTGGGGCTGGCGCTGGTCGTCGGTGCGCTGCTCTCCGGCCTGGCCCGGCGCAGCTTCGTCTCGCTCACGGCCCTGTTCGTGGTCGTCGGCTTCATCCTCGGCGACGGAGCGACCCAAACGCTGCATTACGACGCCGGATCCGGGTTCGTCTCCGAGCTGGCGACGGTCGCGCTGATCGTGATCCTGTTCCGCGACGGGCTCGAGGTCGATGGCGAGATGCTGCAGTCCCACTGGCACCTACCCTTGCGCAAGCTGGTGCTGGCGATGCCGATCACGGCCGGAATCGTGGCCGTGGCCACGCGATGGCTGACCGGCTTGTCGTGGACCGAGTCGTTCCTGGTCGGGGCGCTGCTGTCGCCGACGGACCCGGTGCTGTCATCCAGCGTGGTCACCAACCCACGGGTGCCGCGGCTGGTACGCCACTCGCTGAACCTGGAGTCCGGGCTCAACGACGGTCTGGCGTTGCCCGCCGTGCTGGCGCTGGCCGCGGTGCTCAGTCCGCAGGGGCATGGCCTCGTCTGGTGGCGCTTCGTGCTCGAGAACCTCGCCTTCGGGTTCGCCGTCGGCGGCCTCATCGGCACTATCGCGGCGCGTCTGATCCCCCGCGAGAGCGAGGATCAGGCGTTGTTCGGCCTCGGGACGGCGTTCGCCGCCTACGGACTGGCCACGCTGCTGCCCAACGGCAACGGGCTGATCGCGGTGTTCGTGGCCGCGATCGCGCTGGGCGTCCAGCGGCCGCAGATGCGGGCCGCGTTCGAGCGTCAGGCCGGGGCGATGGTGGAGATCGTCAAGCTCGGGATCTTCGTCGTGTTCGGCTCGCTGCTGACCCTGCACGGGCTGTTCGGGTCCGGGTGGGCCGCGGTGGCCGTGGTCGCAATCACCCTGCTCGTGGCCCGGCCGGTCGCGGTGTTCGCCGCACTGGCCGGAACCACCACCGACACGGCCACACGGGCGTTCATGTCGTGGTTCGGGCCCAAGGGCGTGGCGACGATGACGTTCTCGATCCTCGTCCTGTCCGAACAGGTGTCACACGGATCGAAGATCTTCAACCTGGCGGCGCTGACCGTGTTCACGTCGATCATCGTCCACGGCCTGTCCGACACCGGCGGCGCGAACTGGCTGGCCAAGCGAGCCGACCGCGGCGAGCAGCAGCCGAACGGCGCCTGAGCGCCAGCGGCGCGCGTCAGTGGTTGTCGTGCTCTGCGTCGCCGCCGTGGCGCGACGTGTCCATGATCCAGCCCATCAGGATCGCGAGCAGCACGAACGCGATAAACCCACCGATCAGCGGCCAGTACATGGTCTGAAAGATATACGAGCGGTGCCCGACGCGCGCAGCCGGTCAGGCGTGCAGCGCCACCTGCTCGCTGGGCGACGGGAACGCCCACGCGACCTGCTGGCGCCGCTCCTGCCGAAACACGAAGCGCAGCTGCTGTGGCGGACGCAGGCCATCGGGGTGCGCCGGACGGAATGTCCCGCACGGCTCAGCGCCGCTGACCGCGCACAGGAGATTCTGATGAAAGAAGCAGTTCTCGCAGCTGGCCTTCGCCGCCGCCCGACCATTTGCCATACGTTCTCTGCAACCCCTCGTTGTGACTGCAAGCTCGGCTACACCGCAAGTGCCATCAAAGCGGATTACACCCCCCCGCATGACCTCGTTTATCGGAAAACGCTGGAACTTCACGTCGGCGCGAATACCTGCAAACTGCGGGGTGTTCGGGCTCCGAACGGGCCGTCTGCGCAATTTCCGTAGCTTTGTCCTCCGCGCATGAGCACGGAACCCTCACGAGCCCTGTTGTCGCTGGCCGACTACGAGCGCGCCGCCACCGAGCGGATGTCCAACGAGGCACTCAGTTACATCGCAGGCGGGGCTGCCGACGAGATCACGATGCGCGACAACGAGGCCGCCTGGCGACGCCTGGCGCTGCGTCCCCGCGCGCTGGCCGCCGCCGGCGGGTGCGACCCGTCGATCGAACTGCTGGGCGTGCGACGTCCGCACCCGTTGTTGCTCGCCCCGACGGCGTTTGCCGGCCTGACGCATCCCGACGGCGAACTAGGCATCGCTCGCGCCGCCACGGCCACGTCCACGATCATGTGCCTGGCCACCCTGAGCGGCCTCGGTCCCGCGGCGCTGTCCGCCGAGGTGCCGGGGGGCTCGAGGTGGTTTCAGCTTTACGTGTACACCGACCGCGGCGTCACCCGGGAGCTGATGGCGACCGCGGCCGCAAACGGATACGAGGCGCTGGTGGTGACGGTCGACCGTCCGGTGCTGGGGGTCCGCGAGCGAGAGCTGACCGCCGAGGTTCGCGTCCATGGGCTCGGCAGCGACGATCGCCCCACCCACACCTCCGCGTTCATCGACCCGAACCTGAGCTGGGACGACATCGCCCGCTTCGCCACCGACAGCCCGCTCCCGGTGCTGGTCAAGGGGCTGCTCACCGCCGAGGATGCACGGCTGGCGCTCGCCCACGGCGCCGCCGGCGTGATCGTCTCCAATCACGGCGGGCGTCAGCTGGACACCGTCCTCTCCGGCGCCGACGCCCTGCCGGCGATCGCGCAGGCGGTCGGCGACCAGCTCGAAGTGCTGGTCGACGGCGGCATCCGCCGCGGCACCGACATCGTCAAGGCGCTCGCGCTCGGCGCTCGCGCCGTGCTGATCGGACGCCCGCCGCTCTGGGGCCTGGCCCTTGACGGATCGGCCGGCGCGCAGCGGGTGATCGAGCTGCTGCTCGCCGAACTGCTCAATGCGCTGACGCTGGTGGGGGCGCGTCGGGCGACCGACCTCGACGCCACGTTCGTGACGCCCGCGCCCTGGGTAGCCGACGCCCGGTGAAGGCACTCGTCACCGGGGTCACCGGATACATCGGCTCGGTGCTCGTACCCCGCCTGCAACGCGAGGGCTTCGATGTCCGCGGCTTCGCTCGCCGGCCCGAACTTGTGACCATGGCCGTCCCCGTGGTCAAGGGCGATGCGGTGACCGGCGCCGGCCTGGAGCGCGCGCTGGACGGGGTCGACGTCGCCTACTTCCTGATCCACTCGATGGAACGCGCCGGCGCCGACAGCTTCCAGTCGCGCGAGCGGATCGCCGCTCAGCGCTTCGCCGATGTCGCCCGGGCAGCCGGCGTGCGGCGGATCGTCTACCTCGGCGGACCCGAACCGCGGGGCGGTGCACGCTCGGCTCATCTCGCCAGCCGGCTCGCGGTTGAGGGGGTGTTGCTGGGGGCGATTCCCGACTCGGTCGCGTTGCGGGCATCGATCGTGATCGGAGCCCGCTCGCGCTCGTTTCGCTTTCTGGTGCGACTCGTGGAGCGGCTGCCGGTGATGGCGATGCCGGCCTGGAGCACCAACCGCACGCAGCCGATCGACGAGCGCGACGTCGTCGAGTTGCTGGTTGCGGCCGCCACGAGTGACGCGGCCGCTGGGCTGGCGCTCGATGTCAGTGGACCCGACGTCGTCAGCTATGGGGAGTTGATCGAACGGATCGCCGAGCTGATGCTCGTCGGCCGCCCGGCCGTGCGCTTCTCGCGGCTGACCGTGACTCCGATCGCCAGCCGGGTGGCGGCGGTAATCGCGGGCGAGGATGCCGACTTCATCGAGCCGTTGATGCAGAGTCTCGGAACAGATCTGCTGCCCCAGGACAATCGCGCGTCGCAGTTACTCAGAGTCAGACTTCATTCACTAAACGCCGCGATCGAGCATGCGCTCAGTGAGTGGGAGCGAGCAGAGCCGCTTGCCGCTCGCTGAGCCGACGCCCGCCGCCGCGCCCCGCGGGCCGTCAGGAACCGCGACTTTATAACCGACGATTCCGGCGGCGTCTGGGCGTGGCCGACGCCACCCGCTCGCCCTCACGGACCACCAGTAATATTG
>JBPCPC010000148.1:0-14102 GCA_050999585.1 Solirubrobacteraceae bacterium | reverse complement strand
CCCGTTCCGGGTGGCCTAGCCGCACACACCCCCCCTCTTCCCCCTCTCCCCCCCATCCCGCCCATCTCCCCCCGGGGCCGTTCGCGTTAGCGGTGGCGGTAGACGATCCGCGCGCGGTCGAGGTCGTACGGCGACAGCTCGATCCGTACCCGGTCACCGGGCAGGATGCGAATCCGGAAGCGCCGCATCTTGCCGGCCACGTGACCGAGCACGACGCGATCCATGTTGTCGAGCTTGACGCGGAACATCGCGTTGGGCAGGGCCTCGACGACCTCGCCCTCGAACTCGACCTTCTCTTCCTTTGGCATGCGAACGACGACCCTTCTCCGGTTTGCGCACGCGTGTTCGCGCGCACCGCACTGCCGACGAGGCTACCAGTACCGCCCGTGGATCAGTGCGTGATCCCGGTGCCGCCCGAGGCCCCGCTGCCGCTGCCGGTAGTGCCCCCGCCTCCGGTCTGCGGTGGCTGGCCCGAGGGCGTGGGGTTGCGATACGTGGTGGTGGGCGTCGTGCTCGTGCCGACGCCGGTGCCGCCGGTGGTCGAGGTTCCGGTCGTGGCGGTCCCGCCGGTGCTCGCCTGGCCGTGCCCGACCGTGTTGGAGCCCCCGGTCACCGCGTAGTTGCCAAAGTAGGAGGTGCCCTGGAACGGCACGGCCGGCGTCGGGAAGTCGCCGCAGTAGCTACCGCGCGCGGTGTCCATGTAGTCATGCCAGATCGGCGCCGCCAGGTCCCCCCCGAAGCCGTCGGACATCGGGATGTTGCCCTGCGGATAGCCGACCCAGACGGCGGTCGACATGCGCGGCGTGTAGCCGACGAACCAGGCGTTGGCCAGCAGGTTGGCGGTACCGGTCTTGCCCGCCGCGGGGCAGCCGTAACCGGCCTTGGTGCCGGTGCCGCTGGTGATCACGCCCTTGAGCACCTGCGTGCCCGCGTAGGCCTGGCCGGGGGTGAACACGCGCGTCGTCTTGGGGTTGCCGAAGTTATCGACGCTGCGGTCGGGGAACACGACCTTGTTGATGATCGTCGCCGGGACGTGGGTGCCGCCGTTGGCCAGCGTCGAGTACGCGTCGGCCATCTCCAGCGGCGTCACGCCGATCCGCAGGCCGCCAATCGCCTCGGCGGGCAGTGAGTCCAGATGGGTGGTGACGCCCATCGCGTAGGCCGTCTGGGTCACCTTCTGCGGGGTCAGGTCGGAGTCGAGCTGGGCGAACACGGTGTTGTCGGAGAGCACCGTGGCCTTGGTGACGCTGATGTTGCCCTGGTAGGTGTCCTCGGCGGTGTGGACAGCGTAGGTCGGGTAGCTCGGCAGCCAACCCGGGAACAGCTGGTGTGAGTTGTAGTAGGTGCTGTTGGGGTCGCCGTGGAAATCGTGGATCAGCGTCATCAGCACGAACGTCTTGAACGACGACCCGGGCTGGCGGTGGGCCTGGGTCGCGTAGTCGAAGTTCGTCTGGGAGTAGTCCGCGGACGACGCGATCGCGAGGATGTGGCCGTTGGTGGGGTCGATCGAGGCCAGCCCGGCGGCCGCTGATCCCGGGCCCCCCTGCGCGGCCAGCGTCGACTCGTGATTGATGATCGCCTGGCGCGCCAGCGCCTGCTTGCGCAGATCGATCGTGGTGTAGATCTTCATCCCGCCCTGGTTCATCCGCGGGCATCGGTTGGGTGTCCGCGGGCACAGGTCCCTGGCCACGGCCTGCTGGATGTAGTCGAACACGTACGGGTCCTTCTTGACCGAGTAGCGATTCTCGGTCTTGACCTCCAGCGGCTGGCGTCCCGCTGCGTCGGCTTGGGCCTGGGTGATGTCGCCGGCGGTCACCATCGCCTGCAGCACCGCGTTGCGGCGTCTCATCGCCGCGCGGCGATCCAGGAACGGGTTGTATTCCGACGGTGCCTGCGGCAGGCCGGCCAGCAGCGCCGCCTGGTCGAGCGTCAGCTTCTGCACCGGCCTGTCGAAGAACATCCCGGCCGCGGCCTGCACGCCGTAGGCGGTCTGTCCCTTGACGGTTCCGTAGGGAACGTCGTTGAGGTAGTTGTCGAGGATCCACCGCTTGCCGTGCTTGCCCTCCAGTTCGGTGGCGAGCTTGGCCTGGACGATCTTGTACTTGAGGTCGTGGCTCTGGCGCGCGCGCTGGTACTTCTTGGGCAGGTACTCGTTGTCGACGAGCTGCATCGTCAGCGTCGAGGCGCCCTGCAGGCTGTGGCCGCTGAACACGTCCTTGATCGCGGCGCGCACGATGCCCTGGTAATCGAGTGCGCCGTGCTGGTAGAAGCGGCGGTCCTCGATCGCGATCGTCGCCTGCTTGACGATCCGCGGCATCTGGGAGCCCGCGATCGGGGTATGCACGCTGGGCGACCAGATGTAGCCCAGCGAGGTTCCGTCGGCAGCGAACACCTGCGACGGAGAGCCCGGGATGCTCGGATGGATCGAGCTCAGCTCCGGCGCCGACTGCGCGACGTTGACGACCCAGCCGGTGACCGCGAGAGCGCCAACGGCAATGCCACAGATGGCCAGCACCAGCGTCAAGCCGAGCACGCGCTTGAGGGGAGAACCTCGGTTGCGCCTGCGGCGCCGCTGTCGATCGCGTCGGCTCATGATGGTGAACGAGCTGCTTGGCGCGCATGATGGGGTCCCGCCCACCCCGCCGACCACCCCAGCGCCAGCGCCAGTTTAGCTCGAAGGAGGTTTCGGCCCGCCGATTGCGCCTCCTGCAACCGTGCGATAGTCGCACGCCGCCATGCAACGTTCAGTCGCCCGGCCGCGTCGCGCCCTGCTCATCGACGGGATGGGAACACTCGTCGCGTTGGCGCCGCCTGCGCCGCGGCTGGTGGCAGAGTGCAAGCGTCGCTTCGGCGCATCCGTGTCTGAGGCGCAGGCCGGGCAGGCACTGCACGCCGAGATCGGCTTTTACCGCGCGCACATGGGCGAGGGACGTGACGCCGCCAGCCTCGGCGCGCTGCGGCGCCGCTGCGCCGAGGTGCTCCGCGAGGTGCTCCCCGCGCAGCTGCGCGATTGCGATCTGCACGACGCTTTGCTGGCCTCGCTGCGCTTCGACGCCTACGCCGACGCTCGTGCGGCGCTCGCCACCGCTCGGGCGCACGGCGCGCGCGTGGTCGTGGTCTCCAACTGGGACATCTCGTTGGGCGACGTGATCGAGCGGGTCGGGCTGGCCCCGCTCGTCGATGCGGTCGTCACCTCGGCGGCCGTCGGCGCGGCCGAGCCCGACCCGGCGATCTTCGGCTACGCCCTGAAGCTGGCCGGAGTGGAGCCGGAGCGTGCCCGGCACGTCGGGGACAGCTTGACTGAGGACGTCGCGGGCGCGCGGGCCGCCGGGATCGAGGCGGTGCTGCTGTGTCGTGACGGCGATCGTCCGGCGGGAGTCGCGACGATCGCCGGCCTCGATCAGCTGAGCTGGCCGGAGGGCCGGCAACGTCGCGGCCCGTAAGCTCAGCGGGGATGCCTCGTTCGTGGCCTGAGGACCTGCCGCCCTGGCGCCTGTGGGTCGCGTTCGCCGCGATCGCGCTCGGGTTCGTGGTTGGCGAGGTCGGCGCGCTGCTCGTCGACCTGGTCGGGCTTGCCGGCGGCGCGAGCATCAGCCATCCCACGCCCGCGATGACGATCATCGGCAGCGTCGTGTTCGACCTCGGGTTCGTCGCGTCGGCGATCCTGGTGGCCTCGCTGAGCGGCCGCCGGCGCCCGGTCGACTTCGGGTTTCGCCTGGTTCACTGGCGCACCGCGGTTGCCGCGGTGGCCGTGGCCGCGATCGGCTACTACGTCCTGACCGCGGTCTACGCCACGGCGTTCTCGCTGCACGGATCGGACAAGCTGCCGAGCTCGTTCGGTGTTTCGCACAGCACCTGGGCGCTGGTCGGAACCGCGGCCTTCGTGTGCGCGCTGGCCCCGATGGCCGAGGAGTTCTTCTTCCGCGGCTTCTTCTTCGGATCGCTGCGCCGGCTGCGGGTGCCGGTGTTCGGGCGCGAGCTCGGTCCGTGGATCGCTGCCGTGATCACCGGGATCCTGTTCGGGCTGGCCCACACCGGGTCGGCCAACACCGAGTACCTGATCCCGCTGGGCTTCCTCGGGTTTGTGCTTTGCCTGGTGCGCTGGCGGACGGGCTCGCTGTATCCGGGCATGGCTCTGCACAGCGCCAACAATTCGCTTGCCCTCGGCGTGCAGTTGCACTGGAGCCTGCTTGCGACCGTCAGCCTGATCCTCGGCTCATGGGCGGTGATCGCCGCAATCGTCGGCCCGCTGGGCGCTCGTTCGCCGGCGCTCGCCTGACGCGCTGAGGTGCACGGCGGCGTGCGTCGCAGGCGATTGCGCCCACCGGAGTTCGTTCACTGATTTACTAATTGGCCATGCGTCGTCATCTAGCCCTCCTCTCCGCGGTCCTGGTGACCGCCACCGCGTCGCTTGGGCTGTATGCCGGCCCCGCCTTCGCTGACGGTTCCACTCCCGCCGCCGGCCCGGCCGTGAACCCACTCTCGACCGCCGCCGCTCCGGCCGCCAAACCCAAGCCCGCCAAGCCCGCCAAGCCCAAGCCGGCCAAGCCCGCGCCGTCAGCGGTCAAGGGCAGCGTCCGGATCTATCTGTTCGACGCGTTCTACGCGCAACACAAAACGCTGATCGTCCCCGAGCGCGGCCTGCACATCACGGGGATCGTGCGCCCGTACGTCGCCGGCCAGCAGGTCACGGTCCGGGCGTATCTGGGCAAGCGGTCGATCAGCCAGCAGACGCTGGCCGTCACGCCGATGCGCGGCGGGCGCTCCGGGCGCGTGGTCGACACCGTCAAGGCGCCCGCGCCGGGCACCCTGCACCTCGAGATCACCCACCGGCGCACGGCGCAGATGCTGGGCTTCGTCGCCCGGCGCGGGGTCGCGTCGCTGGACCCCCACGCCGGCTTTGGCTCCAGCGGCTCGTTCGTGGCGTTGATCCAATCCCGGCTGGCCGCGCTGCACGTATACATCCCGCAGACCGGGGTGTATGACCAGGAGACGGGCCTGGCGCTCGACGCCTACCACCGCCTGCTCGGTCACGGCACGTCCCAGGATCTCGACGGCCTCACCGTCTCGGACCTGCTCGACGGCCGCGGCGCGTTCACGGTGCGTTATCCACACGACGGCAAGCATGTCGAGGGCGATCTGGGCAACCAGCTGCTGGCCGAGATCAACGGCGGCAAGGTCTACGCGATCTACCCGATCAGCTCCGGCAAGCCGTCGACCCCGACGATCCTCGGTCGCTTCCGCGTCTACCAGCGCACACCCGGCTACCTGCCGGACGGGATGTACTACTCCGACTTCTTCTATGGGGGGTACGCGATCCACGGCTACGATCCGGCGCCCGATTACGCTGCCAGCCACGGCTGCATGAGGCTGCCGATCACCGACGCGATCTCGGTCTGGAACTGGCTCACGATCGGCGTGGCCGTCGACGTTTACCAGTAGCCGGTGCAAGGAATCGGCTCCGCCCCCCTCGGGTCAGCTCGTGAGCGGCTGCTGGTGGCGCTACGGGCGCACGCCGTGGTGATCGGCGAGGTGGTGCTGAGCAGCGGCGCCACCGCGCAGTACCTCGTCGACGCCAAGCGCGCGATCCTGCTGCCGCCCGGTTTCACCGCGCTCGGCGAGCTGGTGGCGCAGC
The DNA here is from genome assembly GCA_050999585.1 of Solirubrobacteraceae bacterium. Lineage (GTDB taxonomy): Bacteria > Actinomycetota > Thermoleophilia > Solirubrobacterales > Solirubrobacteraceae > Palsa-465. The sequence continues at coordinate 8,467 of JBPCPC010000148.1, read as the reverse complement.
AGGCCGCCGCCTGGTCGGCGACGGCCGTCGGCGGGATGACGATGGGCGCCGACCCGATCGCCTGCGCGGCGCTGGCCGGCGGCGCCGACGTGAAGGCGTTCTTCGTGCGCAAGGAAACCAAGGCCCACGGGCTGGTGCGGCGGATCGAGGGTCCGCTGCTGACCGCCTCAGATCGTTGCATGCTGGTCGAGGATGTCGTCACCACCGGCGGCTCGACGATCCGCGCGCTGCAGGCGGTCCGCGACGAGGGACACGAGGTGGTCGGCGTGCTGGCAGTCTGTGACCGGCTGGCCGGCGGCGGCGCGGCGATCGAGCAGGTCTCCGGCGTTCCCTACCGGGCGCTGACCACGATCGACGAGGTCTACCCCGAGCGCCCCGACCGCGGCTGACGGCGCAGCCGCTAGCGCGGGACCCGCGTCTCACCGACGACCACCGGCTCGACCAGAGCAGCGCCGTGAACCCGGTCTACGGCGTGCGGCTCGGCCAGATGCCGCCACCAGGCCAGGCGCGTGATCAGAAACTGGTCGAGGCCGAGGCGCTCCCGTCGGGCGGGAGGCGCGAACGCCAGCAGCGCGCTGAACATCATCGTGTAGACGATGCCCGTGCCGATATCGGTCGAGCCCGACATGTACGGGCCGCCGAAGCCCTCGCCGACCGACCACAGGCCCAGCGCGTACACGGCGCCGACGGCGTACCCGGCACGGCGCGCGATTCCGAGCAGGAGCACGAGCGCCAGGCTGGTCTCGATCACGCCGGTCAGCGTGGCAAAGAGCATGGGTGCGCCGGACTGGAGCGTGATCCAGAAATGAAACCAGCCGTGCAGAAACGACGGTTGGCCGTGGGCGGCGGACTTGAGGTTGCTCAGATAGGTGTGGCGATACCCGGGCAGCCACTTCAGGAAGGCGTCGATCGCCCAGATGATTCCGAACACGATCCGCACCACCGTCCCCGTCCATCCTGCCGACGGGGTCGGGATCCCGGCCGAGTCCTCCCAATCGATCGCGGAGGCCCCATCCGCGCCGACGCCGGGAGTCGCGTCGGGGTTGAGAGTCACGGTCACCCGCCGGAGCTATCCGAACAGCGCGTGTTGTAAACCTGAACGCTTTGTTGAGAAGGCTACCGGGCTTCGGCGCCGGTCAGCAGTTGACCTGTGGCAGCGACCGGCACGCCGGCTTGACCTGGTGCAGCGCGCGCACCTGCCAGCCGATCCCCGTGGCGTAGGGCGTAAACAGGACGATCGGGTTGCCGTGGGCGATCGCCTGTGAGTACTTGAAGCCGACCTTGTTGACGTTCTCGCCGAGCGTGTAGGCGAGCATCGTCTGGTACTCCAGTCGCGTCAGCGGCTCGCCGCAGGCTCTGACCCGGGCGGCCCCGCCGAGCTCGGAGACGACGCCCGTGAGGCGATTGATCTCGGCGGTGCGCCGGCGCTGGTGAGCGATGTCGGTGTGCGCGGCGTGGGCGGCGGACACGGCCGGCGGGATCAGACCGATCACCAGCAACGCGACCAGGCCGGGTCCGATCCAGCTCGGCAGCGCCCGACCGCGAACGCTGGGCAGACCCACGAGCAGCCGTCCTACGAACCCGCCGGCGAGCACGATCATGACCCCGGCGGCCTCGAACATATAGCGGCCCAGCCCCGGCCAGCCGTGTAGCGCGAACGCGATCTCCACGATCACCCAGACGACGATTCCGGCGGCCAGCACCAGCGACAACCGGTCGCGGCGCCGGGCTGCGAGCGCCACCCCCAGCAGCGCGGCCAGCTCCAGCGGCCAGTGATGCAGATCGATAAAGCGCGAGACGACCGCCGTGACGCGGTCGCCCTGGGGCGCGCGACCGGAACCGTTGGCATTGTCGGCGGCCACGAACCACGAACGCGAGGTCAGGGCTGGAATCCCGAACCACAGCAGCGCCATCAGCACGACCCCGATCACCAGCAGCACCCGTGTATCCGGGCGGGTTCGCCACAGCCAGATCGTGTACAGGCCGAGAAACGGCCACACCTCGGGCCGTCCGAGAGCCGCCAACGCGCCCAGCACGAACGTGGCGCGCGGGCGACCGTCGAGGTGGCAGTCGATCGCCGCTAGGCACAGCGAGACGATCATCGGGTCTGACTGCGAGCTGAGGATGTAGTGGAAGTAGCTGTAGCCCAGCTCGTCGCGCAGCCCCAGCAGCGCCAGCCCCGCGAACGCGCCGGCCGCGAGGCCTGCCCAGCGCCGCTGCGGCGGCGCACCGGTGAGCTTGAACGCGATCCGCGCGGCGAACACCACACCCGACAGCGAGATCGCCGCCGAGGCGAACATCCACAGCCGCATCTCGTAATGGCCCGCGAACGCGAACGCGACCGTGAACAGGTACGGTAGCGGCTGTCACGAGGGGGCGGCGTTGGTGTCCAGCGAGCCGGAGACCGTCTGCTTGCCCCAGGTCAGCCAGCCGTAGGGATCAAAGCCGGGCCGGGTGCCCGCCCACAGGACCAGCACGCCCGACAGGACCACCACTCCGATGGCGGTCGTCCACCATGGATGGCGCCGGGCGAAGCCGCGCAGCGTCCAGATTTCGGGGGCCGTCCCCCCGGACGCCGGGTCGATTGAGCCGGGTTGCTCCCCGGCCAGGGACGGATGTGGCGCTGGCAGCGTGCTCTCGGACACGAGGACGCGCGGACGCTAGCACCTGCCCGCCGGTCCGCCCGCCCGGCAGACGACGTGCCCCCGGCAGGAATCGAACCTGCATCCCGCGCTTAGGAGGCGCGTGCTCTGTCCATTGAGCTACGAGGGCCTGACGAAGCTGAGGCTATCCGGAGGCCGGCCGGGTGCATATTCGTTGAGGAACCATTAATGTTGGATGACACCGGCGCCCGCATGTGGTTCGATGCCGGGATGCGGAGGACGTCTGTGGTGACCTGGGGATCTCAGTGAACCGATGAGTATTGGATCAGCGACCGAGCTCCTCGTCGAGCCCGATGCGTCCGTCGATGCCGTCGAGCTCGTCCCCGGCGAGGTTGCCGCGCGCTCGCCGCGGGCGCTGTTCTGGCGGCGCTTCCGCTCTGACCGCGTGGCGATGGCCTCGGCCGGCTTCATCATCCTGCTGATCCTGATCGCGATCTTCGCGCCGCTGATCATCAAGCTGCTCGGCCTCCCCGGCCCCAACGCCCAGGACCCGAACGCCACCGACGCGTTCGGCGCTCCGCTGGGGCCAACCGGCGCGCATCCGTTCGGCGTCGACGGGGTGGGCCGCGATGTGCTCAGCCGGGTGATCTACGGCTCGCGGATATCGCTCGAGGTCGGAATCATCGGGACGGCGGTAGCGACCGCGATCGGCACCGTGATCGGGCTGCTGGCCGGGTTTTACCGCGGCTGGGTCGACACGATCGTCTCGCGCATCGTCGAGGTGTTCCTAGCCTTCCCCGTGCTCGTGCTCGGCCTGGGTATCGGCGCCGCCTGCGGTGTCCGCGGCTGCGCCGGCGGCCTGATCCAGCCAGGCATCGGGACGGTGCTGTTCATCATCGCGATCTCGAGCTTCACCTACATCGCGCGCATCGCTCGCGGGCAGGTGCTCTCGCTGCGCGAGAAGGAGTTCGTCGAGGCCGCCCGCTCGCTGGGTGCGTCCAACCGGCGGATTCTGTTCAAGGAGATCCTGCCCAACCTGGTGGCGCCGTTGATCGTCTACGCCAGCCTGCTGATCCCCACCAACATCCTGCTCGAGGCGGCGCTGTCCTATCTCGGCGTGGGGATCCGTCCGCCGACCGCCAGCTGGGGTCAGATGATCTCTGACGCCACGCCGATCTTTAACACCGCCTGGTGGTACATGGTCTTTCCCGGAGCGGCTCTGCTGCTCACCGTCTTGGCGTTCAATCTGGTCGGCGACGGCCTGCTGGACGCTCTCAACCCACGCGGGGACTCGCGATGAGTCGCCTGGCTAGATCGGGCGGCTTCGCCCCGCGTAAATCAGACCACAGGAGGCAAACCCTATGAGGGTGAGTCGCAATCTGGCCGCGTTCGCGGCCACTGGGCTGCTGGCCGCTGGGATATCGGCCTGCGGCGGCAGTTCGTCGAAGACCACGACCGCGGGAGGCTCGAGCTCGCAGAGCGCCACCACCCAATCGGTTCCGCTCAAGCCGGGTGAGAACCCGGTCGGCCAGCAGCTGTACGGCAAGAAGAAGTGCGGCACGCTGGACGTGCTCTCCAACTGCGACTTCGAGCACCTGGATCCGGGCTCGGCGTACTACGCGCTGGACTACGGGGTCGTCCAGGCGACCGACCGTCCACTGTTCTCCTATCCGCCGAACTCGGCCACGACCGTGCGACCGGACCTGGCGACGGTGATCCCCAGCACCAGCAACGGCGGGATCACCGATGGCGGCAAGACGATCACCGTCCACATCCGTACGGGCGTGCACTACAGCCCGCCGGTCAACCGAGAGGTGACGTCGGCCGATGTGGCGTTCGCACTCGAGCGCGGGGCCAACCCGAACGTCGGCAACGCCTACTGGCCGGCGTACTTCGGGGCCGGCTCGCCGGCGCCGATCGTCGGCTCGGCCAGCCCGAAGTACAAGGGTGGTCCGCTGCCGGGGATCAAGACCCCGAACAAGACAACGCTCGTCATCCATCTGATGAAGCCGGGTGCGGCCGTGCTCATCGACGCGCTCAGCCTGCCGCTGTCGGCGCCGCTGCCGGCGTCGTTCGTGGGGCCGCTGGACAAGCATGCCCCGACCACGTACGGGACCACCTACCTGCTCTCCACCGGCCCGTACATGATCCAGGCCGACAAGCAGGGCAAGATTGCGGGGATCGGTTATCAGCCCGGCAAGTCAGAAACGCTGGTCCGCAACCCCAACTGGAACCCGAAGACCGACTTCCGACCGGCCTACCTGAACCAGATCAACATCAACGTCGGCGGCGACGCGACGGTCATCGGCCAGCAGGTGCTGAAGGGCTCGGACAAGATCCAGCTCGACACGGTCGAGAACTCGATCGTCAAGCAGGCCTATCAGCAGTACCCGTCGCAGATCACGTTCACCCCGGGATCGGGTGACCACTACCTGACGATGGACACCCAGGCCGGAGTGTTCAAGAACGTCAACATTCGCCGGGCGATGTGGGCTGCGCTGGATCGCATGGCGATCGTCAAGGCTCGTGGCGGTCTGTTGGTGGCCGAGCCGGGAACGCATTTCCTGTACCCCGGCGTGACCGGCTACGATCAGGCCGGCGGGGCCGCCGGTCCGCAGGTGGACTTCAACAAGAACGTCAACGGTGATCCCGCGGTGGCCGCGAAGTACATGAAGGCCGCCGGCTATCCGAGCGGCAAGTACACCGGCAGCCAGACCACGCAGATCGTGCTCGGCAGCGGCGGCAACAGCCCGGCGATCTCCCAGATCGTCCAGAACGCCGCGACCTCGATCGGCCTGAAGGCCAAGGTCAGCCTCGTCGATCAGTCGGTCATGTACTCCAAGTACTGCGGCGTGCCCAAGCAGGAGATCGACGCCTGCCCGACGGCGGGCTGGATCCGGGACTTCTCCGATCCGATCAGCGTGCTCTATCCCACGTTCTACGGCCCGGCGATCGTCCCCACCAACAACTCCAACTGGAGTCAGCAGAACGACCCCGCGATCAACTCGGCGATGGTCAAGGCCGCCGCCGTCCAGAATCCCGCCGCGCATACCCAGGCGTGGGCAAACGTCGACAAGATGCTTGTCGATCAGGCCGTCGCGGTCCCCGAGGACTTCGAAAACGAGGCCGCCATCGAGTACAAGAACGTCGCCGGAGTGAACATGCTCTGGAACGAAGGACTCTGGGACTTCTCCTTCACGTCGCTGAAGTAGTCCCGCTGTCGCGCTCAGGCCCCGCCGCCGGATGGCGGCGGGGCCTGCGGCGACGCTTCTCCGCACCCCAACCCGCTTTCACAACCACCCATGGCCACCTACATTGTCCGCCGCCTCCTGTGGGCGATCGTGCTCATCATCCTGGTGAGCGCGCTGACGTTCGTGTTCTTCAACATCCTGCCCGGCGCCGATCCAGCGGTCCTGCGCGCGGGGCGCAATTCCAGCCCCCAGACGATCGCCTACATCCGGCACGAACTCGGGCTGGACCGGCCGGTCTACACCCAGTTCTTCACCTACATGAAGAACCTCATCCTGCACTTCAACTTCGGCTACAGCTTCTACTCCCAGGCCCCGGTACTGAGCCTGATCCAGAACCGCCTGCCGGCGACGCTGTCGCTGACCGTGGGCGCCGCCGTCCTGTGGCTGCTGCTGGGTATCCCGGTCGGGATCATCTCGGCGATCAAGCGCGGCTCGCTGCTGGACCGATCGGCGATGGGCGCGGCGCTGATGGGCGTCTCGATGCCCGACTTCTGGCTCGGCCTGGTGGTGCTGTTCCTGTTCGCCAACGACATCGGGCGCTTTCACGTGTTTCCGGGCGCCAACAGCTACGTCGGGCTGACCGTCAGCCCGGTCAATTGGTTCACGTCGTTGCTGCTGCCGTGGTTCGTGCTGGCGTCGACCTCCGCCGCGGTCTACTCGCGGGTGCTGCGTGGCAGCCTGATCGAGGCGATGGGGGAGGATTACATTCGCACCGCCCGGGCCAAGGGCCTGAGCGAGCGACGCGTGATCTGGCGTCATGGTGTGCGCTCGGCGATCACACCGGTGCTGACGATCCTCGGCCTCGACGTCGGCGCGTTGCTGGGCGGCGCGGTGATCGCCGAGACGGTGTTCGACATTCCCGGGATCGGCCGCCTGAACTATCAGGCGATCAACCAGTCCGACTTCCCGATCGTGCAGGGGACGGTTATCCTGGCGGCGCTGTTCATCGTGGTCGCCAACATCATCGTCGACATCGCCTACGCCTATCTCGACCCGCGCGTGCGCTACTCGTGAGTGCAGCGACGCCGCCCCGGCCGTCGTGAGCGAGCCACTGCTCAGCGTCGAGGACCTGCGGGTCTCGTTCCGCACCGACGACGGCATCGTCCATGCCGTCGACGGGATCTCCTACGCGGTGCAGGCCGGCAAGACGCTCGGGATCGTCGGCGAGTCGGGCTCGGGTAAGACGGTCTCGTCGCTGACCGCGCTCGGGTTGACGCGGAGCCGGAACTCGGAGATCGAGGGCCGGATCATGTTCGACGGCCACGACATGGTGGCGCTGGCTGACGATCAGCTGCGTCAGATCCGTGGTAACGACATGGCGATGATCTTCCAGGACCCGCTGTCGGCGCTGCACCCCTTCTACAAGGTCGGCTGGCAGCTGGTGGAGGCGATGCAGGCCCACCGGCGGATGTCACGCTCCGCCGCCCGGTCACGCGCCGCCGAGCTGCTGGAGCTGGTCGGGATCCCCGATCCCAAACGCCGCGTCGACCAGTACCCGCATGAGTTCTCAGGCGGCATGCGCCAGCGCGCGATGATCGCCATGGCGCTGGCCAACGAGCCCAAGCTGCTGATCGCCGACGAGCCGACGACGGCGCTGGACGTGACCGTCCAGGCGCAGATCCTGGCGCTGCTGGGCGACCTGCAGGAGCGGCTGGGCACGGCGATCATCATCATCACCCACGACCTCGGCGTGGTCGCCGAGATCGCCGATGACATCGCCGTCATGTACGCGGGCCGGATCGTCGAGCGCGGCACCACTGACGAGATCTTTCACCACCCCCAGCATCCCTACACCTGGGGACTGCTGACGTCGATCCCGCGGCTGGACAACCCGCGCGACGAGGAGCTGGTGCCGATCTCCGGGCGCCCGCCGAGCCTGATCAACCGGCCGGGCGGCTGCTACTTCCATCCGCGCTGCCCCTACGTCCAGGAGGCGCACAAGCGCGTCGATCCGCGACTGGAGCCGGTCGGTGACAACGGCAACGGTCACGTTTCCGCCTGTCTGCTGGCCGGCAACGTCCGCACGCAGATCTGGGACGGCCTGCTGGCCGGGCGCGATCCCGAGTCGCTGCAGCGGCTGGCCGCCGCCTCGGTCGCCGCGTCGGCCGGCGCCTCGCCGCCGCCGGCGGACCCGCTCCAGCCAGTCGCCGACGGCGAGACGCCGGTCGCGTCCGAGTTGCCCGAACCGGGAGCGCCGCAATGACGCCGCTGGTCGAGGTCCGGGACCTGGTCAAGCACTTCCCGATCAAGCAGGGCCTGATCATCCAGCGCCAGATCGGCGCGGTCAAGGCCGTCGACGGCGTGTCGTTCGACGTGCAGCACGGTGAGACGCTGGGGATCGTCGGAGAGACCGGCTGTGGCAAGAGCACCACCGCGCGACTGCTGTGCCGGCTGATGGAGCCCACCTCGGGCCAGATCATCTTCGACGGCAAGGACGTCGCAGCGCAAAATGGCGACGGCCTCAAGGCGCTGCACCGCGAGATGCAGACGGTCTTCCAGGATCCCTACTCCTCGCTGAACCCCCCCAAGAGCGTCGGCGCGATCATCTCTGATCCGTTCGTGATCCACGGGATGTACAAGCGCGACGGTGAAAGCAAACGCCGCGGCCAGGAC
>JBPCPC010000089.1:0-4968 GCA_050999585.1 Solirubrobacteraceae bacterium | reverse complement strand
CTGTCTGGAGGGGCGGCGGCGCGTCAGCAACCAGCGCGCAACCTGCGAGATATTCCCGAAATCCGGAAAGCCCCGCTCAGGACCACAACCCGGCTCTCACTCTGACCACATCGATGCCGGGAGAGCCACAAAAGTCACCAGCGACACCGCAGACGGACTGACCGGCACCGGCGTCCTGCAAATCCGAGACAACCGTCTGCCACTCACGGTCCCGCTGACGATCAGCCAGCACGATGACCACCTCCACCTCGAGGCGAGCATCGATGTCGATCGTGCTGCCGCAGGCGTCGGCTGGAGCAAGATGGGCATGATCAAAGGCCCAGCTCAGCTGCACGTCAACATCGCCCTCGTCCGCCAAGACTGATCCCAACGCCACGCCGAGCCAGCTCGACACACGACGTCTTCGTCGGCGGGCGGCCACGCGCCTGAGCGTCCGCGCGATGCTCGGCGACGAGACGCTCATGGCCGGCATCCTTGAAAGTCGATAACCGGCATCGCTGAGCACGCGCTGCGTCGAGCGGTCGTCGTCAGATGAGCTCGAGTACCGTGCGCACGTCGATGCCTCCCTCCAGGCTGCGAGCGACCGGACAGAAGCGCGCGTGGAAGCCGTGCACACGCTCGACCTCAGCCCGCTGTCCTTCGGCGACCGCAAGGCGATAGGTCACCGTGATCCGCTCGATCACGAGCACCTGGTCGCGTTCGAACACCTCGCCGACGGCCTGAACTTCGAAGCCCTCGGGATCAACTTCGATTTGACGCGCTTCCAGCGCGCCGGCGAAGGTGCCGGCCAGTCACCCGCCCGCGGCGGCGACCACGTAGTCCAGGGTCGTCGCGTGGGGCGGGAACTGCTCCGGGCCGACCCCGTAGTGCTTGGCGACCTAGGAATGCACGCCAAACCGGATCGGCTGCTCCTCGGCCGGTAGGTAGGCAAGACGCTCAGGACCGCCCAAGCGTTTTATCGTTACGCACGAGATGTATGCCGGCTCAGACAAAGCCAATCCAGCATACGTGACGGTCACCAAACCCGCGGGAGACGGGATGAACCCTGACTTCGTTCCAGAGTGGATCTTTTTCGGCGGACCTTCATTGATTCCGGTGCTCAATCGGCTGCGGAAGCCGCGGGTCCGGATTCTAAGGAGCCTCCTGCTGCTCGGCTTCGGCGAGGGCATGAGCTGCGGCGATGAGGCCAAGATGGCTGAACGCTTGGGGGAAGTTGCCCACGAGCTCTCCCGTCGTGGTGTCAACCTGTTCGGAGAAGAGCCCCAGCCCGCTGGCATACGACGCGGCCCGGTCGAGCACCACCCGGGCGCGGGTCGGCTGGCCGGTGATCGCGAGCGCTTGGGCTAGCCAGAACGTGCAGAGCAGAAACGATCCTTCCTCCCCCTCGAGCCCGTCGCCGCCACGGTAGCGATAAAGCAGTCCCCGCTCGTCGCTGAGCCGGCGTTCGACGGCATCTATGGTGGCAAGCACACGGACATCGTCGGACGGTAGAAACCCTACGATTGCCACCATCAACGTGGAGGCGTCGAGTTCCTCGGATCCAAAATACTGGGTAAAAGAGCCGGCGCGGTCGCTCCAGCCTCGCTCGAGGATCGCGGCGCGGAGATCCTCGCGGGCCTTGGTCCAGAGTGTCGCTCTTTCCACGCCTGGTTGCAGGGCGTCGATCATCGCCAGCCCTCGGTCGACAGCTACCCAGCACATCAGCTTGCTGTGCAGAAACGGGCGCGGAGGTCCTCGCAGCTCCCAGATCCCCTGGTCCTCATCCTGCCAATGCCGAACGGCCGCATCGACCGCGGCGACGAGAAACGTGCGGGTGGCGGCGTCCAGTTCACCGAGTTGATGACGGAGGGTGTAGGCAGCGTCAAGTATCGCCCCGTAAACGTCGAGCTGGCGTTGCCCCCAGGCCTCGTTTCCGACCCGTACTGGTCCGCAGCCGCGCCACCCCGCCAGGTGGGGCAGCTCGCGTTCGGAAAGGTCGCGGCTGCCCTCAATGCCGAACATGACCTGCAGGTCTAACCCACGATCAAGCTGCGTCGACGCTGCGGTGGCGAGAAACGAGAAGAACCGGCCGGCCTCCTCAGGGCACGCTGCGATCCACAGGCCCTGCAGAGTCATACTGGCGTCCCGTACCCAAGTGAACCGGTAGTCCCAGGTCCGAGCGCTTCGGAGGCCCTCAGGCAGACTGGTGGTACAAGCGGCAACCAGGGCGCCGCTCTTACGATATGTGAGCCCCTGCAGCACCACGCCGCTGTGATGCACCAGAGCTTGATGCGGCCCCTCATAGCGCTGGTGCAGCTTGGACCAACTCCTCCAAGATCGCTCCGTCGCACGCAGTCGCCGGTGGATCTTGCCCGCACTCCATGCAGACGGCGGCGGCTCCCAAGCGCTCGCGAGAGCCAACGCAAAGCACAGTTCTTCGCCCCTGGTCATATGGACCTCAGCTGTGGCAGTCGCTGCTTCCAGGTTCATATCGAGACCGGTGCTCAACACCAGGACGGTGGCGCCGCCGTGGGCGACGATGGCGCCCGCGCGGCGCGACAGCCGCGGATGCACCAGCCCGAACTCGGGTCGGGGAGCGTACTCAACCCGAACCGTCACACTGCCGCGAACACATCGGGCGACTCGAAGCAGAACACCCGGAGATGTCTGACCGAGCCCGTGACCCCGGTCATGACTTCCGAGGGCGAGTGCGTCACAGAGCACGAGCGTCCCGGCAGGCGTCTCCCATGTCGTCTCGAGGACCAGTCCCATTGGCCGGTAGCACCAGCTCGTGGCCAAGCCACCCTCGGCCGGAGCGATCTGAAAATGTCCCGCGTCCGGGTCAAGCAGCCGCCCGAACACGGGCGGACTGTCGAACCGCGGCACGCACAACCAGTCAACCGATCCACCGGTCGTGACCAAACCGGAGGCTCCACAATCCGATAGAAACGCATGCTGATCGACTGCAACATCACTCATCGGCCGGTCACCGTTCGGGGCAGCCATGGCTCATCGACCGCACGGAACCAGCCACTTCCGGGGCAGACGCAATCCCTGGTTCGCCTCCACCCTGGAGGGATGACATCGATCACCCCAGCAGGCTCGCGGGCAAACGTTACGAATTGGGAAACACACGTCTACACGCCACCGTCAGTCACGTCGCGTGGCGACGGCAAGTCTCGAATTCGTCCCGGCTGCGTGCTCCCTGAATGGCCACGCGTGGGTTTACCAGTGCCTCACCGCTCCAAAGGTTGGCTTACGTCACGGACCCAGCGCCGGGCGGAATCGGCTTGTGAGGCTCATCGTCAAGCTCGCCCCCTCAGGAGACCTGCCTCGACACTTTCGCGGTGCTCGCTCACGCTCGCTCAGCGAACCCGCAGAGCGCGGAAAGCACGCTTCGTCGGACGATGCCTTTCGTCCTTCCTGCCGGAGCGCAGCGGACCAGCGCTTCGGCGACGACGGGATGACGCGCTCCGGCGCCGACGCGCGATGCCTCTGCCGCTCAGTGAGACCCTGGGGTTCGGATCGGTGATGTCCGGCCGGTCGGTTTGGCTCTCGGTCGACGGCGGGCTGACTCTCTTTGCCGTTGTCGACCATTTGGTCTGACTGGCTTTCGCTGTGTCGCCCGTCGCCGACCGAGGACCGCCGGCGTGACTTCATAGGAGCGTGGCTGCGCCCCAACTGAGCGGTGTCCGCCGATGGTCCGCTTCGTCGACCATCTCAACGAAGGGATACGACTCATGATCGTGATCGGGGCAGACACCCACAAGCGCAACCACACGTTGGTCGCGGTCGATGGGAAGACCGGCGCTGCTCGAGGGCAGCTGACGATCAGCGCCACTGATGCGGGATCGTTGGACGCGTTGCGGTTCGCCGCTGATCTGGACGAGGAGCGGGTGTGGGCGATCGAGGACTGCCGTCACGTCTCAGCTCGGCTGGAGCGAGCGTTGATGGCCGCCGGCGAGCGGGTGATCCGCGTGCCGGCTGCGATGACTGGCCAGACCCGCAAGGTCTCACGCCAGGCGGGAAAGTCTGATCCGATCGATGCGCGCGCGGTCGCCCTAGCCGCAGTGCGCGACGGCGTTGACAGCTTCCCCGCAGCGTTCCTCGACGACGCGGCAATGGAGATCCGGGTGATCAACGACTATCGCGATCAGATCATCTGGGAGCGGACCCGGTTGATCAACCGGCTGCGGTGGCACCTCGTCGCGATTGCTCCCGACATCGAGGCTCAGCTGCCTCCGGCCGCGTTGCGAGGCCCTCGGATCTGCGCCCGGTTGACCCGGCAGCTCGCGCGCCTCACACCCAGCCCGCAGCTGCGGGTCGCCCGAGCGACGCTCAAACGCATCACCGCGATCGTCGCCGAAGAACGCGAGCTGCTGCACGAGCTGACCGCTTTGCTGGAGACCCAGGCGCCGCAGCTGCTCGCCCAGCCCGGCTGCGGTCCAGTGACCGCGGCGATCATCGTCGGCCACACCGCCGGTGCGCAACGATTCCCGACCGACGGGCACTTCGCCCGACACGCCGGCACCGCACCGGTCCCCGCCAGCAGCGGCAAAACCCAGCGCCACCGACTGCACCGCGGCGGCGATCGCCAGCTCAACCGCGCGATCCACATCATCGCGCTCTCCCGCGCCAAAACCGACCCCGAAACCCGCATCTATCTCGACCGCAAACAGGCTGAGGGTAAAACCAAGCTCGAAGCGATCCGCTGCCTCAAGCGCCACCTCGCCCGCCGCATCTGGCGACTGCTCTACACCGCCACGCCAGCCGAAAATCCGACAACCCAAACCCCTGACGACCCCCGCCGAGGCCCTCAGAACGGCTCACACAGCCCCGATCTCACCCCGATCCCAGCGAACTCCCGTCAGAGCGCCGCATTCACGACCCGCAATCCGACCAGCGCGATTACCGGCGGCGCGCCAGGGCTCATGCCGTGCGTTCGTTGAAAACCCGCAAATAGCGACTCTCACTTGACATAGGAGCAGC
>JBPCPC010000030.1:0-17092 GCA_050999585.1 Solirubrobacteraceae bacterium | reverse complement strand
TCAGCTTGGGATGTCGGGGCTGACGCCCCGACTCGGCCAGAAACCCCACAAAACCCGCCACTCGATGCGGTCCGGGAGGGGGCGTGGGCTAGAGGTCAAGGGAACCGCGGTCAGAGACCCACACCCCCTCGCGAACGCCCATCGATTGGCACCGATGTGGTGTTTATGTAACGACTCGGGGCGACAGCCCCGAGATCGTTGCCGCATTGCGACCACGCAGCGGATGTCAAGCAGCGCCCCCACCCAACAAAGACCCGAACCCGATCCATCGCTGCTTGATCAGCCGCAGCGGGGCGCGCCACAAGCCAAACCGACCACCACCACCAGCGGACCTCGCCTAGAAGTCAAACGCGACCGCGCCGCCGAGCCCGAGCGGAATGCTCGGCTTCAGCGAGAAGTAGACCGCCGCGTGCCCGTTGCGGCTGACGGTGACGCCCGGGTCATATGGGCAGACGCTGGGCAGCATCACGCAGTGGGCCAGGACGGTTGGCTTGCTCCAGCGGCCATCGACCCATTGCGCTGCCCTGACCGACCCGTTGGCGCCCCAGGCCGCCACCACCTTGCGGCCACTGGTGGCCATGACCGGCGGCACGATCTTCTGACCCGCGAACAGCGTGTGGCGCGGGCCGACCCGGCCGGGGGCGTCGATCCGTTCCGAGTAGATCCGGGTATCGGGCGATTCGGGGTTGATCAGAGCCACGACCCCGGTCTGACCGAAGGCCGCGAGGCTCACCGCGGCCGGATAGGACGCCGTCGGTCGGGTCAGCCGGATCACGGGGCCGAGCACATCGGTGGGTGAGATCCAGCGCAGGTTCTCCTGGCTGAACAGCTTGTCGCCGAGCGGAAAGGATTGCAGCCACGATACGGCGACCCAGCCCGACGCGGTCTCGGCGACCACCGGCATGCCCGAGTTCACGGTGAACGCCTGACCGGTCGGCACGAGCGGGATCGGTGCGCCCAAACGTGGGCCGGGCAGTACGCGCTCGAGCAGCAGCTGAGCGTCGGTGGCCCCTGAGCCCTCGTTCGCATCGCCGTTCTCGAAGATCACGCCCGCGGGCGCGCTCGCCGGCGCCGCATCGGCACCGAAGCAGCCGCCGTCGGGCAGCGGCAGCGCCGCGGCACCGCGAGCGCCGGCGACCCGCAGGAGGTGGATCCGCGACCCGCCGGGCGAGAGCACGGCGACCAGCTCGCCGTCGCGCTCGGCGAGGTCGGTACACACCAGGGCGCCGCCGTTGGCCAAGGCAACGACCGAGCGCGAGTCAAAGCCGAAGACCCGGTCGGGCAGGGCTCCGGGCAGCGTGTAGGCGTGCTGTCGCACCCCGCGCGGCGACAGCACGGTCAGCCGGACCGATCCCCGATACTCGACCGCAAGCGTCCGCTCTCCCTGCAGCGGGACGCTGTAGACCGCCGACTCCGAGACCCGGGGACGGCTGGCGCCGCGCGAGGTGACGGTCGTCAGGTGCGGCCGATGGGCCAGATCACCGACGGTCCGAAAGACGCCGTGGCCGTCGATCCAGCCGTTGGTCACCGTGCCGCGGGAGGTGATCCGGATCGGGGAATGCCAGCTCCCGGCCGCCGACGCCGCGCCGACCGCCAGCACGACGGCGGCCGCGACGAGGGCCACGACGACCGGGCGCCACACCCTCACCGGCTAATGCCCCCGCGACGCCGCCGGGGCCGGGGCGGCCGTGGTCGGGCAGATGCCGTCGGCCTCGCTCGACGCCGAGGTACACATGCCGTCGTAGCCGTTGCTGGCCTGCTGGAGCAGCCGGTACAGCGTTTCGCGCTGGTCGTCATCCAGGCCGGGGAGCGCCTCGGCCTCCGCCGCGGCCAGCGCCAGTTCCGCCTCGGACAGGCGTCGCGATCCCAGCGGCGTGAGCTCAACAATGTGGCGCCGGCGATCCTCGGCCGAGCGTCGTCGTTCGACCAGCCCGTCGCTCTCGAGCTCGTTGAGCAGGCCGACCAGGTTCGTGCGGTCGATCTGCAGCACCCCGGAGAGGGACTGCTGGGTGCTCCCGCCGTGATCGCGCAGCACCGTCAGCGCCACCAGATGACGCGGGCGCAGGCCGAGCGGCTCGAGCGCCGCCTCGACCCGAACGCGCATGCGCCGCGCCATGTGATCAAGCATCGCGGCGCAGCCGTGCGCCGGTGCCGCGATGGAAGCGGGTGAACCCACGGCTCAAGTGTAACCGGCAATGCGGTGTCTGCTACAAATCGTTTGCGTTGTACCAACCAGTTGCTGCCAACCACGCTACGCGGGAACCCACCTGATGACCGAGACCCCGAGCCGCCCTGAGTCCAACCGCTGGGCCGTCCTGGCCCTGCTCGGCGTCGCGCAGCTGATGGTCGTGCTCGACGCGACGATCGTCAACATCGCGCTGCCCTCAGCGCAGCGGGCGCTGCACTTCTCCACCGACAGCCGGCAGTGGGCGATCACCGCCTATGCACTGGCGTTCGGCAGCCTGCTGCTGCTGGGCGGAAAGCTCGGCGATCTGTTCGGGCGCAAGTGGACGTTCATCGCGGGGCTGATCGGGTTCTCGCTGGCGTCGGCGCTCGGCGGACTCTCACAGTCCTTCGGCATGCTCGTCGCCGCCCGGGCGCTGCAGGGCGCGTTCGGCGCGCTGCTGGCACCGTCGGCCCTGTCGCTGCTGACGGTGACGTTCGCCGACTCGCCCGACCGCGCCAAGGCGTTCGGCATCTTCGGCGCGATCGCCGGCGGCGGCGCGTCCGTCGGGCTGGTCCTCGGGGGTGCGCTCACCCAGGCGCTGTCATGGCGCTGGTGCCTGTACGTGAACCTCGTGATCGCCGCGCCGACCGCGTTTTTCGCGCTGCGCCTGCTGGTCAACCAGGCGCATCCCCAGCGTCCGCGGATCGACATCCCGGGCGTGCTGGTCGCCTCGGGCGGCCTGTTCGCGCTCGTCTACGGGGTCTCCAACGCCGAGACCCACTCCTGGTCGGCGCCACTGACGATCATCGCGCTGGCCGTGGGCGTGGTGTTGCTGACCGCGTTTGTGATCGTCGAGCAGCGCACCTCGGATCCGCTGCTGCCGCTGCACGTGGTGTGGGATCGCGCGCGGGGCGGCGCGTTCGCGTCGATCGCGCTGGCCGGCTCGGGCGTGTTCGGCGTGTTCCTGTTCCTCACCTATTACCTGCAGCAGAACCTCGGTCTCTCGCCGCTGAGCACGGGGCTGGCGTTCCTGCCGATGACGGGCATGATCGTGCTCAGCTCCACCACCGCCCAGACCCGGATCCTCCCCCGCACGGGGGCCAAGCCGCTGGTGCTGTTCGGGATGACGCTCGGGATCATCGCGATGATCCTGTTCACGCGCCTGACCGCCGGCGGCTCCTACGCCGGCCAGGTGCTGCCGGGACTGCTCGTCATCGGTCTGGGCATGGGCTGTATCTTCGCCCCGGCGTTCGGCACCGCGACGCTCGGCGTCAAGCCCCAGGAGGCCGGCATCGCGTCCGCGATGGTCAACACCTCCCAGCAGGTGGGCGGCTCGATTGGTACCGCGCTGCTGAGCACGCTGTTCGCCAGCGCGGCCGCCAGCTACGCCGCGAGCCACGCTCATGTCCGTGACATTGCCGCCATCTCGATGGTGCATGGCTACACGACGGCCTTCTGGTGGGCGGCCGGCATCTTCGCGCTCGGGCTGCTCGTCGCGCTGGTGGTGCTTCCCTCGAACATCAAACCCCGTGTCGCTGTCCCCATTGAGCCCTCGCTGGCCACCGATTAGCGCTTCCGGGAGAGCGCCGGGAAGTCTCGCCGATGACGGCGACCGCGCCTGAGAACCGATCCGCCGCCGCCGGGGCGCGGATGCCGGATGAGCTGAACCCGCGCCATCTCGTGGGCCGACTGCTGGTGCTGGCGCTGCTGATCGGGCTGGTGGCAGCGGCGGTCGGTTCGCTGCCCGGCCTGGGGACGTTGCGGGCGCGCTTCGCGCAGGCCGAGCCACTGCTGCTGGCGTTGATCTGCGTTCTCAAGCTCGGCTCCTGCCTGTCCAACGTCGTCGCCTTCCGAGACGTGTTCTGCTCGCGGATGAGCTGGCGGTTCAGCTATCAGCTGGGGATGGCGGAGCAGGCCACCAACGTCCTGGTCCCGACCGGCGGCGCGGGAGGCCTGGCGCTCGGCGCCTGGGCGCTGCGTCAGGGCGGGATGACGACCGAGCACATCGGTCGTCGCAGCGTGGCCTTCTTCGTACTCACGAGCCTGCCGAACTTCGCCTGTGCCGCCCTACTCGGCCCGCTGCTGCTGACCGGCCTGTTCTCCGGCGACGTGCCGGTGGTCCCCACGGTGGTGTTCTCCGCGCTGGCGTTGACCGTCGCCGCGGTGATCGCCGGGCTGCCGTGGTGGCTGTTGCGCGTCGATCCGGACAAGGCCGGCGGTCCGCTGGCCAGACGGCTGCGCTCGGGGGCGTTCCTGCTTGGCGCGGGGATCCGCGACACCGGGATCCTGATCCGCGACCGTCAATGGCGGGCGATCGGCGGCGCGCTGGGGTATCTCGGCTTCGACATCGCAGCGTTGATCGCGGCCTTTGCGGCTTTCGGTGGCGGCGTGCCGCTAGGCCCGCTGGTGTTCGCCTATGTGATCGGGCAGCTCGGCGGCCTGATCCCGCTGCCGGCGGGCATCGGCGGCACCGACGGCGGCCTGATCGGGGCGATGGTGCTCTACGGCAGTCCGCTGCCACAGGCGGCGGCCGCGGTGCTCGCCTATCGCGCGTTCCAGCTCGGCGTCCCCGCGGTGCTGGGCGCGATCGCGTTCGTGCAGCTGCGCCGCACGCTGAACCGGTCCGCCGCTCCGGCATCGGCCTGTAACCCGCTGGCGATCGATGGCTGACACCGATCGCGGCGCAAGCCCCGGTCAGCCCTCCGCGTCGGCGGCTCCGGCGAGCCGCAGCGCCCCCAGCGTGGGAAGAGCGGCGACCGCGCGCTGACCGACCCGCCGGCGCCGCGTCGGCAGCCAGGCAATCAGCCCGCCTAGCCCGGGGACCCAGATCGAGATCGCGTGGTAGACCAGCACGGCGCCGACCGAGGCCACCGGCGAGAAGCCGTAGAGCACGAGTGCTCCCGCGAGGCCCGAGTCGAGCACCCCGATTCCAGCCGGCATCGGGATTGCGGTCGCCAGATAGCCGATGCAGTAGGCGATCAGCAGCGCGGGGAGCCCGATCGGATGTCCGGTCGCGGCGCACGCGGCCCACAGCGCACCCATGTCGAACAGCAGGAATCCGGCCGCGCCAAGCAGCCGCCAGTGAGGTGCCCGGGCCGCCCGCCAGGCGCCCTCGAGCCCGGCAGCCACGCCGCGGACGACCCGCGGAGCGCGATCACCGCGGCGCCGGGCGAACGCCGCCACCAGCGCAGCGCCACCCAGCACGGCGACCGACACGAGGATCGGAATCCCGGTGTGGCTGAGGTCGTGCGGACCGCCGGGCAGCCCGACGAGCAGCGCCAGCCCGGCCACGCCGTTGACGAGGAAGCCGAACGCGGTCAGCAGGCACAGCAGCGAGGCGCAGCGGTGCAGCAGTGTCCGCGTCCCGATGCCGTGCCGCCGCAGGAGCAGCCCGGTGGCCGCCGCCGAGGAGATGTTGCCGCCGGGCAGCACCGCGCCGGCGCCCATCGCAATCCACGCCACCTGGCGACTGATCGCCCGCGGTGGCTCGGGGAAGAAGCGCCGGAAGACGATCACGTAGCCCAGGCAGGAGACGAGCTCTGACCCGATCGCCACCAGCACCCAGACGGGGGTCATGTGGCTGATCTGGTTGATCACGTCAGCGGGCGGCGCCACCCACACCAGCAGTCCGACGCACACCGCCCCGAGGATCAGCGCGCCCAGCGCGCGCGCGGACGGCCGCCACGACTTCCGCCTTCGGAGCGTGGCCCTGTCGCCACGGTGCTCACCGGCCATTGGGGCACATGCTCGCGCATCTGGGTCAGCGGCATCGAAATTCGACGTAAGACGCCAGACGCGGGCCTGACACGGCCGCCGGTCGGCCCCGCCCATCCTCCCGCCCCCGTGCTCACACGTCGCGCCGAGAAATCCCACTGGAGGGCGACGTGCAATCACCCACCTAAATCAGCAGCGTGATGTTCTCCTCGTAGGGATCCCCACTAGCGCCTTACCGTAGACCTCCTCGTTGACCAGCGGATCGGCGACGGCGCGGCGGCCGGCGACACCGTCGAGGTCAGCAGCGGCCCGGTGCACTTGGAGGGTGGTGGCCATGGGTCTCCCTCCCGTTTACGTCGGCAGATAACCACCGATGGCGGCAGATCGTCGGTTATCGATAATCCGGAATCAACTCAATCTCGAACGCCGGTCGGCTACCGCGAGAGGATCTGCTGCAGGCTCCCGGAGACCTCGTCCAGGTTGCTGCGCAGGTGCTCGCCGACCGCCGCCCGCAGCCGTCTGGAGTCACGCGCGCGGGCGGCATCGAGCAACGGCCGGTGGCGATCGCGCGGGCTGCGCGTGAACAGCACATCGGTCTCGATGTAGACGATCCGGATGTAGCGCTCGCCGGCATGCCCCAGCTCCGACACGATCCGCTCCAGCCGGGGCGTCAGCACGGGCGCCATCAATCCCTGGTGAAAGGCGTTGTGCTGGCTCCAGAACTCATCGCTGTCGACCGCCGCGACTGACAACCGCTCAAACCGGCGCTCCAACTGCGCGATGTCCTCGTCGCTGAGCAGCCGCGCTGCCCGGCCCACGGCGTCTGACTCGACCAGCTCGCGCAGACGGTAGATCTCGCTCAGGTCAGCCAGTTCCAGCGGCGCCACCACCGCCGTCCGGGCGGGCCGGAGCAGGATCAGGCCCTGGCCCGACAGGCGCTGCAGGGCTTCGCGGACCGGGCTGTGGCTGACGCCCAGATCGGTCGCCAGATCGCTGATCGAGAGTGTCTCGCCGGGTCCCAGCCGTCCCTCCAGGATCGCCCGGCGCACGGCGTGACTGACGCGGTCGACGAGCGACTGCGATTCGGGGAACAGCGGGGTGATGCCGGTGCGGCTGCCGGTCACGAGCGGGTCACGCCAGCGGGGAGGTCTCGGGCGGAGCGGTCTCGGGCGGAAGGCGCAGGTCCAGCGGCCCGCCCGGATCGAAGTCGCCCGCGAAGCTGCGTCGGTGCAGCTCGGCGGCGTCGCCGAGCTCGCGCCAGGCTGCGAGCAGCCGTTCCGGGTCGACATTGACCCCGATCGGGTTGACCTCGAACTCGGGGGCGGTGCGCATCCACCGGCTCGACGCCGCCCAGTCGCCGAAGTTGTCGGCCTGCAGCTCCACGCTGTTGCCGTCGGGGTCGACGTAGTACAGCGATGTGGTCAGCCCGTGGTCCAGGCAGGCGTGCGGGGTGATGCCCGCGTCCCTGAGCCGGTCGTAGGTGGCCAGCAGCTCCCCGACGTCGGCGTACTCAAACGCCACGTGGTGCATGCCCGTGTGCGGGATCTTGTCGGGATCGTCGCTGAGCGCCGGGTGGGCGAGGAGCGCGATGCGGTGGTTCGCGGCGTCGTTGGTCATCCACGCGCCGAACCGGCTGTGGTGGTTGGCCTTCATCCCGACCGCGATCCCGTACCAGTCGAGCATCTCCTGCACGCGGTTGGTCTTCAGGGTGACGTGGTGCAGGACGGGATTCGGCGTGGCGGTTGCGGACATACTCTCTCTCCTCTTCTGTGACGGTTTCACCGACATGATCTACGGCGAACAGCATGTGCGCCATCGTCCCCGCCTCCTCGACCCAGGGGCGGGCGACGGCGATCCCAGGCGGGCGCGCTCGATCGTGACCTCCCCGGCTCCCGATGCGCAGCCGATCGCGGCCAGAACACGTCCCGCTGCTCAAACGCCAGCGCGGGTGCCGCCGGAATTCGGCCGCCGCACGCAGTGTGGACATCGAGGCCACGCGCCCCGTCCAGCGCCTCTCCGGCGAGCACCGTCAGGCGGCCGTCATGGTGGGCGAATCTCATCTTCTCTCCTCGACCCGGAAAACGAACGTGTAGATTATCGATAATCGAGCAGGAGGGAAGCGATGGACGATGCGCGCAGGCCAGCCCGCGCCGAGCTGATCGGCAGCATGATCCGGCCGCCGGAGGTGATCGAGGCGTTCAAGCGGGTCTATCGCAGCCGCGACGAGCTGGGGCGCCACCCCCAGGGCCAGGGCTCAGACGAGGATCGCCGCCGCTTTGCACAGATCACCGAGACCGCGACCGCCGACCTTGTGCGGCGCCAGATCGAGTCCGGTGTCGACGTCGTCGTCAACGGCGAATTTACGCGTTGGACGTGGTGGATGGGCCTCTACGCGGCGCTCGAGGGGTTCGCGATGGACCGCGAGCCGATCATCGCGCGTGACGAGCACGGGGCCACCCAGACGCTGTATGTCCCGCGGATCGACCGTCCGGTTCGCCGCGCGGCCAACCCGGCGGCTGACGAGGCGCGGTTGCTGGCGCGGGTCACCGACCGCCCGTTCAAGGTCACGCTGCCGGCCGCGTCGCGCGAGCTGACGTTCTGGGGCCGACCGGTGCTCGGCCCCGAGGTCTACGCCGCCGGCCTGTATGACGATCCCGAGCAGGCGTTTGCCGAGTTGCTGGCGCTCGAGCGCTCGCTGGTGGACGAGGTGATCGACGCCGGCGCCGCCTACGTGCAGCTGGACTATCCGGTCTACACGCACGCCGCCGATCCGTCCTGGGTCAAGGTCTTTCGCGACGGCGGAGTGAACCGCGACGCGCTGGTGGACCGCGGGATCGAGCTTGACAACGCGATCATCGCCGACCTGCCCCCCGGCGTGACCACCGGCCTGCACTTCTGCCGCGGCAACATCGGCGACAAGTTCCTCGCCCGCGGCGCGCTGGACGCCGTCGCCGAGCGCGTGTTCGGCGGCCTGCGCTATGACGTGCTGCTGGTCGAGTGGTCAGAGCCCGAGCGCCACGGCGGCTTTGAGGCGCTGCGCCACGTCGGCTCCGACACGATCGTCGTACTCGGGATCGTGAACTCTAAGCGCCGGACCGTCGAGACCGAGGACGAGCTGCTGCGCCGGATCGAGGACGCCGCCCGCTACCTCGACATCTCCCAGCTGGCCATCTCCCCCCAGTGCGGTTTCTCCTCGGCCGTCGGCATCAACGACGCAGTCGACGTACAGTGGCGCAAGATCGACGTGATGTGCCGCGTGGCCGAGCGCGTATGGGGACACAGGTCCTGATCGCGGGCGGCGGCCCGGTGGGGCTGGCCGCCGCGATCGAGCTCGGGCTGCGGGGAGTGCAGACTCACGTCGTCGAGCCGCGCGAGACGGTGTCCCACGCCCGCCCGCGCTGCAAGACGATCAACGTGCGCACGATGGAGCACCTGCGGCGCTGGGGGATCGCCCAGCGGCTGCGCGAGCGCGCGCCGCTGTCGCCCGACTGGTCCCAGGACATCGTGTTCTGCACCTCGCTGGCCGGCCACGAGCTGTCGCGCTTCACCGGCGTGCTGGGACTCGCCGCCGACGGCGACCGCTTCCCCGAGGTCGGTCAGCAGGCACCGCAGTACGTCCTCGAGGAGCTGCTGCGCGAGGTCACCGCCGAGCTGCCGGCGTGCACGCTGGATCTCGGCGCCCGCGTGGTCGAAACCGAAGATTTTGGGAATCGGGTTCTCGTCACCGTTGCCGACAGGGGCGGCCATCGCACCCAGGTGAGGGCTGACTACGTGCTCGGCTGTGACGGTCCGCGCAGCGCGGTCCGCGACGCGATCGGCTCGGCCTACGTCGGCGAGCACGCCCTGCGGCCGAACTTCGGGATCGTGTTCCAGGCGCCGGCGCTGTGGTCGCGGGTCCGCCACGGGCCGGCCGTGCAGTACTGGATTCTCAATCCGCAATCGCCGTCGCTGATCGGCCCGATCGACCGCGACGGGACCTGGTGGATGATCGCCTTCGGCGTCGATCGCGAGACCGGCGAGCGGGACGCGCGCCGGCTGATCGACGGCGCGGTCGGCGCGTCGGTGCCGGCCAACGTGCTGTCAATCGATCCGTGGACGGCGCGCATGCAGCTCGTCGACGGCGCCCGCCGCGGCCGGGTGTTCCTGGCCGGCGACGCGGCGCATCTGAATCCCCCGTTTGGCGGCCACGGCCTGAACACGGGGATCGGCGACGCCGTCGATCTGGGCTGGAAGCTGGCGGCGGTGCTCAACGGCTGGGGCGGTGACGCGCTGCTGGACAGCTACGAGCTGGAGCGCCGCCCGGTGCAGACGCAGGTGATCGCGGCCGCGGTGGCCAACAACCGGGTCGGGGCCCCGGAGCTGATGGCCGCCGACCTCGACGCCGAGGGCGCCGCCGGTGACCGGGCGCGGGCGCGGGCCGGCGCGACGATCCAGGAGACCAAGCACGCCGAGTTTCACGCGCTCGAGTTGGTGCTAGACGTGGGCGTCCGCGACTCGCCGGTCGTCGCCCCCGGCAGCGGCGGGCGTCTCCCCCACGCCTGGCTGGATGACGGACGCTCGCTATACGACGCGCTCGGGCCGGGGATGACCCTGCTCGTGGGTGATGGCGCGGTCCCTGACCCGATCGTCGCCGCGGCGCGCGAGCGCCGCGTCCCGCTACGGGTCGTGCGCCTCCCCGGTCGCGGTGCTGCCCTCACGCTCGTCCGCCCCGACCAACACATCGTCTGGCAGGGCGACGCACCCCCGCCCGATCCACGGGCACTCATCGATCAGATCCGAGGAGCCCCATGACCACCGTGATCGCGTTTGACGTCAACGAGACGCTGCTGGACCTGCGCGCGCTCGATCCCCACTTCGAGCAGCTGTTCGGCTCCGCCGGGCTGCGGGCGCAATGGTTTGCCCAGATGCTGCAGCTGTCGTTCGTCGGGGGGCTGACCGGCAACTACGTGGACTTCAGCACCGCCCAGCACGCGGCGCTGGAGATGCTCGGCCAGCGCCAGGGCGTGGAGATCGCCGATGCGACCGCGGCCGCGCTGGTCGATCGCATGCGCTCGCTGCCCCCGCATCCGGAGGTGACCGAGACCCTGACAACGCTCAGCCGGACATCGCTGCGAGTCGTGGCGCTCACCAACTCCCCGCTGGACGTCGCCGGCGACCAGCTGCGTCACGCCGGGATCCACGGCCTGTTCGAGGACGTGTTCTCGGCCGACAGCGTCCGCGCGCTGAAGCCGGCGGCGGCCGCCTACGGACTGGTCGCCCGCGAGTGTGGCGTCGCGATCGATCAGGTGCGGCTCGTGGCCGCCCACGCCTGGGACGTGTCCGGCGCGCTCGCGGCCGGCGCCCGGGCCGCGTTCGTGGCGCGGCCCGGGATGGTGCTCAGCCCGCTCGGTCCTCAGCCCGACATCGTCGGTGAGGACATCACCGAGGTCGTCGAGCTGATCCTCGCCCGCGACATCAGCTGACCGTCACCGTCGTTCCCGCCTCCCGCTGGACGTCGGATCCCAGCTGCGCGGTGGCGTGGACGACCTGGTTGGTGTTGGGCGC
Organism: Solirubrobacteraceae bacterium; assembly: GCA_050999585.1. Classification (GTDB taxonomy): domain Bacteria; phylum Actinomycetota; class Thermoleophilia; order Solirubrobacterales; family Solirubrobacteraceae; genus Palsa-465. The sequence goes on along the minus strand of JBPCPC010000030.1, from coordinate 5,667 downwards.
CGACGCCGGTGCGGTGACCGAGAACCGCGCGGTCAGCGCCTGGACGGGCGAGACATCGCGGAACGTCGTCTGACCCTGCGGCTGGGCGGTCCAGCCCTCGGGCAGCTGGAGCGCGAGCCGCACCCCCGGCAAAGCCTGATCACCCGATGCGCTGAGCTTGACCACAACCGTCGAGGCAACTCCCGGCGCAACCGTCGACGGGGCCTGAACCGAGACCTGGCGGGCCCCCGGCGTGGTGCTCAGCGAGAACGCGCCCCGCAGCGGCAGCCCGCTCGGCGCCGAGGAGTCGCCGACGTAGACGCCGTAGCTGCCGGGGCTCTGATTCCAGCCGCCGGCGGTCTGGTCCCACCACCAGGTGTCGCGCGGGGTGATCGTGAACTGCACGCGGGTGGAGGCACCGGGGGCCAGCGATACGCGGTCATAGCCGGTCAGCTGCCGCGGCGGCTCGCCGGCCGCGACCGGATCGCCGAGATACAACTGAGCGACGTCGGATCAGGCCCGCGAGCCGACGTTGCGGATCGTCGCCGATACGTGCACGTCGGCGACCGCCCCCTGCCCACCGGTATCGACGTGCAGACCGCTGAAGGCGAAGCGTGTATAGGAGAGCCCGTAGCCGAAGGGGAACAGCGGCTGCACGTGGTTGGCGTCATAGAAGCGGTAGCCGACGTCGAGTCCCTCGGAGTACTGCACCTTGCCGTCGACCCCGGGGAACTGCGCCGGCGTCGACGCCGGGACCTGCGAAAGGCTCATCGGGAAGGTCACCGGCAGGTGGCCTCCGGGGTCGACTTGGCCGAACAGCACACGCGCCAGCGAGGTGCCGTCGGTCTCGCCCGGGTACCAGGCGTCGAGCACGGCCCCGACCTGTGAGAGCCAGGGCATCAGCACCGGCGCGCCGGCGTCGACGACGACGACCGTGTGCGGGTTGGCGGCCGCGACCGCCGACACCAGTTCATCCTGGGCCGAGGGCAGGCTCAGGCTCAGCCGGTCGGTGGCCTCGGACTCGGTGTCGTCAGAGACAACCACAACCGCCGTCGATGCCTGCCTGGCGACGGCGACGGCCTGCGCGATGCCCGGCGCCAGCGCCGACGGCGTCCCCCAGGTGAGGCCGGTCGACGCGCCCGCAATCTGGATCGTGTATGTCTGCCCCGCGGTCAACTGCACCGCCGCGGAGTAGACGCTCACCGGGGGGGTGCCGGGGTCGTCGATCAGCTGCTGACCGTTGAGCGACAGATAGGTGGGCGTGTAACAGCTGCAGGTGTTGTTGATCGCGAGCACATAGGTACCGGTCTCCGGTGCGGTCAACGTTCCCGTATAGCTGCCACCGAACGGCGTCGCGGCGTAGGCCGGGCTCAGCGCCGAGGCGGGGATCGCCGGCAGCGAGGAGTCGGTCGGCAGGCCCTGCGCGTAGCTGAGACGGGTCCCGTGCGAGGCGGCCGCCTCCAGGCCCTGCAGCGGGGTCACCGTCTGAGAGGGCAGCACGTAGGCGCTGCCGCCACCACCGTCGGTGGGCGACGGCGACGCCGAGGGCCCGATCACCGCCACCTTGCCGCCGTGATGCGCCGACAGCGGCAGCAGCTGCCCGTCGTTCTTCAGCAGCGTCGCCGAGTGGTCGGCGACGTCGGTGCTGACCGCGACGTGCGCGGGCGTGGTGACGGTCGCCGAGGTGCTGCCGGTGGGCGGCTGACTGATCAGGTTGAAGCGGAAGAGCTCGGTCAGGATGCGCCCGACCATCGTGTTGACGACCGCGCGCGGCACGCTGCCGTCGGTCACCGCCGCTTGGAGCGTGGGACCGAAGTAATCGCTGAACGGCTGCTCCTGATCGGTGCCGGCCTGCGCCGCGGACATGTCGTGGATCGCGCCGTAGTCCGAGGTGACGAACCCGGGGAAATCCCACTCCTGCCTGAGCACGCTAGTCAGCAGGTCGGGGCTCTGGCAGCTGTAGGGGCCGTTGACGCTGGAGTACGCGCACATCACCGAGGCGACCTGGGCGTTATTGACCGCCGACTCAAACGACGGCTCATAGATCTCGTGCAGCACGCGCTCGCTGACGATCACGTCGTCGTTGGGCCCGTTGCGATTGGTCTCCTGGTTGTAGGCGTCGTAGTGCTTGACCTGCGACAGCACCCGCTGGCTCTGCACGCCCTCGATCTCGCTGGTCGACATCGAGGCCGACAGGAACGGGTCCTCGGTCAGCGTCTCAAACGAACGCCCCCAGCGCGGGTCGCGGTCGATGTTGACCGTCGGCCCGAGGTTGACGGCGGCGCCCTTACCCGCCTCCTCGGCGCCGATCACGGCGCCGTAGCGCCCGGCCAGTTGCGGATCCCAGGTGGCGGCCAGCGCGACGCCGGCGGGCAGCTGGGTGACGCCGGTCTGCTGGTCGGCCACGCCGCTGGGACCGTCCTCCTCGCCGATCGCGGGAATGCAAAGATTGGGGATCGCCGGGGTGTAGAAGACGTAGGGATTGGTCGTCCCGTGGCCCTCGACGAGCGTGATCTCGTCGGCGAGGGTCATCTGCTGCAGCACCTCCGTGACCCGCGTGGAGACCGGCTGGGTGGAGTCGGCCCATGGGCACTGCGCCGTGGACGCCGCGCCCGCCGACGCGGGCGCGGCGGCCCACAACGCCGCCGCCGCGAGCGCGGCCAGGCCACCGAACGGCAGATACCAGCGGATGGGACGGGGAAGGCACACGATCGCGTTCTCTCGGCGCTGGCGGGCGTGGAACATGCGTCTCTCCTCTGGGCCTCGCGGTCGTGGCCCGACCGCTTCGGTCGCGCTAGTTACCCACGCGCGACCGGCGGCAAACGAGCCGCCTACGCGGCGGTCATCTTGTCTACAGGGCGCTCGGGCGAGCGACCTGCATCGGGTGTCCGCGGGTGCGGCCGGCGGCGCGTCGAGAGCGCGACCGGCGCCGCCGGGCGGCGGCGGTGACCGCCGATGACCGCAACCAGCTTGGGCCGGGGCGGGGCGTGATGAGTGGTGGGGGAGCTTGTTGCCATCGGGTCCTTTCTACGTTCGGTGCAGGTACTACCTTAGCAGAGATAATCCTGACTACATGATGATCTTGTCTTCAGGACGCTCTTGAGTACGGTATAATCGCTGTCATGTCCTCCCCCACCGCGCAGCGAGTTCGCAGCCCGGTGCTGCTGCTGCCGCGACTGGCCAAGCAGATCTTCCGGCGCAGCAGTGACGAGCTCCTCGGGATGCCGCTCAAGGCGATGCTGGCGCTCAGCTATCTCCAGGACACGGATCCCACTCACCCCGGCTCCCCGCAGCAGGATCTGGCCGACGCGCTCGGCGTCGACGCGAACATGGTCGTGCTGGTGCTCAACGAGGTCGAGGACCGCGGCTGGGCACAGCGCCGCCGTGACCCGCACGACCGCCGCCGCCACCGGGTCGAGATCACCACCGAGGGCCGGGCCGCACTCAAGCGCACCGAGAAGGCACAGCAGGCGATCGAGGACGAGGTGCTGGGCGCGCTGGATCCCGAGGAACGCGCGACGCTCGCCGATCTGCTCGGCCGCGCGCTGTCCGGGCTCGAACGCCCCGGCTCGTAACCGTCGACGCGCTCAGTGCGGGCTGGCGGGACGGGACGGGACGGGACGGGACGGGACGGGACGCGGAGCATGCCTGATGCGACGAATCTCCGACCGCGGGTTCTGATTTGTCACCCAGCGTCGGCTGAGCCCTACTCTGGTGACAAATCCGCGGCGCCGGTGGCGATTTGTCGCAAGGTGGCAAGCGGCGCCCGATGACCTCGTTCCAGCGTCGCCGTCGCGTGGGCCGCTACAGGCTGAGGCCGCCGTCGACCGGGATCGCCGCCCCGGTCAGCCCCGAGGACTCCGGCCCGGCGAGCCACACCAGCATCGCCGCGACCTCGGCGGGATCGAGCAATCGCTCGACGGGCTGCTGGGCGGCAAACGCGTCGGCGCTCGCCAGGTCGTAGAGCCGCGCAGACTCGTCGAGGATCGGCGTGCGGGTCGAGCCCGGGCTGACCGCGTTGGCGCTCACCCCCGTCGCGCGTAACTCGAGCGCGAGCGCGCGGACCGCACCGACGACACCGGCCTTGGCCGCGCAGTAGGCGGTCAGCATCGGCAGCCCGCGCGTGGCCGCCGCCGACGCGACTGCGAGGAACCGCCCGGAGCGCGGCTCGGGACGGCGCAGCAGCGCGGGGATGGCGACGCGCGCGCCGACCAGCACTCCGTCCAGGCAGACGCTCAGCACCGCCCGCTCCTGCTCGGAGGGCATCTCCCACAGCGGGACTCCCCCCGCGATCACGCCCGCGCCGGCGATGAACGCGTCCAGCCCGCCGTGACGGCGCTCGGTGTCGGCGACCACGGCGGCCATCGCGGCTGCGTCGGTCGCGTCGGCGACGACGGGGTGGGCACCGGGCCCGGCCGAGATGGCCACGGCATCCAGTTCTGAGCGCGTGCCCAGCGCATACGGCAGCCGGGGATCGTCTGCGCAGCGGTCGACGGCGACCACCGTCCACCCGGCGGCGCTCAGGCCGGCCACGGTCGCCGCGCCGATCCCGCGCGCGGCGCCGGTGACGATCGCTACGGCTCGCAGAGGCACCCGTGCACCATATGGGTGATCCGCCCCGGCTCGGCGGCCGGGCGGTCCGCCGGCGAGCTCAAGCGGCCTTCCCGGACCCCGATCCGCGCCGCAGGCCGGGGATCAGCGGTCCCGGCGTGCGCGAGCGCAGGCAGCCGAGCCACACCCCGGCGGCGTAGGCCAGATCGTCGGCGGTCCGCAGGACGCCGAAGCGCAGCAGATCCAGCCGCGGCCGGCGCTGCGCCCAGTCGACGGCGATCGAGACGCTCAGCCCGGCGGTGGCCAGGCGCCGCCCGCGACGCGAGCCGGCGGCGCCGGCCAGCACCAGCGGCGGGTACGCGCGCCAGGCCCCATCGAGCACCTGGCGGGCCAATCGCAGCTGGGTGGCGGCGGCGACGCCGGCGATCTGACGACGCGCTCCCGGAACGTCGGGCAACCGCCAGCAGAACAGGGCCGTCCCCCCGGCCCCTGCGACCACCGCGGCCCGCGGGCGACCGGCGAGTGCCAGCAGCCATGGCAGCAGCGCCCAGGTCGGCAGCACGACGTGGCGCAGGCGACCGGGGTGCCGGACAGCCAGCGGACCGGCCGAGGCGCCGTAGGCGACACGCTGGGCCAGCCAGCTGCGAACGTCCGCACGGTGCGGATGTTCCACCCGCGAGGTCGGCTCGTAGCGCACCGTCCAACCCACCGCGGCCAGGCGCCAGACCAGGTCCACGTCCTCCCCGACGCGCATCGCCTCGTCGAAGCCGCCGCGCAGCGCGTCGCGCCGGGCCACGAGCGCGGCCGCGGGGACGAAGCCGACGCGCCGGCCGGGTCCGACCACGCCGGGGGCCGCGCCCAGGTCCAGCGGTGAGCGGACCGCCTCGTAGGCCGCGAGCAGCGAGTCACCCGGGGGGACGGCGATCCGGGGAGCGACGGCGGCGATGCCGGGGTCTGAAAAATGGGCCAGCAGGGGCGCGAGCCAGTCACCCTGCGGGCGGGTGTCAGAATCGACGAACGCCACCAACGGGGCGGTAGTGGCGGCAAGCCCGGCGTTGCGGGCCCGGGCCGGGCCACCGGCGAGCTCGCGGCGAACCAGCCGCGCGCCGCCCTCGCGGGCGACCGCGGCGATCGCCT
>JBPCPC010000020.1:0-5724 GCA_050999585.1 Solirubrobacteraceae bacterium | reverse complement strand
CCTCTGCCGCCGCGCTGGTGGCCCTGGCCGCCGCGAGCGGCGCGCTGGTACCGGCGATCGCGCCCTCGGTGCGGGCGCTGCTGCGCGAGGTGGCGCCCGACCAAGAGGTCCGCGAGACGGCGTACGCGCTGGAGTCCGTGATCCAGGAATTGATCTGGATCACCGGGCCGCTGGTCGTCGCGGTGGTCGTGACGTTTGCCTCGCCGGCCGGCGCCCTGCTGCTCAGTGCGGCGTTCTGTATCGGTGGCACCGCGCTGTTCGTCGCCTCGCCGCTCGCTCGCCGCCCCCGCAGTGTCGAGCGCCACCGGGAGCGTGCCGCGGTCCTGGCGATGCCCGAACTGCGCGTGCTGCTGGCGCCCATGGCGCTGATGGGCGCGAGCCTGGGAGCGATCGACGTCGGACTGCCCGCGCTGGCCCTGCACGTCGGCTCGCGTCCCGCGACCGGCCTGCTGCTGGCGATGCTGAGCATCGGCAGCCTCAGCGGAGGTCTGTGGTACGGGTCGCGCGCCTGGCGAGGACCACTGGCCGAGCGCTACGGGCTCGTGATGATGACCGCGGTCGCCTGCACCGCGCCCCTGATCGCAGTGCGGACGATCCCCGAGGGTCTGGTGTGCAGCCTGCTGGCCGGGGTCACGATCGCGCCTGCGTTCTCCTGTCTGTACGCGCTCGTCGGCCGCGTCGTCAGTCCGGGAAGCGAGACCGAGGCGTTCACCTGGGTGGCCTGCGCCCTGATCATGGGTCTCGCCGCCGGCTCGGCGCTCGGGGGCGTGGGCGTCGGCGCAGCCGGCGTCAGCGGCCCGTTCGCACTCGCCTGCCTCGCCTCGGGGCTGGCCTCGCTGCTGGCCGTTCGGGCTCGCGACCGGTTGCAGTCGGTGGCCGGATAGATGTCGCCCGCGGCGTTGGCTTTCACGGAGCCGCTGCGGATCTGCCGATGCTTAGAAGAACAGGTTGAGGGTGCTGACGATCTGTGGGAAGGACTGCTTGCTGTAGTGGCTGGTCTGCTCGAATGTCACCGTGTACTTGTTGTGTCCGGGATGTCCGCCTGGATACAGCAGTGCCTTGGCCTTCGCCGTTCCGCACGGGCCAGCCGCCTTGCCGAACTTGTAGTGCGCCAGCGAGTGCTTGCGCCTGAAGTACGCATAGATGTGGCGGCCCGGCCGAAACCCACTGAAACGGTAGGTGACCCGGTCCTGGTGCACGTTCTTGACGCTGCTCGGCGACAGGCCGATCGCGAGGTTGGTGACTCGGATCGAGGTCGAGGCCAGGAAGGCCGAGCCGGTGCTCTCGTCCTGTGCCTGCAGGGTGAACGTTCTGACGGCGGGGCCGATCGTTCCCAGGCCGGGGCCCTCGCCCGTCAGGGCGATCGTTCCGGTCGGCGAGGCTGCGGTGTGGGCGAAGAAGCCGTTGCCGCTGATCGCGATGTCATCGCCGGGGGTGAAGCCGCTTCCGATGATGCCCACGATCGGGTGGTGCGAGCCGGCGTTGACATAGCACGCCGCGGTCGGCGCGATCGCCGCCGCCGAGGCCGCGCCGGCCGCGACCGCCGGGATCAGCAGCGCCGCGCCTGCGATCGCTGTGCGCAGCCACAAACGTGGCCCGGCTACGGGCAGATTCATTCGCATGTCCTTCCCCTGTCTTTCGAATTGCGTTAACTGCCGGCCGCCGCCGAAGTGTAACCGCCACACCCGTAAACTGGTGCGTTGCAGCCCTGACCTGCATCTGATATATCAGGGCCATGGCCTCCACCGAACCCGGGTCGCTGCCCGCCCGCCAGAGCTTCGTCATCATCGGCGCAGGGATCTTCGGCAACAGCGTCGCCTACCACCTGACCCAGCTCGGCGAGACCGAGATCACGCTGCTCGACAAGGGTCCGCTGCCCAACCCCGGCGGCTCGACCGGGCATGCCTCCAACTTCATCTTCCCCGTCGATCACTCCAAGGAGATGACGGCGCTGACCAAGGAGAGCATGCGCCAGTACAAGGACCTCGACGTCTACCTGGAGTGTGGTGGGATCGAGATCGCTCGCAGCGAGGAGCGAATGCAGGAGCTGGCGCGCCGGATGGTGTCGGCCGCGACCTGGGGGATCGAGCCGGTGTCGCTCGTCTCCCCGGCCGAGATCAAGCAGCTCGTCCCGTTCATCGAGGAGGGACTGCTGCTCGGCGGCTTCTACACGCCCGGCGCTGGTGTCGTCGACTCGCTGCAGGCGGCGACGATCATGCGCGAGCGCGCGGCGCAGGCCGGCGCCACGATCGCGGCCAACACCGAGGTGCTCGGGCTCGACGTCGAGCACGGTCACGTTCGCCGGGTGCGGACCAGCCGCGGCGACATCGAGGCCGACCGGGTCGTGATCGCGTGTGGCTGCTGGAGCTCGCGGATCGCCCGGATGGCGGGCGCCAACATCCCGCTCACCCCGGCCGTGCACCAGATGATCGACATCGGTCCAGTGCCGCGGTTCGCCGACGCCAGGACGCTCGTCGATTACCCGATCGTGCGTGACATGGACACCAACATGTACGAGCGCCAGGACGGGGGCGGGCTGGAGATCGGCTCCTATGCCCATCGTCCGATCCTGATTGACGCCGACGACATCCCCTCGATCGAGGAGTCCGCGCTCAGCCCGACCGAGCTGCCGTTCACCCAGCAGGACTTCGAGCTGCAGATGGAGCAGGCGCTGGAACTGATGCCCGAGATCGTCGGCGACGAATCGGTCGGTGTCCGCTACGCGATCAACGGCCTGCTCTCGGTGACGCTCGACGGGCTGCCGCTGATCGGCGAGACGCCCGAGGTCAAGGGCCTGTGGTCGGCGGCGGCGATCTGGATCAAGGAGGGTCCCGCCTCGGGCAAGACGGTCGCCGAGCTGATCGTGAAGGGCGAGTCTGAAATCGATGTTTTCGACTCCAACATTGCCCGCGCCTATCCCCATCAGAAAACCAGGGCCCACGTCCAGGCGCGCGCCTCTGAGGGCTTTAACAAGATGTACGGGATCGTCCACCCCGCGGAGCAGTGGGAGTCCGATCGGCGGGTCAAGCTGTCCCCGTATTACGAGCGCGAGCTGGAGCTCGGCGCGGTGTTCCACGAGGCCGCCGGCTGGGAGCGCCCGCAGTGGTATGCGTCAAACGCGCCACTGCTGGAGGAGTTCGGCGACCGCGTCAGCCGCCGCGAGGCTGAGTGGGAGTCGCGCTGGTGGTCGCCGATCATCAACGCCGAGCATCTGGCCCTGCGCGAAAGGGCGGCCTATACCGATCTGACCGCGTTCGCGATCTTCGATGTCACCGGCCCCGGGGCGCTCGACCTCGTCCAGCGCGTCGCTATGCCACAGATGGACGTCGCCGTCGGACGCGTCGTCTACACGCCGGTGCTGACTCCGTCGGGCGGCTTCAAGGCCGACCTGACGATCATGCGCATGGGCGAGAACGTGTTCCGCGTCGTCACCGGCGGCGCGTGGGGGATGTCTGACCTGAAGTGGTTCGCCGACCATCTTCCCAACGATGGCAGCGCACAGGTCCAGGACCGGACCAGTTCGCTGACGACGCTCGGCCTGTGGGGCCCGCGGGCCCGCGACATCCTCGCCGGCGTGACCGGTGACGACGTGTCCCACGAGGGGCTGGCGTTCGGGCGCTGGAAGGCGATCGAGGTCGGACCGCTGGACGTCATCGCCTCACGGATCTCCTATGTCGGCGACCTCGGCTGGGAGCTGTACGTCCCGATCGAGCAGGGCGCGCGCCTGTGGGACATCATCGCCGAGGCCGGTCTGCCCCACGGCGCGGTCCCCGTCGGCGCCGGCGTCTACGGGAGCACCGGTCGCCTGGAGAAGTGCTATCGCGCCTACGGCGCTGAACTGGAGGCCGAGTACGACGTCGTCGAGGCGGGCATGGCGTGGGGCAAGGTCAAGGACCAGGAGTTCGTCGGCAGGGACGCCCACGTGCGCCAGCGCGCCGCAGCGCCAGTCGCGAGCATGTGCACGCTGACCGTCGACGACCACACGTCGAGCTCCGGCGTCAAGCGCTACATGATGGGCGGCGAGCCCATCCTGACCAGCGACGGCGAGCCGATCACCGACGCGAAGGGCCGGCGCTCCTACGTGACCAGCGCCGGCTCGGGTCCGTCGATCGGCAAGTACATCCTGATGGGCTACCTGCCGCTCGAGCAGGCCACCGTCGGCAACCAGCTCACGGTCCAGTACATGGGCGATCGATACCCGGTCACGGTCGCGAAGACCGACTCGACGCCCGTGTTCGACCCCGACAACTCGCGTGTTCGATCATGAACATTCTCGTCTGCGTCAAGCGGGTGCCGCTGACCGGCGGCAAGATCACCCTGACCGAGGACGAGCAGGCGATCCAGACGCGTCACCTCGGCTTCACCGTCAGCCCGCACGAGGAGTGCGGCGCCGAGGAGGCCGTCCGGCTCGTCGAGCAGCACGGCGGCTCGAGCACGGCGCTGACCCTCGGTCCGGCCGAGGCCGAGGAGCAGCTGCGCGATCTGATGGCGATCGGCATCGACCAGGGCATCCACCTGGTCAGCGACGGCTCGGAGTGGGACCCGCAGGCGACGGCGGCGGCGATCGTCGACGCCGTGCGCAGCCAGCCCGAGCCGTATGACCTGATCCTGTTCGGCAACGAGTCGGCTGATGCGGGCAACTTTCAGGTACAGGTTCGGGTCGCGCAGGCGCTCGGATTGCCGTGCGTCAACGGGATTAAATCGATCGAAATGGTCCCCGAGGGCGTGCGCTGCGAGCAGGAGACCTCTGCCGGGCGCGACGTCTACCTCGTGCCGACCCCCGCGGTCGTCTCGGTCAAGGAGGGCATCAACCTCCCGCGATATCCGTCGGTGCCGGGCCGGATGCGCGCCAAGCGCAAGCCGGTCGACAGCTCCCAGCCCGAGAAGCCCGCTCCCCGGCTTCAGATGGTGCGCCTCGTGCTTGCAGAGAGCTCGTCCAAGCAGGCCGAGGTCCTCGGCCGCGGGCCCGAGGCGGCGCCTGCCGTGGTCGAGATCCTGCAGTCGATCGGGGTGATGTGATGACCGTCCTGGCGTTCGTCGAGGATCCAAGCGACGAGCTCTCCCAGCAGGCGGTGGTGATGGCGCGCGCGCTCGGTGACGTTGCGGCGGTGACGATCGAGCCGACCGACGGCTACGCTCCGGCCGCGTACGCTCAGACGTTGGTGGAGATCGCGCAGGCGCGCGGCGTGACCGCCGTGGTCGCCCCCGGCTCTGAGCGCGGCAACGAGATCCTCGCCCACGTGGCCGCCAAGCTCGAGCTGCCGATGGCTGCCAATTGCGTGTCGGTCACGCCCGGCGATCCGCCGTCGGTGATCCGGGTGCGCTGGGGCGGCTCGCTGCTGGAGGAGGCACGGGTGCACGGCCCGCTGCTGCTGATGACGAGCGCCGCCCATGCCGTGGCCGCCGAGCCGATCGACGAGCTGGAGACGGTCGCCCCCGCCGGCTCAGACGCGGACCGGGTGGTGCGCGTCTCCGAGCAGATCCCGGCCTCGACGGCGGGCGTCTCGCTCACCGACGCCGACGTGGTCGTCTCCGGTGGCCGCGGCGTCGGTTCGGCCGAGGGCTTTTCGGTGATCGAGGAGCTCGCCGAGCTGCTCGGCGGCGCCGTGGGATGCTCGCGCGCGGTGACCAGCGCCGGTTGGCGTCCTCCCACCGATCAAGTCGGTCAGACCGGCACCAAGATTGCGCCCGAGATCTACATCACGTGCAGGATCAGCGGCGCCA
>JBPCPC010000015.1:0-31200 GCA_050999585.1 Solirubrobacteraceae bacterium | reverse complement strand
GGCCCCGACGTCCGCGTGCGGACGCGACGATGAGTTCAGCGCGTCCCGAAGCGCTAGAACTGATCTGCGCGACCCGGTCGCGAAACCTGAGAGTTGGCATCGCCGCAGAATTCGGTTCTGCCATGGGACTGCAAAGGAGAATGGATGTTCAAGCGATTGTTGGAGTTTCTGACGCTGAGGTGGCTGTGGGATCGACGGCGCAATCGACGCAGCGGTCGCGCAAGGCGACGGTGAGTCCTCCCGGGTCAGGAGGGTCGGCGAAGCTTTTGGCAAGTCTGACCAACCTTCCGCCCTGTCATGCGTCTTTAACCGTAAGGAAGCAGGGAGCGTGATTCCGATCGGGGGCGACTTGATCGAGACGGGTCTGCCCGGGTGCGGGGCAGGCCCGTCAGCCCGCCGTGGGCAGCGCCCCCGGCCAGCCACCACCGGGCCCGCCGCGCGGACCTACTTGAGCGAGTCCTCCCGGGCGTAGCTCTCCCGGCAGCCCTCACCGCAGAACCAGATCGTCTCGCCGTCGATCTGCACGTGCGGTGTGGCCGGCACCGCGGCCACCCGCATCCCGCACACCGGATCGATCGCGGTGCTGAGGACCGCCGGAGCCATCACCTCCACCTCGGCAGTGATCGAGCGATCCGCTGGTTCGTCGCGCTCCAACGACAGCGACGGATGAGCGTGCTGCACGGCGACCATCTGGGCGAGGATCGAGATCGCGATCTCGGCCGGCGTGCGGGCACCGACGTCCAGCCCCGCCGGCGTGTGCAGCTGAGCGGCGAGCTCGGGGGCCACTCCGAGCGCTGAGCGCACCGCCCGCCCGCGCTTGGGGCTGGCCACCAGCGCCACGTACGGCACCCCGGCCTCGAGGGCTGCCGCCAGCACCGCCTCCTCCCCGCTGCCGTGCGACGCGACGACAACCGCCGCCGCGGCCTTGAGCGCCACCACTTCAGCGGCCGCCACCAGCTCAGCGGCATAGCCGGCTGCCGCGGCCAGCTGGGCCAGCGCGCGCGCGATCGGGGAGCCGCCCACGACCACCACTCGGTTGGCCGGCAGATGGGGCTCGAGGAAGATCTCCAGCGAGCCGCCGCTCAGGCAGGGGTTGCGCTCCACCACGGCCCCATCGTCGGAGTCATCAGAGCCCGCTCCACCGCCCCCGGCCTCGCCGTCGGGGTCGCCCGGCACCAGGCGCAGCAGCAGCGGCTCGCCGGTCTCCAGCGCGCGCAGCGAGTGCAGGCGGACCGAGGACTCGGCGCACATCCCTCCGACGAAGCCGTCGATCGTTCCGTCGCGATGGACGATCGCGCCATCTCCCGGCCGCACGCTGGTCGGCCGCCGGGCCCGCACCACTGTCGCCACCACGAACGCCTCCCGCTGGGCGAGAAGCCGCTCCATCTGCTTGGTCTGCTCAACCGCGATCATTGCGGCGCCACCGCCTTTCCTTGCATAGCGTCCCACACCCGGGAGGGCGTACACGGCATATCGACGTGGCGCACCCCGTAGGGGGCGAGCGCGTCGCACACGGCATTGACGATTGCCGGCGGCGAGCCGACGGTGGCCGACTCGCCGATCCCCTTGGCGCCGAGCGGGTGATGGGGCGACGGGGTGACGGTGTAATCGGTCTCCCACTCGGGCACCTCGACGGCCGTCGGGATCAGGTAATCCATCAGCGAGGCGCTGAGGCAGTTGCCCTCCTCGTCATAGCCGACCATCTCCATCAGCGCGATCCCGACGCCGTCTGTGAGGCCACCGTGCACCTGGCCCTCGACGATCATCGGGTTGATCCGCACCCCGCAGTCATCGACGGCCACGAACCGCGTGACCGAGACCTTGGCGGTGCCGGGGTCGATCTGCACCACGCAGACGTAGGCCCCGAACGGAAACGTCAGGTTCGGCGGGTCATACACGGTCTCGGAGTCCAGGCCGCTCTCCACGCCCGGGGGCAGCGGCACCGAGCCGCGCGCCGCGCGGGCGATGTCGATGATCGAGGCACCCTGCTCGGGGTCGCCGCGCACCACCCAACGAGCCGGCGGATCGAGGCGATCGTTGACCCATTCCAGATCCGCCGGCGAGACCTCGAGCATCGCCGAGGCCACCAGCCGCGCCTTGTCGCGGACCTTGCGCGCCACCACGGCGGTGGCGGCGCCGCTCACCGGGGTCGAGCGCGAGCCGTACGTGCCCAGACCGTAGGGGTGTTGTCGGTGTCGCCGTGGATCACATCGACGTCCTCGGGCGGGATCCCGAGCTCGTGGGCGACGATCTGGGCGAACGTCGTCTCGTGGCCCTGACCCTGGGTCTGGACGCTGATGCCGAGCTGCGCCGTCCCGGTCGGCGACACCCGCAGCGTCGCCCCGTCATTCATCCCCAGGCCCATGATGTCCATGTGGCGGCGCGGTCCGGCGCCGACCGCCTCGGTGAAGAACGAGATCCCGATCCCGATCAGCTCGCCGCACTCGCGCCGGGCGGCTTGCTCGACGCGCAGCTGGTCATAGCCGGCCAGGTCCAGCGCCTTGCGTAGCGCGGTCGGATAGTCGCCGGAGTCATAGACCCAGCCGGTCCGGCACTCGTACGGAAACTGCTCGGGGGCGATCAGGTTCTCCATCCGCAGGCGCGCGGGATCCAGCTTCAGCTCGGCGGCGAGCAGGTCGACCAGTCGCTCGATCAGGTACACCGCCTCGGCGATCCGGAACGAGCACGCGTAGGCGACCCCACCCGGCGCCTTGTTGGTGTAGACGCCGCGCACGTGGCAGTGCGCCGCCGCGAGGTCGTAGGAGCCGGTGAACACGTGGAAGAAACCGGCCGGATAGCGGGTCGGCTGCGCGGCAGTGTTAAACGCGCCGTGGTCGGCGAGCACGTCGACTGAGACCGCGAGGATCCGGCCGGCGGCGGTGGCAGCGATCCGACCGTTCATCGTGTAGTCGCGAGCGAAGCCGGTCGACATCAGGTTCTCCGCGCGATCCTCGACCCACTTGACCGGACGGCCGACGGTCATCGCCGCCAGCACGGCGCATACATATCCGGGGTAGATCGGCACCTTGTTGCCAAAGCCGCCGCCCACATCGGGCGAGATCACTCGGATCCGGTGCTCCGCCAGCCCGAGGATCTGGGCGTAGAGCGTGCGGTGCGCGTGCGGCGCCTGGGTCGTGGCCCAGACCGTCAGCTTGCCGCTGACCCGATCAAACTGCGCCACCGCCCCGCACGTCTCCATCGGCGCCGGGTGCGAGCGCGGGAACACCAGCTCCTGCTCGACGACGACGTCGGCGCCGGCGATCACCCGCTCGGTTCCGGCGCGGTCTCCCGATTCCCAGTCGAAGATGTGGTTGTCATACGCATCCGGACGGTCGTCGCGGATCAGCGGCGCGTCGTCGTCCAGCGCCCGTCGCGGGTCAACCACAACCCCCAATGGCGCGTACTCGACCTCGATCAGCTCCAGCGCGTCGCGCGCCGAGTAGTGATCCTCGGCGACCACGAACGCGACCTCCTGGCCCTGGAAGCGCACCTTGTCGGTGGCCAGCACGGCCTGCACGTCACCCGACATCGTCGGCATCCACGCCGTCCCGCGCGTCTCCAGGTCGGCGCCGGTGATGACCGCGTGCACCTTGGGATGGGCGAGCGCCGCCGAGGCGTCGACCGACAGGATCTGCCCGTGGGCGATCGGGCTGCGCAGCATTGCGCCGTGCAGCATCTCCGGCAGCGCGATGTCATCCAGGTAACGCCCCTGGCCGCGGATGAAGCGCTCGTCCTCCTTGCGCAGCATCGGGCCGAAGCCGATCGGATCGCCGGGCATCGCTCAGTCCACCCGCCGCAGGCGCCGCGCCGCCTGTACCGGCAGCTCGGCCGCGATGTTGATCGTCCTACAGCGAGCGCAGCGGATCCGCACCCGCCGGGTCATCAGCCGCGGGTCCATGCCCGCCGCCAGCAGGCTCCCACACTGTGCGCAGACGTAGTCATCGTCGCCGTTGGCACGGAACACCGGGCGATCCGGCTGCTCCTGCACCGCGGTGCCGCCATCGACGGGCACCTCCCCCGGCTCCACGGCTCGCATCGTGCGCACGGCCATTGCGGATCAGCTCACCCGGCGGCGAGCTTCTCGGTGAAGTCCTTGATCATCGCGTCGAGCACGGTCGAGACCATGCCCTCGCCCATCGAGGCAGCTTTGCCGGTGATCTGCGCCGCCGTGTGCACGTTGCCGCCGCCGTCAGACAGCGTGAACACGACGTCGGCGTTGGCGTGACCCTGGCCGCCCTTCTCCCGGGACTTGACCTGTAGCACCGCGCGATGACTCTCGGCGTCGGACTCGACCACGCTCACCGAGCCGGTGAACGTCATCGACATCGCGCCCATCTTGATCTTGATCTCGGCCTTGACGCTCTTGTCGCCGGTCTTCTCCAGCACCGTACCGCCCTCCACGCACGGGACGAGCCGCTCGAGGTCAAGCACCAGGCCCCAGCTCTCGTCAAGCGGCTTGGCGGTGGTGAACGGGTGATCGAGTTCAACCATGCATCAGCTCCTTTCGTTCAGTCGCGGTAGACGGTCTGGGCGTCCAGACCGCCCTCCACGCCCGCGGGCAGCGCGCCGGTGCCGTGGGCGTACATCGCGATGTCGGCGATCGTCTTGCCGTGCGCCGGATCGGCTGCACTGAAGGCTCCGTTTGACCAGGTCACGGCCCCGGGCTCGGTGCCGAGCGCGACGCCGGCGAGCAGCTGGGCCTTGGCGAGGATCTTGCCGGTCGTCGTGGTGATCGCCGCCGGCGTCCCCGTCGACGGGCTGGTGTTGAAGCCGTGGTCGACGCCGAAGCGGTCGGCGTCGGCGGGGACGACCTTGACGTCCAGCGCGGGCACACCGAGCTCATCGGCGACCTGGAGCCCGTACTCGGCCTCGTGGCCGTCGGGCCCGATCGTCAGGCTGAGCACCATCTTGCCCGTCGGGTGAACGCGCAGAAACACCGCGCGGTAGGCCTCGTCGGCCATCAGTGGACCTCCTCTTGCTCGGTGACGATTTGCGGCTGCGCCAGGCGCTGGCGCTCCTGATGAGCGGTGAGCACGTTGTGCTCGTCGAGCTCGCAGAAGCTCGGCTGCGGGCCGCCCAGTAGGTGCGGCGGTAGCGCCGGACGCTCGCAGCCCGGGTAGATGCAGATCTTTACGTCGCGCGAGTCTGCGGGGGTCATCAGTGCAACACCCATCCTGGCGTGGTCTTGCCGCGGCTCGGCCCGTAGCCCGACGGCATCGCCACCGAACTGCCGGGGACCGGCGTGGCGCTCGCCCACGGTTCGTCCTGCTTCGAGCCGGCCGGCTCGACGGCCGGCGGACGCCAGCCGGTGGCCGGGGCGCGGTCGCGGGCGCGCTGCGCGCCGATCGCCGCGGCGACCTCGTCCAGCGCCGCCAGGTTGTGACCGGAGACCAGCGCATCGCAGTGGGGCAGCGCGGCCGCCATCCCGCCGGCCTGCGGCTGAAAGGCGCTGGCCGCCACCCGCGGGTTGACCCACACGATCCGGTAGGCCAGCCGAGCCAGGCGGGCCATCTCCTGGCCCACGCGGCTCGGATCACCGCGCTCCCACCCATCGGAGAGGATCACCACCACCGCGCCGCGCGCCATGCCGCGCCGCCCGTGGCGATCGTTGAACGTCTTCAAAGCATCGCCGATCCGGGTGCCGCTGGACCAGTCGGGCGCGGTCTGTGCGGCCTGGGCGATCGCGCGCTCGGGGTGGCGCGAGCGCAGCGCCCGCGTCAGCCGGGTCAGGCGCGTTGCGAACACGAAGGCCTCGTTGCGCGGCTGCCCTGACCCGCTGCCCAGCGCGCAGGTGAGGAACTGCAGGTAGGCACGCGCGTAGGGCTCCATCGAGCCCGAGATGTCGCACAGCATCACCAGCCTGCGGCGTTCGATCCGCCGCTGGCGGCGGGCCAGCCGGATCGGGTCACCTCCGGTGCGCAGGCTGGAGCGCAGCGTGCGCCGCAGGTCGATGCGGGCGCCGTGACGCCCGCGCTGAAAGCGGCGCGTGGCGCGCTGCGGAGTCGCGAGCGCCAGCCGGCTCATCAGCGCGTACAGCTGCGCCAGCTCCTCGGGCGCGAGCGCATCGAAGCGCTTGCCCCGGATCACCTCCTCGTTGGAGGCGACCGTCGGGACGGGCAGCTCGCGCATCTCAGACGGAGGTTCGCCGTGGCGTCCGGGGGCCGGCGCGGTACCCGCGGACCATTCGTCGCTGCCGCCGTCGGACACGCGCGCGGACCGCCGGCGCTCGTCGCGCTCGGCGGGCGCCCGGCTCACGTCCTCGGTGAGGATCTCCGCCTTGGGCGCGCCGACCCCGAACACCGCCGCGAACACGCTGTCGAACGCCCGCACCTGGGACCGATCGTCGATGAGCACCGCCCGCGTGGTCCAGTACAGCCGCCGCCGGGAAACGAACTCCGCTCGCCCCACGAGCGACAGCGCGGCCGCCAGCCGCGTGGCCCGCTCGGCGGACACCGGCACCCCGGCGTCGTGCAGTCGGCGGGCGAACGCGCCCACCAGCGGCGGCAGATCGAGCGTGAGCGTCCGCACCGCGAACGGCCGCGGGGTCATCAAGCGCTCTCCTGCAGCAACGTGGCCACGCCGGCGGCGCGGACGACGTCCTGATCCTCGCGGTACTTGAGCACCGAGCCGAGCGTGCGCTCCACCGCCGACTCGTCCAGCTCTGCGAGGCCGAGCAGGTTTAGCGCGGCCAGCCAGTCGATCGCCTCGGCGATCCCCGGTGGCTTCTGGATGTCGGAGTCACGCATCCGGGAGACGGCGTCGGCGACCTGGACGGCCAGCGTGGCCGCCGCGGCGGGGACGCGCCGGCGGATGATCTCCACCTCGCGCTCGGGGCTGGGGTAATCAATCCACTGGTACAGGCAGCGTCGCTTGACCGCGTCGTGCAGATCGCGGGTGCGGTTGGAGGTCAGCACGATCACGGGAGGATGCGTCGCCCGGATCGTGCCGATCTCGGGGATCGTCACCGCGGCCTCGCCGAGCAGCTCGAGCAGAAACGCCTCAAAGTCGTCGTCGGCGCGGTCGATCTCGTCGATCAGCAGCACCGCGGGCCGCGGCCCCGGGTGCTGCAGCGCACGCAGCAGTGGCCGAGCGGTCAGGTAGTCGGGCCCGAACAGGTCCGCCTCGGACAGCGCCGGGCGGGCGGGTTCCGATTCGGCGAGGCGGATCGACAGCAGCTGGCGGGGGTAGTTCCACTCGTACAGGGCCTCGGCGGAGTCGATGCCCTCATAGCACTGCAGGCGCACCAGGGGCGTGTCGAGCACCGCCGCCAGCGCCTTGGCGGCCTCGGTCTTCCCGACTCCCGCCTCGCCCTCCAGCAGCAACGGCTGGGGCAGCCGCAGCCCGAGGAAGATCGCCGTGGCCAGCCCCTCGTCGACCAGGTAGTCGACCGCGGCCAGCCGCTGGGCGAGTGTCTGCACATCGGGGACGAGGTGGCGGATCGGGTGGGCGGGATCCGACTCTTCGCTGATAACTGACCCGCCGTCGGTCATTGCGGCGGCTCGGGGCGTCCCTGCATCGCCGCCCACACCCGCGCCGGCGAGCACGGCATGTCGATGTGGTCGACCCCGTGGGTCGGGTGCAGCGCGTCGATCACGGCGTTGACGATCGCCGGCGGCGAGCCCACGTTGGGCGACTCGCCGACGCCCTTGGCCCCCAGCGGATGGTGCGGGCAGGGGGTGACCGTCTCCCCCAGTTCGAAGGCCGGGCACTCCATCGCCGTCGGGATCAGGTAGTCCATGAACGACGAGTTCAGGCAGTTGCCCTCCTGATCGAACGTGATCACCTCCATCAGCGCGATCCCGATCCCCTCCGCCAGCCCGCCGTGGATCTGGCCGTCCACGATCATCGGGTTGATCCGCACGCCGCAGTCGTCGACGGCGATGAAGCGGCGGACCGTCACCTGCGCGGTGTCGGGGTCGATATCGACGACCGCGATATAGGCGCCGTACGGGTAGGTCAGGTTTGGCGGGTCATAGATCACCTGCGCGTCGAGCCCGCCCTCCATGCCCTCAGGCATCGCATTGCCGCTGTAGGCACGGGCGGCGATCTCCTCGATCATCGCCCCCTGCTCGGGGTCGCCCTTGACATACCAGCGGCCCTTCTCCCAGGCGAGGTCCTCGGGCCGGGTCTCGAGCATCGTGGCCGCGATCAGCCGCGCCTTGTCGCGCACCTTGCGCGCCACGACGGCCACCGCGGCTCCGCTCACCGGCGTCGACCGCGAGCCGTAGGTGCCCAGTCCATAGGGGGTGCGGTCGGTGTCGCCATGGCGGACCTGCACGTCCTCGGGCGGGATCCCCAACTCCTCGGCGACGATCTGCGCGAACGTCGTCTCGTGGCCCTGGCCCTGGGTCTGGCATGACAGGCTGACCATCGCCTTGCCCGACGGGTGCACGCGCAGGTCGGCGCCGTCGTTCATCGACATCCCGAGGATGTCCATGTGCTTGCGCGGCCCGGCGCCGACGCCCTCGGTGAAGAACGCCACGCCGATCCCCATCAGCTCGCCGCGCTCACGCTTCTCGGCCTGCTCGCGCAGCAGCTCGTCGTAGCCGGCGATGTCCATCGCCACCTTCATCGTCTCCGCGTAATTGCCCGAGTCATAGGTCCAGCCGGTGGTCGTCTCATACGGGAACTGGTCGGCCGCGATGAAGCTGCGCATCCGCAGGTCGATCTGGTCGACGCCCATCTCCAGCGCCAGTGCGTTGACCATCCGCTCGACCATGTAGACGGCCTCGGTGATCCGGAACGAGCAGCGGTAAGCGACGCCGCCCGGCGCCTTGTTGGTGTAGACCGCCTTGACCTTGACGTGCGCGGCCTGCAGGTCGTAGGAGCCACAGCAGATGTGGAAGAAGCCGGCCGGGAACTTCGTCGGCTGAGCGGTCGAATCAAACGCGCCGTGGTCGGCGATCACGTCGACCCGCAGGCCGGTGATCTTGCCGTCCTTGGCGCACATTTCACTGCGCATGATGTAGTCGCGGGCAAAGCCGGTCGACATCAGGTTTTCCGAGCGGTCCTCGACCCACTTGACCGGCACCCCGGCGACGATCGAGCCGGCGATCGCGCACACGTAGCCCGGATAGACGGGCACCTTGTTGCCGAAGCCCCCGCCGATGTCGTTGCAGCGGATCCGGATCATGTGCTCGGCCAGACCGGCGACGTGGGCATAGACGGTGCGGTGTACGTTGGGCGCCTGGTTACCGTTGTAGATGTCCAGCTGCCCGGTCTCGGGATTGAAGTCGGCGATCATCCCGCACGTCTCCAGCGGCGCTGGATGGCAGCGCGGGTAGATCATGTCGCGCTTGACGATCACGTCGGCCTCCGCGAACGCCCGGTCGGTGGCCTCCTCGTCGCCCGCCTCCCAGGTCGGGCTGGCCACGTTGTCGACCTGGCCCTCCTTGTCGTCGCGGATCAGCGGAGCATCGGGATCCAGCGCCTTGCGGGCGTCGACGATTGGCTTCAGCGGCTCGTACTCGACGTCGATCAGCGGCAGCGCGTCGCGGGCGATGTACTCGTCGGTGGCGATCACGAACGCCACCTCCTGGCCCTGGAATCGCACCTTGTCGCCGGCCAGCACGGCCTGCGTGTCATAGGAGATTGTCGGCATCCACGCCAGCCCGAGCGTCTCCAGGTCCTTGGCGGTCACGACCGCCGCCACGCCGGGCAGCGCGAGCGCCGCCGAGGTGTCGATCGAGACGATCCGGGCGTGGGCATAGGGGCTGCGCAGGATCGCGCCGTGCACCATCCCCGGCAGGCGGATGTCGTCGAGGTAAAGGCCCTGGCCGCGGATGAAGCGCGCGTCCTCCTTGCGCTTCAGGCGCCCGAAGCCGATCGGTCGCTCTTGCTCGGGACTGGGAAGGTTTGACACGGTGGCCATGGGGCTCACGCCTCCTGTTGGATCGAAGCTTCGTGCTCGGCTGCCCAGCGCACCGCGGCGACGATGTTCTTGTATCCCGTGCAGCGGCAGATCGCGCCCGAGATCGCGACCCGGATCTCCTGCTCAGACGGGTCGGGATTCTCGTTCAGCAGCGCCCGGGCGGTCATCAGCATGCCCGGTGTGCAGAAGCCGCAATGCAGCGCGTGCAGCTCATGGAACCCCTGCTGGATCGGATCGAGCTCGCCCTCGATCTCCAGCGACTCGACCGTCGAGATCTCATGGCCCTCGCACATTGCCGCCAGCGCGGTGCACGACTTCAGCGGCTGCCCGTCCATCAGCACCACGCAGGCGCCGCAGTTAGACGTGTCACAGCCCCAGTGAGTGCCGGTCAGGCCCGGCGTGTCGCGGATGAAGTGCACGAGCAGTGTGCGGGCCTCGACCTCGCGCGAGACCGGCTCGCCGTTGATGTTGATCGTGACGTTCACGGTGTTCAGGCCTCCTGGTGTAGCGCGCGAGCCGTGGCGCGGCGCAGGGCACGCTGCGTCATGACGCCGGCGAGATGGCGCTTGTAGTCGACGGGTCCACGGCCATCGGCCGACGGCGTGCAGTCCTCGGACGCGATCTGCGCCGCTTGGGTGAACAGCTCCTCCGACGGCGTGGCGCCGCGCAGCAGCTCGTGCGCCCGAGTGAGCTCGACCGTCTTGGGCCCGACTGCGGAGAGCGCGATCCCGGCGTCAGCGATCGTGCCCCCCTGAATCCAGACGGCCGCCGACGCGGCGGCGATCGCCCAGTCCCCGGCGCGCCGTTCGGTCTTCTCGTGCGCCGAACCGCCGCCGCCGCGAAGCGGAATCCGAACCTCGGTGACCAGCTCGCCCTCGCCGACGGCCGTCCAGTAGGGCCCGATATGGAACTCGTCCAGGGCCATCACGCGCTCCCCTTCGGCCCCGCGAATCACGACCTGGGCCTTGACCGCCGCGCACACGGCGCTCAGGTCCTCGGCCGCATCGGCCTGGCACAGCGAGCCACCGATCGTGCCCCGGTTGCGCACCACCGGATCGGCGATCACCTTTTCGGCGTCAGCGAACGCCGCGAACCACCGCGCCAGCACATCTGACTGCAGCAGCTCGACGTGTCGGGTCAGCGCGCCGATCCGGATCTCGTCCGACCGCTCGTCGATGTAGGACAGCTCGTGCAGGTCGTTGATGTCGATCAGCCGCTCGGGCTGGGCCAGGCGGAGCTTCATCATCGGCAGCAGCGAGTGCCCGCCGGCGACCACGCGCGCCTCCGAGCCGTACTTGACCAGCGACGCGATCGCGCCCTCCACGCTGGTGGCACGCTCGTATTCAAACGGTGCCGGTGTCTGCATCTCAGCTTCCCTCCTGGGTCACCGGCATCCGCTTGCGCGGGCGCCCGACCTCGTCGTTGGGCTCGTACTGGACCGGCGAGTCGGCGCCGATCACCGGCGAGCGCGGCAGCGCCGGCTGCCGTCCCGGCCGGCCCTCGGGATACAGCGCAGCGGACGCCCGCGATCCGTACACCGCGTCGCGCAGCGCCGGGCCGTTGGGCGACGCCGCGGCGATCGGGGCCTCGCGACCCAGCCGCGCCAGCGTCAGCGTCCCGCGCGTGTAGACCTCGGCGATCCGCGGCGCACGGACCTCCTTGCTGCCGGGTACGTTGCGCAGTCCCTCAGCCGCGGCGCCCGGATACAGGCTGTCGATCAGGCCGACCGCATCGCTGAGGCCGGCCTTCTTGACCAGCAGGCCCTCCAGCAGGTCGACACCGGCATCGAGGTTCGCGTTGATCGTCTGCACCACGTCGGCGACGGGGGCGCTCTTCTCGATGATCGCCACCACGCCGCCGATCGCCTCGTCCAGTCCGGCGGCGATCCGACGCAGGGCCACAATCGTGGACACCAGGTAGTAGACGACCGCCGCGACGATCGCCACCACGGCGATGATCATCACCACTCCAGCTGCGGGCATCGCGTCACGCTCCTTGGTGGTCGTCGAGGATCACGTCAAGCGAGCCGCCGTAGTCGGCGGCCGCGACGATCGTCTTGATCGTCTGCTCCTGGGTGTGCAGCAGCAGCGGGACCGCGTCCAGGTCGGCCGATCCGGCCCGGGCGGCGGCGGCGATGCGACCGACGCTGGGCACGATCGAGGTGGCGGCGCCGAGCACGCCGCGCAGCAGGTAGATCACGACCGGGAGCAGCACCACCAGCAGGATCACATCCCCGATCCACTCGAGTGTCATGACGGCCTCCGATCGGCCACGATCTTCGCCTTGGCGGCGATGCCGGGAAACGCCCCGACGATGATGTCGAATTGGGCGTTGATCGCCTTGACGGCGGGTTCCAGCGGCTTGAGGTGCTCGGATTCGACCATCTCCAGCGCCCCCGCCAGGGTCGCGAGCTTGCCGGCGGTCGATTCCAGGCTCCGGCGGATCAGGATCAGCGCTCCCGCCAGCACGACAACGATCACCACCGCCAGGATTACGCTGAGCACGGTCAGGGTGGACGCGCTCATCGGCCACCGAACCCGTCGGTAAGCGCGTTCATGTAACCGTCCTGGATGATCGCCTCGTCCACGATCAGCCCCAGCACCGGGCCGGTGGCCTGCAGCTGGGGAATGTTCGCGGTGTTACTGGCGACCTGGCCGGCCACGTCCAGCAAGCCGCCGACCGAGCGGTCGATCGCCATCACGGTGCGGATCAGGATCGCCAGCAGCGCCGCCACCGCCAGGGCCGCGACGAGGCCGATGATCAGCGCGAGGCCCCAGGCGCCGTGGTTGCTGAGCGCGTAGACGCTCATTTGCCCACCGCCACCTTGCGCAGCGCACGTGCGGCATGCAGGATCCGTACGCCCGAGTCGTTGATGCGAGCGATCCCCGAGAGCGCGTCGGTCTGCTCGCGCACCTTGGTCACGCCCCCGACGGCCGTCTGCGCCTTTTTGGCGGTCCGAGTCGCCAGGGCCACGGTCGTGATCACGACCGCCGCCGCGACGATCACCACGATCACGCCGAGCACCAGCCCGATCGTCCAACCGCCAGATGCTCCGATCACGGGCATCGCAGACCTCCTTCTCGTGAGTGGGTTCGCCTGCTCAACTTGACTGCGCCGCCTCGCGCTCGCGGTCGGCCGCCCAGCGGATCGAGCGCACGATCGTCGTGTAACCGGTGCAGCGACAGATCTGGCCGGAGATCGCCTCGCGGATCTCGGCGTCGGTCAGCGCAGCGCGAGTGGGGTCCGATCGCCCGCGGTCCAGCAGCGCCCGCGCGGTCAGCATCATTCCCGACGTGCAGAAGCCGCACTGCACGCCGTGCTGCTCGCGAAAGCCCTCCTGCACCGGGTCCAGGCGGCCGTCGACCTCGAGCCCCTCGACCGTCCGGATGTGATGCCCGGCGGCGGTCGCGGCCAGCACCGTGCACGACTTCACGGGCTCTGAGTCCATCAGCACCACGCAGGTGCCGCAGTTAGACGTATCACAGCCCCAGTGGGTGCCGGTCAGCCGCAGTTCGTCGCGCAGGAAGTGCACGAGCAGCATCCGCGGCTGCACGTCGCGCGCATGCTCGACGGCGTTGACGGTCATCGTCAGCTGCACTTTCCGGCTTTCGTCGCCCGCGCTGTCGCCCGGCGCAGGGCTCGCGTCACCAGCACGCCCGCCGCATGTCGCTTGTACTCGGCCGAGCCGCGCTGGTCAGAGACCGGCTTGGCGCCGGCGGCCGCCGTGCGTGCCGCTGCCTCCAGGCGCTCCTCGCTCGGCGGACCCCCCACCAGCTCGGCTTCGGCTTGGGCAGACGTGACCTCGGCACCGACGGCAGCGAGGGCGATCCCGGCAGCGGTCACCGTACCGTCGGTGACGCTGAGCGCGACGCCGGCGGCCGCCACCGCCCAATCGCCGACCCGCCGGTCGACTTTCTCATAGGCGCTCCCCGAGCCGGCCCGCAGCGGCACGCGAATCTCGATCAGCAGCTCGTCAGCGGCGACCGCGGTGCGGTAGGGGCCGCGATGAAACTCGGGCATGGATAGCTCGCGCTCGCCCTCCAGGCCGCGGATCACCATCCGCGCCCCGACCGCGGCGCAGACCGCGCTCAGGTCCTCGGACGGGTCGGCCTGACACAGCGCGCCGCCGATCGTGCCGCGGTTGCGCACCACCGGGTCGGCGATCACGCGCTCGGCGTCGGTGAAGATAGATGAGCGCTGCGCGAGCAGTTTGGATTCCAGCAGCTCGCGGTGGCGGGTCATCGCGCCGATACGGATCTCCGCATCCGCCTCGCGGATGTAGCCAAGCTCGCCGGCCAGATCGTCAATGTCGATCAGGTACTCGGGCGTCGCCAGACGCAGCTTCATCATCGGCAGCAGCGAGTGGCCGCCCGCGAGGATGCGAGCGTCGGGCCCCAGCTGCGTGAGCAGCTGCAGCGCATGATCCACGCTCGTCGCGCGCTCGTACTCAAACTCGGCGGGAACCTGCACTCAGCCGAGCATCAGACGCGCGCGCCGCCGGGGACGCCACTATTTCTGCTCTCCTCCATGTCTAGCATTCTGCTCGCGCGTGATGCAGTACGCAAATGTCAATTAAGTGATCGCTTAGCCCAAATGACCCTTGCTCAGCTGCAGTCGTTCGTGCTGGTCGCCCGTCACGGTTCGGTCAAGGCAGCGGCGGCGGACCTGGGCGTGACCGAGCCCGCGGTCTCGGTGGCCGTCGCGGCGCTGCGCAGGGAACTGGGCGACGAGTTGTTCGTGCGCGCCGGTCGGGGCATCAAGCTCACCGCGGGCGGGCGGCGGCTGGCGGCGCTCGCCACCGAGATCCTCGGCCTCGCCGAGCAGGCGCGCCGCTCGGTGCAGGATGTCCCTGGGCAGTCGCGGCTGATGCACGTGGCCGTGACCAGCCTCGTCGCCGAGCACGTTGCCCCGCTGCTGGACGCGTTCACCGCCCGCGAACCCGGGCTCGACGTGCAGATCGAGACCGTCCCCGGCGGATCGGTCGCGGAACTGCTCGAGCACCGCCGGGCGGACATCGTGCTCGGTCCCGCTCCCGCGCGCGAACGCGCCGGCACGATCGCCTCGGTGGCGTTCCTGCGCTGCCGGCTGATCGTCGTCGCCGCGCTCGGGCATCCGCTGGCGGGCTGTCGCGACCTCGCGCCGTCCGAGCTCGCCGGCGAGCGCTGGCTGCTGGGCCCGCCGGAGCTGGACCCGACGACGGGGTCCGGGCTTTTGTTCGCGCGAACCGGGATCGAGCCGACCGACTGCGTCGCCTACACCGGCCATGCCGCGGCCGTTGCCGCGGCGGCCGCCGGCGACGGGATCGTGCTGACGCTGGCCCACACCGTGCTCGAAGAGCTGCGCCGCCGCTCGCTGACGCGGCTGGACGTCCGCGGGACCCCACTGCTCGAGCTGTGGCACGCCTCGACGCTCGGCGTCGGCCGCGCGCTGCCGGCCGCCCTGGCCATGCAGCGTTTCGCCACCAGCGCGGAGGCGACCCAGGCGATCTCCAGCGGGCGCGCGGGCGCCAGCTCAGCGCGGGCTCGCCCGCGCCCGCACGTGACCCTGTGGAGCTCGGTGGCCGACGACCTGCGCAGCAGCGCGAACCGCTGAGGCCGCCTCCGGGGCGCGGAAACCTGCAACAGTTGATAGTTGGATTACGGTCGGAGAGGAGACGAGATGAGCCAGACCACGTCGGGTCCCCGGGCAATCGCCGAGACGGTGGGCGCGCTACCGAGCTCGGCCGCCGAGCGCTTCGGCGAGCGGCTGGCCTCCCGCCACAAGGCCGACGCAGAATGGCGCGAGCTGACCTACGCCGACACGGCCGCCGCGATCGAGGCGATCGCCCTGGGCCTGCTCGCGCTGGGGATCGAGCCCGGCGACCGCGTCGCCGTGCTCTCCGACACGCGCGTGGAATGGACGCACTGCAGCTACGCGATCTCCGCGGTCGGCGGCGTGGTCGTCCCGGTGTATCCGACCAACTCCCCGCGCGAGTGCCAGTGGGTGTTGGGCGATTCCGGCGCGCGGGCGGTGATCTGCGAGGATGTCGCCCAGGTGGAGAAGGTGCAGGCGGTGCGCGGCGAGCTCGAGGCGCTGGAGCACGTGATCGCGATCCAGCCAGGCGCCGGCGACGTGACGCTGGCGCAGCTGCGCGAGCGTGGCGCGGGTGCCGACCGAGACGAGCTGCGCCGCCGCCAGGGGCAGGTGGGGCGCGCCGATCCCTACACGATCATCTACACCTCGGGCACCACCGGGCCGCCCAAGGGCGTGGTGCTCAACCACGGCAACGCAATGTCAGTGTGCGAGATCGTCGAGCAGCTGGAGTTCATTGCGCCGGGTGAGACCACGTACCTGTTCCTTCCGCTGGCCCACGCGTTCGCGCTGACGGCGATGCTCGCTTCGTTTGACCAGGGCACGGCAATCGTCTACTACGGCGGCGACTCCAAGAAGATCCTCGAGGAGCTGATCGAGACCCAACCGACGTATCTGCCGGCGGTGCCGCGGATCTTCGAGAAGCTGTACACGGCCGCGATGAAGCTGCAGGCGCGGGGCTCGGAATCCGATCAGCAGCGGTTCGCCGCCGCGATCAAGCTGGGCGTCGAGGTGCGAATGCGGCGCCAGCGCGGCGAGCCTGTGCCGGGCGAGATGCAGGCGGCGTTTGACCAGGCCGAGGAGCGTCTCTACTCGCGGGTGCGTGGACTGTTCGGCGGCAAGACCAACCAGGCGTTGACCGGCGCGGCGCCGATCGCCGCCGAGATCCTCGAGTTCTTTTATGCCTGCGGCGTGCCCGTGCTGGAGGGCTGGGGCATGACCGAGACCACCGCGGTCGGCACCGTGGCCACGCCCGATCAGTTCAAGTTCGGCACCGTCGGGCGCCCGCTGCCGGGCGTCGAGGTCAGGATCGCCGACGCGGACGGCGAGATCCTGCTCCGCGGCCCCAACGTCTTCCCCGAGTACTGGCGCAACCCCGAGGCGACCGCGGAGACGCTGGTCGACGGCTGGCTGCACACCGGCGACGTCGGCGCGCTCGACGACGACGGCTACCTCTCGATCACCGGGCGCAAGAAGGACATCATCATCACCGCCGGCGGCAAGAACCTGACCCCGGCGAACCTCGAGAACGACCTGCAGCAGAGCCGGTTCATCTCTCAGGCGATGATGCACGGCGACCGGCGTCCCTATCCGGTCGCGCTGATCACCCTCGACGAGGAGGAGATCGTGCCGTGGGCGGCCGAGCAGGGGCTGCCTGCCGACGTCGGCGAGCTGGCCGATGCCAACCCGGTGCGCGAGCTGGTGCAGGCCGAACTGGACCGCGTCAACGCCAACTACGCGTCGGTCGAGCAGATCAAGAAGTTCGTGATCCTCGGCCGGGAGCTCTCGATCGAGGCGGGCGAGCTGACGCCGACGCTGAAGATCAAGCGCGCGGTCGTCAACGAGCGCTACGCCGACCTGTTCGATTCCCTGTACCGCCGTTAGCCGCCGGACGCCGCCGGGTAGTCGCAACCCATGAAGATCCTCGTGCTGACCACCGAGCCGGTCACGGCCGCGCAGCTGCGGGACGCGCTGCCCACCGGCGCCGGCGATCCGGAAGACGCCGAGATCATGGTCGTCGCACCGGCGCTGCACAAGAATGCGCTGCGCTTCTGGGTCTCTGACGCGGACGAGGCGATCGACCGGGCCGACGACGTCCGCCGTGAGAGCGTCGAACAGCTCGGAGACGAAGGCGTGGCGGCCAGCGGCGATACCGGCGAAGGTGATCCCGACGAGGCGATCGAGGACGCGCTGAAGACGTTCCCCGCCGACCACATCCTGATCTTCACCCACCCCCCGTCTGAGCAGCGTTATCGCGAGGACGTCGACGCCGGCGAGCTGCAGCAGCGCTTCGGCGTGCCGGTCACGCAGACGTCCACCGGCTGACCACCGGGGCGCCGCCCCAAGTTAGAATCGCGCTGCGCCCCGCCATGGATCGCCGAACCGAAGCCATGCTCAAAGAGGACGACGCCGAACCCGACGGGGCCCCCGGCGCGCCGTCGTTGGAGATCTCCAACGCGATCGCCCGGTTGCACAAGCAGTACGTCGGCCGCGGACCCACCACCACCCGGACCACGATCGACGGCGATCTGGTGGTATGCCTGATGGAGGGCGGCTACACGCGCGCCGAGCAGACGCTCGAGCGCAACGACCACGCCGACCTGGTCGCGGCCGGCCGTCTTGGTCTCCAGGACGCGATGGGCGCGGACATGATCGAGGCGGTACAGGGCGTCCTGGGCCGCACCGTGCGCTCATTCATGAGCGCCAACGACCTCAAGCGCAACCTCATGGTCGAGGTGTTCGTGCTGGCCGCCGACGGCGTGGCCGGCATCCCGCCAACGCCGGACTGAGCGGCCGTTCGCCGGCTGGTCTGGCGTTATGATGCGAGTGGCTCCGGACGGCTGTGAGACGCATCCAGGGCGCATCGTCTCAAGCGATGGGAGGCACCCGGCGCCGCCGCTTCGGGGCAGACCGTCGTACTGGCTTCTCGTACGGAGGTTCAGCGTGCCGGACTGGGTATGCGGGGAATGGCCGAGCGTCGCGCGCAGACAATGACGCGTGGCCCCGACCAGCTGAGCGGGCTGAGCGTCGACGAGCTGTTCCGCCGGCACCGGACGGTGCCCGATCCGGCGCTCGTCGAGGAGCTGGTGCGTCGCTTTGAGCCGCTGACGCGCAGCATCGCTCGCCGCTATTACTCGCGCGGCGAACCGCTCGACGACCTGATGCAGGTCGCCAACGTGGGCCTGCTGAAGGCGATCGCG
This sequence comes from Solirubrobacteraceae bacterium, assembly GCA_050999585.1. GTDB lineage: Bacteria > Actinomycetota > Thermoleophilia > Solirubrobacterales > Solirubrobacteraceae > Palsa-465. Next base: position 12,558 of record JBPCPC010000015.1, on the reverse strand, counting down.
CGCTTCGACCCCCAGCGCGGGTTCGCGTTCACCACGTTCGCCACCCCGACGATGCTGGGCGAGCTCAAGCGCTACTTCCGCGACAGCGGCTGGGCGCTTCACGTTCCCCGCGGAGTGAAGGAGCGCGCGGTCGAGCTGGCGCGGGTCAGCGAGCAGCTGGCCGCCCAGCTGGGGCGGTCGCCCTCGGTCCCCGAGCTGGCCACCGCGCTGGGAGTCAGCGAGGAGCAGACGCTCGAGGCGCTGGAGGCCTATCACGCGCGACACGCCGCGCCCCTGGACCACGGCTCCGACGAGGACGACGGCGGCCCGGGCAGCCTGACCGCGGTCCTGGGGGCCGAGGACGAACGTCTGGAGCAGGCCGAGTACCTGACCATGATCGCGCGCGGGGTCGACACGCTGTCTGACTCAGACCGGCTGATCCTGTACCTGCGCTTCGGGCGTGACCTGACGCAGTCAGAGATCGCCCAGCGGGTCGGGACCTCGCAGATGCAGATCTCGCGCCTGCTGCGCGCGGCGATTGAGAAGATCCGCAGGGTCAGCGGTGACCCCGATCCCCCCACCGTCCGCGAGGGGGCGGATTCGGGCTGAGTGCCAGTGGCCCGGGGCCTCCTCTCCGGGTAGGTGCCGACAGCTGCTCGCGGAGGCGACAAACAACCGCTACGCCGAGGACACGACCGCCGGCGTGCCCAGCGGGATGTGGGCCAGCAGCCAGCGTCCCTCGGCGAGCGTCAGGCGCATGCAGCCGTGGCTGACCGGATGGCCGATGCTGTCGGTCTCCGGTGTGGAATGCACGGCGATCCGGTTGCCGCCGCTCCAGTCCTGGATCGCATGCGGCGCCTGGGCCGAGAGCGCCAGGATGCAGCACCCGTAGGGCCCGGTGGGGTCCCCGGTGCTCAGCCGGTCGGTGACCGCGAAGCGCCCGGTGGGCGTGGGCGCGGTGGGGGCGCCGATCGCGATCGAGTAGTGCCTGATCGCCTTGCCGTTGTGCAGCACGGTCAGTTCGCGGGCGGCCAGCGAGGCTTTGAGCTCCCAGTCGACGCGGCTCAGCGAGGCGGCGGAGGCGGGGATCCAGCCGACGCGGTTATTGCCCGCCAGGTTGGAGATCACGCCCAGCCACGCACCCGAGAGCTTCACCACCCAGAACGTCTGCGACGAGCCGAAGCCCGTGTGGGTCGTCACCTTGGCGAGCGTCCGTCCGTGCCCGGGGGCGGAACGCAGCGCGGTCGGATGAAGGACGAGCGCCACCAGCGCGCCCCGGCCGGGCGGCAGCAGGCGGGTGGTCGCCACCGACAGTGGCTTGACCTTGACGGGATCGAAATGCGTCACCGCGGTGGTGGTCACGGCGCGGGCGGCGCCGCTGCCGCCGTTGAGCAGCAGCGCGACCACGATCGGGATCAGCGGAATCAGGACGGCCACTCCGGCCAGCAGCGCCCGGAGGCGACGGCGAGGCTGAGTGCGGACGGGATCGGTCATCGACGTCTCATTGTCTCAGAGCCGTATCGGCCGCCGACCGCAAGTCGCTTAGGCTCGGGCCGATCGGCAGGCAGCGCGCGGCGCGCTGCGCTGCCGGGTCTGGGTGCTCTGATTCTTTCTTGGCCCGTAAGGTCGCGTGACTAACCTTCGGGACATGTTCGGATTGCGAGAGAAATCAAAGATGATTGATTCCGAGCGCGCCCTACCGGGTCGCAGCTCGGAGATGCCGGTCGCTGACCGCCATGCCGTGCTGGGTACCCCGATGAAGGGTCCGTTCCCCGACGGCTTTGAGCAGATCGTTGTCGGCCTAGGCTGCTTCTGGGGCGCCGAGCGCGTGTTCTGGGAGGCCCCCGGCGTGTACACGACAGCGGTCGGCTATGCCGGCGGTTATACGCCCAACCCCTCCTATGAAGAGGTCTGCAGCGGCAGCACCGGCCACACTGAGGCGGTGCTGGTCGTGTTCGATCCCGCCAAGACGTCCTACGAGCAGATCCTGAAGCTGTTCTGGGAGAGCCATGACCCGACCCAGGGCCTGCGTCAGGGCAACGACACCGGCACCCAGTACCGCTCGGCGATCTACTGGGACACCGACGAGCACCGCCGGCTGGCCCAGGCCTCGCGCGACGCTTACAACGAGCAGCTGCGGGCCCAGCGCTATGCGGAGATCACGACCGAGATCGATTCGGCCTCCGCCCACCCGTTTTACTACGCCGAGGACTACCACCAGCAGTATCTGCACAAGAACCCGTGGGGCTACTGCGGGCTTGGCGGTACCGGCGTCAGCTGCCCGATCGGCGTTGGGACAGCGGCCCTGGCCGCGCCAGCACCTGCGGCCTCCTAGATCACGTCACGGCCGGGCGATCGCCGCCCGTCATACCGGCGGTGTCAGCCGCCGGCGACGGCCGGCAGGATCGTCACCTCGTCGCCGTCCTTGACCCGTGTGTCGAGGCCGTTGAGAAAGCGAATGTCCTCGCCGTCGACGTAGACGTTGACGAACCGGCGTAGACCGCCGTCCTCGGCGATTCGGCTGCGCAGCTCGGCGAAGCGCTCGTACAGGGAGTCGAGCACCTCGCCGACGGTGCTGCCATCGACGGTCGCCAGCGCCTCACCGCCGGTGGCAGCCCGAAGTTGGGTGGGGATCTTCACGTTGACTGACATTGAGATCGGCAATCTTATGCCAGCGCGCCGACGCGTTCGGCGGTCGTCTCAAACGAGTCCACCGTCGGGTCGATCTCCCACGCCTCAAATGTGCCGCGGACGGCGTCGAGCGTCTTCAGGCCCTCCCCGGTGATGTAGGCGACGACGCGCTCGTCGGGGTCGATGTCACCGCGTTGCGCGAGCTTTGACAGCACCGCCGTGGTCACGCCACCGGCGGTCTCGGTGAAGATCCCGGTCGTCTGGGCGAGCAGCCGGATGCCCTCGCGGATCTCATCGTCGGTGACCGAGTCAATCGTGCCGTGCGACCGGCGCGCCAGGTCCAGCGCGTACGGCCCGTCGGCGGGGTTGCCGATCGCCAGTGACTTGGCGATCGTGTCGGGCTTGACCGGACGGCAGAAGTCATTTCCGTCGGCGAACGCCGTCGCGACCGGGGAGCAGCCCTCGGCCTGGGCACCGTTGAACGTCGGCAGCTCGCCGTCCAACAGCCCGAGCTCGATCCACTCCTCAAAGCCGCGGGCGATCTTGGTGAACAGCGAGCCGGAGGCGATCGGCGCCACCACTCGGTCGGGCAGCTGGAAGCCGAGCTGCTCAGCGGTCTCGAACGCGAGCGTCTTGGAGCCCTCGGCGTAGTAGGGGCGCATGTTGATGTTCACGAACGCCCACTCGTGCTCGCCCGAGAGCTCGGTACAGAGTCGGTTGACGTCGTCGTAGTTACCGCGCACGCTGACCAGATTGGTTCCGTAGACGCCGGTGGCGAGGATCTTCTGCTCCTCCAGATCTGACGGGATGAACACGAACGACTCCAGGCCGGCGGCGGCAGCATGGGCGGCGGTCGCGTTGGCCAGGTTGCCGGTCGACGCGCACGCGACCGTGGTGAACCCGAGCTCCCGCGCCCGCGCCATCGCCACCGACACCACCCGATCCTTGAACGAGTGGGTCGGGTTGGCGGCGTCGTTCTTGATCCAGACCTCGTTGAGGCCCAGCCGCTGGGCCAGCCGGTCAGCTCGGATCAGCGGCGTCCACCCGGCCGCCAGCGCGCCACGGGGGGCCGTCGCCACGGGCAGGAAATCGCCGTAGCGCCACAACGAGTGTGGCCCGGCCTGGATCCGGCGGCGAATCGCGTCCGGATCGACGTCGTCGGGCGACGCGTAGGCGACCTCGAGCGGGCCGAAACACTGCTCGCAGACGTACCGCGCGTCCAGCGGGTAGGCGGTCTTGCATTCCTTGCAGCGAAGAGACTCTGGCGGCATATGCAAATAACCTCCGCCGGGGTCTGTGGTCGGAGGTCCATTGAGAAACCGCCCTGCCACATCTCCCAGGCCTTTTGTGGATTGGAGCCTGATGGAATTGGCACCGTTCCCTTGCGGGCGGTTGCCGGGGTTTCGTAGGGCCATATCCCTCCACCCCTCTGGATGCGTACTGCTATGTCCGCGGAAGTATATCGGCTGACCGGCAGCGAACTGGAGGTTTGCGGACTCCGGCGTGACCGAGCGTAACGTGACCGCCCTCGTGGTGTTGACCATGCGCGATGGCCACCGCTTGCACCGATCCGCTCGCGCGGCTGGAGCCCCTGCTCGAGCTCGAGGCCACCTCGACGCCGAGGCGGCGGATGCTGGTGATCGTCAATCCGTACGCGACGACGGTCTCCGATCGGCTGCGCAACCTCGTCGTCTACGCGCTGCGCGGACGCTACGACGTCCACGCCGTCGACACCGAGGCTCGCGACCACGCCACGGTGCTGTGCCGGCAGGCCGCCCAGGAGGGGTACGACGTCGTCGTCGCGTTCGGCGGTGACGGCACCGTGAACGAGGCCGCCAACGGGCTGGTGGGCTCCGACACGCCGCTCTGCTGCCTGCCTGGCGGGCGCACCAACGTCTACTGCCGCATCCTCGGGATCCCGACTGACGTCGTCGACGCGACCGAGCACCTGCTCGCCCTCGCCTCCGACTGGCGGCCGCGGCGGGTCGATGTCGGCCGCGTCAACGAGCGCCACTTCCTGTTCTCAGCTGGGGTGGGCCTCGACGCCTCGGTGGTCAAGCGCGTGGACGCCCATCCGCGGCTGAAGGTCCGGCTGGGCGAGTACTACTACGCTTGGACCGCGGCGCGGACGCTGCATCGCCACTACCTCATGCACCCACCCCGACTGCAGGCCGAGCTCGACGGTGAGACGGTTGCCGGCGTGACCGCGATCGTCCAGAACGCGGAGCCCTACACCTACTTCGGCGACCGCTCCGTCCACATGGGCGAGGGCGCGAGTCTGGACAGCGGTGATCTGGCCGGGGTGGTGCTCAAACGCGCGAGCCCGATCGACTTTCCCACGATCACCTGGCGCGCGCTGTCAGAGCGCGCGCGACTCGTCCGCCACCGGCAGGTGCGTGGCTTCGCCGGCCTGCACTCACTCCGAGTGCGCTCCGCCGACGAGCGCGAACTGCCGCTGCAGGTCGACGGCGACTACATCGGCGACGTCCGCGAGGCGGAGTTCTCCGTGCTCCCGAGCGGCATGCTGATCGTGGCCTGAGAGGGACGTGGTGCGGATCGACGGGATCGCCGTCGGCGACATGGTCAAGGCCTCGATCGGTGGGCGTGTGGTCTACGGCGAGGTGCTGGAGATCCGCGACGGGGTCGTGCACTTCATCCCGGTCTCGCGCGCGGCCGGTTGGCGGCACGCGGCCGCCCACCAGATCGTCGCCCACTGGCGGCGCGCCGGGCGGCGGGGCTCTCCCGCCGAGGGCGTGCGCGCCGCTCCTGAACCACCCGAGCAGCTGAGCCTGCGGCTCGAACCGGGACCCGGCGACCCGTGAACCCGCATCGCAACCGGGTCACGCCGACCGGGGAGGTCGTGGCGATCGCGCTGCGCGGCGCCTTCACCGGCAACCGCGGCATCCTTCACTCCGGCGAGCAGCTCGTCCGCTTCCACGCCCACGAGCGCTGGCTGACCTGCGCGCTGCGGTTCAAGGACTGGTGGCACGAGCAGTGGCAACCGCATCACTTCACCTGGCTGTACTTCCACGACGAGGCGGTTTCGCTGGCCGCCGGGCACCGTCCCTGCGCGGAGTGCCGACGCGCGAGCTACAACGCTTTCCGAGCGGCCTGGTCCGCGGGGCTCGGCGAGGCGCTCCCGGCGGCCAAGACGATCGACCACCGGCTGCACGGCGAGCGGATTGTTCGCGGGACCCACCGCCGGCGCACGCACCCGGCCCGCTGGTCAGAGCTGCCCGACGGCGCGTTCGTGCTGATCAATGACGTTCCGGCGCTGGTGCTCGGCTCAGAGCTCGTGACCTGGGGCCCCGACGGGTACTCCAGTCGGCTGGAGCGCCCCATGCGCGGGAGCGCGATTCTGCTCACCCCGCCCGCGATCGTCGCCATCCTGCGCGCCGGATACCCGGTGCAGATCGACGACTCTGCCCGAGCTTGATCGGCAGCGCCCGACCAGCGGATTTGCGAGAAAAGGTGCCGGGGAGTGCCCTTTTGTCGCAGATCGGCGCTTGGACCCCACGGAGTGCGCATGGAGCCTGAAGCCGGCCACCCGCCGTTGCCGGCGGTCAGGTTCGCCCGCGCGGCCCTGCTCGTCGGCGGCCTGTACACCGCGGTCAGCGTCTATTGGGGGCTGGGCGGCACCGCCCTGCTGGACACCGTCGGCGGTTCGCTGGCTCGCCTCGGCCGGGCCGGCGATACCGGCGTGATCCTGGCGGTCTGGGGCGCCGCGGCGCTCAAAGCCGCGGCCGCGGTGCTGCCGCTGGTCGCAGTTCACGCGTCGTCGCGGGGCGCGGCTACGCCCTCACCGCGGCGCGTCGCGGTCGCGCTCGCGTGGATCGCCGCCGCGATCTTGACCGTCTACGGCCTCGTGCTGACGGCGGTGGGGCTGCTGGTGCAGGCCGGCGCGATCCGCGCGTCGCGAGCGGCGGATCACCGCGCGCTGGCCTGGCATGCCTACCTCTGGGACCCCTGGTTCCTGATCTGGGGGCTGCTTGCCGTCGCCGCACTGGTATGGGCAAGACACACTCCCCCGGCTTACGCGCCGAAGGTTCGGGCGTGAGCTCGGTCCACGAGCCACAGCCGAGCGGCTCGGTTAGGCTGGCGCGGCCGTGATCACACGCCGGCTAGTCCCGTTCTCTCTGGCGGCGCTGCTGTGCTGGCCGACACCGGGCAGCGCTCGGCCCAACGTCGCGCCGTCGACGTCACCCACGCTGGCGGGCTGCCCCGTGCTCCCCGCCGACAATCCATTCAACCAGCGCGTCGATCGGCTGGCGGTGGCGCCTGACTCGGCCCAGATCATCGCCCGGATCGGGCTTGACGCGCCCGTGCACCCTGACTTCGGGACCGTCTATGCCGGCGCCCCGAACGGGATCCCCTACACGGTCGTGGGCGCCGGCGTCCGCCCCGTGCACATCAGCTTCACCTACGCGGGCGAGTCCGATCGCGGGCCGTATCCGATTCCGCCCACCGCCCCGGTCGAGGGCGGCGCAAGCTCCGCCGGAGACCGGCACGTGATCGTGGTCGACCGCGCCAACTGCACCGATTACGAGCTCGATGACGCCCGTCGGGTCCGGGGCGGGAGCGCGTGGACGGCCGGGTCGGGCGCGATCTTCAAGCTGCGCTCTGACCACCTGCGCCCGGCCGGCTGGACGTCGGCCGACGCCGCAGGGCTGCCGATCCTGCCCGGCCTGGCGCGCTACGCCGAGGACCAGACGGGCGCGATCAATCACGCGCTGCGCTTCACCGCCCCGTGCACCGCCGCTCGCTACGTCTATCCCGCCCGCCACGACACGAGCGGCTGCGCTCTGTCACACGCCCCGCCGATGGGGCTGCGCGTGCGCCTGAAGGCGAGCGTGAACATCTCCCGGCTGCCGCTCCAGGCTCGGATCGTGGCCACCGCGCTGAAGCGCTACGGCCTGATCCTCGCCGACAACGGATCACCGTGGTACATCTCCGGCGCGCCCAACCCGCGCTGGAAAGACGACGCCCTGCACGCCCTTGACCGGCTCAGCGGCCGCGACTTCGAGGTCGTGAACACGAGGGCGCTGCCGCACCCAGGGTAAACCGGGGGGCGATCCGGACCGGCGTCGCGGCTCTGGGTCATGTGAGCCTCGGCCAACCGCAGCGCGCCCTGCAGGTGACCGAGCGCGACCGGCGGATCCTCAGCTTCACGGCCGAGCACCGGTTCGTTCTCGCCGGTCACCTGGCCGCGCTGCTCGGCGTCAGTCCGGACGCCGCCGGCCGACGGCTGCGCGCCCTGCGCGCCGCCGGTTACGTCGACGACGACCGGCGCCTGCAGGGTGAGCCCCCCAACTATCGCGTGACCAGCCGCGGCCTGGGTGCGATCGACTGCGACCTGCCCTGCCCGCACCCCCCCGATCTGGCCAAGTATCGACACGAGGCCGGCGTCGCCTGGCTCACCGTAGGCGCCGAGCACGGCATGTTCGGGCCGCTCGCCGAGATCGTCTCTGAGCGGCGGATGCGCTCGCACGACGGCCGCCCCTCCGGACGCGCCGAGCCGTTCGGGGTCCGGCTCGGCGGCCTTGGACGCAACGGGCGCCAGCGCCTGCATTACCCCGACCTGCTGCTGGTGACCGACACCGGCCACCGGGTCGCGTTCGAGCTCGAGCTGACGTCTAAGGACGTGCGGCGGCGCGAGCGGATCCTGTCCGCCTACGTTACCGAACGCCGGATCGACGCCGTCGTCTACCTGGTCGACGATCCCGCTCGCTGCCGGGCGATCGAGCGGTCGGTGCGGCGCCTGGGGATCGCTGACCGGGTCCGCGTGGAGGGCGTATCGGTCGGCCACCGTGCCGGGGCGACGTCTTGCACCACAGCGCAACGCAGCGCCCGCCGAAGCGCGTCGGCCCTCCCGGACCGCGGCGCGTCGGCCGGCGAGCGCAACGCTAGTGCGGGGCGGCCGGGCCCGGAGGCAGCGGCATGACCGGCCGGGACCGCTGGCGCGCCTATGTGTCCCTGGCGCTGCTGGTCGCGGCGCTGATCGTCCCGTTTCCGCTGGCCATGGGGATGATCGCCACGGCCGGTGCCGCCCGGCTGGCGGTTGGGGTGCGCCGCCGGATCCTCGTCGCCCGGGGGATGCGCGCGGCCGCGGCCGGCCGGGGGCGCAGCGTACGGCTCGGCCAGGACCTCCGCGGCGCGGCGGTGACGCTGTCTGATCAGCAGTTGGCGGCCCACGCGCTGCTCGTGGGCGCCAGCGGCGCGGGCAAGTCGACGACCATGCTGACGATCCTCGCCGGCCACATCCGGGAGGGGCGCCCGGTCGTCGCGATCGACATGAAGGGCTCGCCGGGATTCGCCCGCCAGCTGGCCGCGGCGGCGGCGGGCGCCGGGCGGGAGCTGCGGATCTGGACGCCCGACGGCCCCAATCAATGGAATCCGCTGGCCCACGGCAATGCCACGGCGCTGAAAGACATGTTGATCTCGACCGAACGCTTCTCCGAGCCGCACTACCAGCGTGCTGCCGAGCGCTATCTGCAGACCGCGTTCACGGTGCTGCACGCGATCCACCCGCAGCGGCCGGCGCAGTTACACGAGGTCGTGGCGGTGATGGAGCCCCCACGACTGGCGGCGCGGCTGCGTGAGGCACCGCCGGGGCTCGCCGAGCGGGTCGGCGACTACCTGGGCGGCCTGACGCCGGACCAGGAGAGCGCGGTGCGTGGTCTCGGGACGCGCCTGGCGTTGCTCAGCGAGTCAAGCGCCGGCCGCTACCTGGCGCCCGGAGCTCGCGCGGACGGCCACAACGTGGATCTGCGGGAGGCGCTGGAGGGCGGCGACGTCGTGCTGATGAGCCTGAACTCAGGCGTCTACGGCAAGCTCGGCGCCCAGCTCGGGGCGCTCGCGATCCAGGCGCTGACCAGCGCCGCCGGCTATCGCCTGCAAGCCGACGGGCAGTCCGGCGCCGCTGTTCCGGCGACGGTGGCGATCGACGAGTTCTCCGCGCTGGGTGCCGACAACGTGCTCTCGCTGCTGGCCCGCGGGCGGGAGTCCGGCGTGACGATGCTCGTGGCTACCCAGGAGCTGTCAGACCTGGAGCGCGCCGGACGCGGCTTTCGCGACCAGGTGATGGGGATCGTCGGGGTGACAATCGCCCACCGCCAGGACGTGCACAGCTCGGCGACGATGATCTCCCAGACGGCCGGCACCGAGTGGGTGTGGGACGTGACCCAGACGCTGCGGGGGCTGTTCGCGCGGCCGGGAGCGGTTCGCGGCACGCGGCGATTGGTCGAGCGCCCGGTGCTACCGGCCAATCAGATCAAGTCGCTGGGCGTCGGCGAGGCGATGCTGCTCACCAAGCTGCCGACCGCCCACCTGACCTGGGTGCAGGTGACGCCGCCGTTCACACCCCTGCACGCCGCCGCGAGCGAGCAGCGGCGGCCGCAGCCGTCCCGAGCCGCTGGGATCGGGGCCGCGGTCTCGCGCGCCCCCGCCCGTGCGCTTCCGGCGGATGCCGCGACCCCCAGGCCGCCGGCCGCCGGGCCCCCGACCGCCGGGTCAGCGTCCCCGGGACGGCGGGAGCCGCCCGATCAGGCCGCGCCGGGGGTGACGCGGTAGGCGTCGAACACCGCGTCGATGTTCCGCAGCCGGTTAATCGCCTGGTCCAGCGTGCGCGTGTCCCCCACCTCGACCACGAATCGGTTCTTGACCATCGGGTGGTTGACGGTGCAATGCGCGTCGAGGATGTTGATCCCGGCCTCGGCGAACGTCCGCGTCATGTCCTCCAGAAGGCGGTGGCGATCCCAGCCATCGACCTGGATCTCGACCCGGAACGAGGTCTCGGCATCGCCGTCCCAAGCGACGGGCGTGAAGCGGTCGGGATCCTTCTTGAGCACGGCCACGTTGGGGCAGTCGTCGCGATGGATCGTGATCCCGCGCCCGAGCGAGATATAGCCGACGATCGGGTCGCCCGGCACCGGCCGGCAGCACTTGGCCAGCCGCAGCATCACCTCGTCGATCCCCGCCACGGCGATCCCGAACCGCGTCGAGGACGTCGTCGGGCGGGTCCGGCGGCGGTTGGTCTGCAGCAGGTCGTCGGCGGCCGTCGGCTGAGACTCGGCGGCCTCGCCCTGCTTGAGCCGCTGCATCACCTTGTTCACTACGACCTTGGGCGAGATCTTGGCGCCACCCAGCGCGATGTAGAAGTCATCGCCCTTCTGGTAGCCCATCTCGCGGATCACGTCGGCCAGCAGCGGCGAACCGACCAGCTTCTGGGCGGGCAGGCCCTGTTTGCGTAGGTGCTCCTGCAGCAGCTCGCGACCGGTGTGCTCGGTGTCGCGGCGCGACTCGGCCTTGAACCAGGCCTTGATCTTGTTGCGCGCGCGAGTCGTCTTGACCAGCGCCAGCCAGTCGCGCGACGGGCCGCGCTCGCGCTTGGAGGTGAGCACCTCGACGATGTCCCCCGAGCGCAGCACGTAGGACAGGGGCACGATCTTGCCGTTGACCTTGGCGCCGACGCAGCGGTGGCCGACGTCGGTGTGGATCTCATAGGCGAAGTCCAGCGGCGTCGCCCCGGAGGCCAGGGATTTAACCTCGCCCTTGGGCGTGAACACGAACACCTCGTCCTCGAACAGGTCGACCTTGAGCGCCTCCATGAACTCCCGCGGGTCGGCCATGTCCTGCTGCCAGTCCATCAGCGACCGCAGCCACTTGAGCTTGCCGTCGGGGTCGCGCGGGCCGCCGGGGGTTTCGGCGCTGCTCGCCTTGCCCGCCTTGTACATCCAGTGAGCGGCGATCCCGAACTCGGCTAGATCATGCATGTCGCGGGTGCGGATCTGGATCTCCAGCGGCCGCCCCTCGGGCCCGATCACGGTCGTGTGCAGCGACTGGTACATGTTGAACTTCGGCATCGCGATGAAGTCCTTGAAGCGGCCCGGAAGCGGCTTCCACAGGGAATGGATCACCCCAACCGCCCCGTAGGTGTCCTTGACCGAGTCAACGATCACCCGCATCGCCGTCAGGTCATAGATCTCGTTGAACTCCCGGCCCTTCTTGGTCATCTTGGAGTAGATCGAGTAGAAGTGCTTGGGCCGGCCCGAGATGTCGGCGTGGATGCCGAGCTCGGACAGCTCGGACGCGACGTACTCCCCCGCCTGGTTGACGTAGCGCTCGCGCTCCTCGCGCTGCTGGGCGACGAGCCCCTTGATCTCGGCGAACTTACGCGGATGCAGCGTCTGGAAGGCCAGGTCCTCGAGCTCCCACTTGATCGCGTGGATGCCGAGCCGATGGGCGATCGGGGCATAGATGTCCAGTGTCTCGCGCGATTTCTCGATCTGCTTCTGCTTGGACATCGCGCCGATCGTGCGCATGTTGTGCAGGCGATCGGCGAGCTTGATCAGGATGACCCGGATGTCGGAGGCCATCGCCACCATCATCTTGCGGTAGTTCTCGGCCTGCGCCTCGTCGCGCGACTGGAACGTGAGCCCGGTGAGCTTGGTGACGCCGTCGACCAGGCCCGCGATCTCCTCGCCGAACTGCGCGCCGACCTCCTCCAACGACGCGCTGGTGTCCTCGACGGTGTCGTGCAGCAGCGCCGCGCACAACGTCTCGGTGTCCAGGCGCATCCCCGCGCAGATCTTGGCCACGCTCACCGGATGGGTGATGAAATCCTCGCCGGACCGGCGCCGCTGATCCGCGTGGTGGGCACAGGCATAGGCAAACGCGCTCTCCACCCGATCGCGATCGATCTCGACCGCCGCCTGGTCGGCGTGTTCCTCGACGATCGCGAACAGGTCTCCGAGCAGCCGCCGCTCCGACGCCGACAGCTCGACACCGGAGACCGCGATCGGGTTCGGCACATCGCCGGACGGCGGCGTGGGCGGATCGGCGATCTGGGCCGCCGCCGGGCGATCGCCCGCCAGCACCGTCGCGCCCGCCGGCGCCACGGTCGCACCCGCCGGCGCCACGGTCGCCCCCGCCGGCGCCGCGGTCGCACCC
>JBPCPC010000003.1:0-39508 GCA_050999585.1 Solirubrobacteraceae bacterium | reverse complement strand
TCCCTTCTCCGCAGCGGGGGGGGGGAGGGGGGCGCCACCCACACTGGTGCACCGAATCCCCCGTGGCGGCGGGGCGGAGCCGGTCTCAGCTACAGCAACGGTTGCTGTAGTTCTTGCTGTAGTTTCTGCTGTAGCTGATCAGGTCCGTCCGGGGCCATGACGAGGCTCCCGCTGACTGTCCAGCGCGTCGGCGATGTCGTACAGGATCTCGGCCACCTTCTCGAGCGCACGCCGCTGTACCGCGGCGGTCCCGATCCTCGTCGCCTCCGTGAGTTGGTCCACGCGACAATCGAACTCGACCCACAGATCATTTGGCCCGGGCCGGGTGCCGCCAGGGCGCAACTCGTAGGAGAGAATCGGCGTGTCCGCGGCCGGCTCGTCATCCCAGCGAATGGGCTCGTCGTCATCGAAAAGGCCGAGGGCCCCGGCCTTGCGAACGGCGGCGTCGGCGATGTGGCGCAGTCGGCCCGTGAACCAGGCATCGGGCGGCGCCATCCGACTCTGCTCGACGGCCGCCAGCCATTCCCATTGGGCGACGCCGAGCCAGTCCTCCGGGTCGATCTTCTCTCCGTCTCGCTCCCTCGTCGGGGACCCCGGCGGCGAGACGGTGTCAACCGGTCCGCGCCGCGGCAGCAACTCGCCAGGCTGGAGCGTCGCGCGCTGCCGGTGAACCTCGTCCTCGCGGGCGAGCATGCGATCGAGGTCGGACCGGCGGACGAGCCATTTCCGGCGTCCGGCGCGCGTCGCTTCGAGCAGCCCCTTGGCAACCCAGGAGCGGATCGTCGCCGGGCTGAGGCGCAGCTCGTCGGCGATCTCAGCGAGAGTGAGCCAGGGGTCGTCAGCTGGCTGGTCGTCGTCCCTCATAGATCACCTCGTATCGCAGTAGCGCAAATATCGCTATTAAGATAACGTACGTCCGGAATGGCCATGGGAATCACGCGCGAAGATGTGCTGACGGTCACCGACGTGGCGGCCCTCTTGGATCTGAAGCCCTACACGGTCCAGGAGTACGCGCGGCGCGGGATCCTCCCCGGGCGCAAACCCGGGCGGACCTGGCGGTTTCTGCGCCCGGAGCTTGAGGAGTCGATCCGCCAGCTCCCGAAGCAGACCATTAGGCCAGACCGAACCGCTCGCAGGCGGTCCGTGGCGTGATGGCCGGCGGCTCCAGGCCGTCGTGGTCGAGGAGGTCGCGGTCGCCGGTCACTATGGCCTCGGCCTGAGCTTCGAGCGCGAGCGCCACGAGGAAGTCATCGCGTGGATCGCGCACCGTCGCCGGCGGCGCGACGGGATCGGGCAGCATCTCCACGACAGCCCGGACGACCGCGTCGAGCAGGCGCCGCTCGGTCAGCGTGACGCGCGCCGCGAAGTACGGGCGCTCCAGCGCGCGGTCGACCTCTTGGAGGATTCGGTCGCACAGGACAGCCTCGATCCGGCCGGCGGCGAGTGCGTTGAGCAACCGCCTCGATGGGCTGTGCGGATGCCCGGCGGCCGCCGACGCGAGGACGTTCGCGTCGATGACGACGCGCGTCATTCCATTTCGGCGCGGGCCTCGTGCACGGCTCGCACGGATTCCTCCAGCACCACGTCCTCGGGATCCGCGTCCGGGCGCGGATTCTCGCGGAGCACCGCCATGCCGACGTCGATGATCGCCAGCCGCTCGATCAGCTCGCGGTCGCTCTTGCCGGGATGACGCTCGCGCAGCCGCTGCAGCAGTTCGCGGTCGATGTCGACTTGCACCGTGCCCATGTGACGCAGTGTACGGCCGCTCATTCGGTCCTCTCCGCGCTCGGCTCGGCCATCGGAGGGGCGACGGCGAAGATGGCGTCCATGCGCTCGGCCAGCTCCACGAGCGGCCGCGCGTGCAGGTAGCGCTCGGTGGTGGTGATCTTCGAGTGGCCCATCAGCGTCTGGACGGTTGAGGGATCCAGACCGCGGATGGCCAGCGTGGCGAAGGTGTGGCGCAGATGGTGGAAGGGCAGCGGGGGCAGGCCGGCGGCGTCGCGCGCGAGTCGGAAGCGGCGCCGCAGCGCGGAATCGTCGATCGGGTCGCCCGCCGGGCCGCAGAAGACGAAGTCGTCGGGCCCGGTGAACCACTCGCGACGGCTCAGCTCGTCCAGTGCGACGAACGCCTCGCGAGTGAGCGGGACGGCGCGCCACTTGCCCGACTTGGTTGACCCGTCCACACCGGCCGACATCGCGGCGACGACGATCAAGGTGCGGTCCTCGAAGCGGACGTGGCGCCAGCGCAGCGCTCGCAGCTCGCCCTGACGCAACCCCGTGAACCCGGCGACAACATAGAGCGCAGCGTCCTGTTCGTTGAAGCGCTGTTGCTCGAGATCCTCGGCGGCGCTGGCCCAGCGCCGTCCGCCCCTGACGTGCCTGCCCTCCCGCGCAGCGCGCGCGACCGCCATCACCTGCTCGGCGTTGAACGTCTCCGGCGGCTTGGAGTAGTCCTCACGGCGCTTGTCGGTCCGGCGCACGGGGTTGTCGGGCAGCGCGAAGCCGTCCGGCCGCGCCGCGTACTCGAAGACGTTGGCGAGCGCCTGGCGGTGGGAGTTGACGCTGCGGCCCGGCAGGCCCTCGCGATCGAGGCGGCGCAGGAAGCGCTCGACCTCGGCCGGGGTGACCTCGGCGATGCGGCGGTCGCCGAAGGCGCGCATGATCCGCGCCAGGCGCTGCCCGCCGCGGCGGGGCCGCTCGCCCGGCGGCGCGAGCAGCGCATCGTAGTTGCGCAACGTCGCCGGCTTGAGGCGCTTGGTGTGCTCGGCCCACTCGCGCCACTCGCGCACCGCGTCGGCGAACGTCGCCTCCCGATCGGGCTGGACCTCGACCAGCTCGCGCTCCACCTGGTCGATGAGCGCGTCCATCATCCGCTCGGCGCCCCGGCGATCGAGAGAGCCATCCGGAGTGCGGCCGCGGCGCTTGCGCCAGCCGCCCGCCCCATCGGGCTCCATCCACGCCCGTCCCAACCGCCGGTAGCACTGACGCCCGGTCGAGTCGCGCCACTTGGCGACGGCGTAGACGACCTCCTCCGCGGTCCCCTTGCCGCCGCGAAACAGGATCGTCCCGACCGGCTTCTGACCCCTCGTCACGACCCCAGTCTAGACCGGCGCTACCACGGCGCTACCACCGGCGCTACCAAACCGGGACGATTCCGGGGTGAAGAAAGCCCTATAAACAAAGGGAATCTCCCACAACCACGGGAAATCAACCTCGATTTCAACCCTTGCCATGCAGAAGGTCGAGGGTTCGAGTCCCTTCAGCCGC
Organism: Solirubrobacteraceae bacterium; assembly: GCA_050999585.1. Classification (GTDB taxonomy): domain Bacteria; phylum Actinomycetota; class Thermoleophilia; order Solirubrobacterales; family Solirubrobacteraceae; genus Palsa-465. The sequence continues at coordinate 36,241 of JBPCPC010000003.1, read as the reverse complement.
TTTAAGAAGCCCCGCACATGCCATGTTTTTTCTTGGTCTAAACCTGCTGTTGCGATTGAATCTCATCTTGGGCAACAGCGTTGGGCAACAGTCACGGTGTGCAGCCTCACCGGTCCGGTAGAGCGGTTTCGCGCCATCTCATCTGAGGTTGAGACCTGGATCGGCCGCGTCATCCATCCTGTGCGGACATCCGCCCGTGGTGCCCACCCTGTCCACGCGCCGATTGTCTGATTGCGCCGTTCCAGGGACTTTGCTGAAGACGTCCCAAGATGCGGTTGCGCTGTTGCCGCCGCCGGTGCAGGCTGAGGGATGGCCACGACCCGCCCGCGCGCACCCGACCGCTGCTGGCGCGACGCCTCGGGCAGAACTGACGCTTGCTCCAGCCCGGAAGCAGAAGGGATCCTCTACGCCTGATCTTCCGGCCGCACTCGGCCAACCCAAGCCCCGCCGGTCGATCGAAGCGGCGCCGACGTCAAGAACCGCCCCGAAATAGCGGGGACGACTGGGGACGACTTTGCCTCTCAGCACCCAGTGCGTGGAGTGTATGTTGCCTGTTGTTGAGGATTTGGGGCAGCTCGTCGGAGACGACCGCCTGCGGCACGGTCAGGGCCGGGACAGATGAGAAATCCCCATCGAATCCGGGGGCGCGGTCAGCCAACGGCACCACGCCCGGGCGCTGCGAACCAAGCGTGGGGAACTGCGTACAGCAGCCGGAAGCCGACGGCCTTGGGCGACAGGACGCCAGCAGCACGCGCGTGAAACCACATTGCCGCACGGACGCGCAATCGACACGTCGAATTCCGCGCGCGTCACCCTCGCCGTTGCCGAGCGCCGTGTCGCCGGTGCGCGCGTCGTCCGGCAGCGCATGGACGCGCTGCACCCAGTTCGCGCGCGACCCAGGGCGCCCGAGCGGCTGAGCCACGGCATCAATGCCCGAGGTTGGACAACGACACCGTGGGTCCCCAAGAAGCGCAAGATCAGCTTTGCTGCCTTATCGGTCGGGTGTAAGGCACCGAGGGCTGTGCGGGGCCCTGATGGCGACCGCGCGATCGCAACCACCACAGGTCCGATTGCGCCAGATCGCACATTGCCTATGCGCCGATCCGCATCGCCAGGTTCCGGTGAGACTGCCGCAAATTCGTGAATCCAGAAGCGCCGCCCAGATATCAGGAGAATCCGTCGCGGGTAGATGACGTCGCAGCGCGTACTGACGGTACTCGGCGGTGGATCGCGTGGATTCATCGAGCTAGGAGCTGCCTCGGCCGGGGGCGGGAGATGGCTCCCTGAGCGCGAAAAGGGGCCACCTCCGCGAGTCGGCGTCGATTCCTGGTTCTGTGCTGAGGCGCCGAGGGCCAGGGCGGTCTCGGCCGCCGGGTTGCCCATCTAAGACCCCGGCGGCCCGAGGCCGGAGATCGGCACCGAGTTCCGCTCGGAGGCCACTGTTGGCCTAAAGATCGGTCGATTGGTTGGTTGGGTCGCGGCTGCGAGCTTGGTAGGGCCAGCCCTACCAAGCAGGATTCCGGGTGTCCGGCTGGTCAGGAGCGCGGACGTTGTTCACCCTCTGGTCTATGTCCGAGCACCCGTCATCGACTTCGACCGGATCGGCATGCGAGGGTTCTCAAAGGTCGGCGCCGACGGCTGCCGCCCGTACCGTTGATCTCACCAAGTCGTACGGAACGGGTGACGCGGTAGTTCGGGCGCTCGATGGTGTCAGTGTGGAATTCGAGCGCAGTCGCTTCATCGCCGTGATGGGCCCGTCTGGCTCCGGGAAATCGACGCTGATGCACTGCATGGCCGGGCTGGACGTCCCGACCTCGGGTTGCGTCTTTATCGCTGACCAGGAGCTCAGGCAACTTGACGATGCGGGTCTGACGGAACTGCGCCGGGACCAGATCGGCTTCGTGTTCCAGTCGTTCAACCTGGTGCCGACGTTGACGGCAGGCGAGAACATCACGCTGCCGGTCGACCTGGCGGGGACGAAGCTCGACCGGGCGTGGTTTGACTATCTCGTCGACGCGCTCGGCATCGCTGACCGGCTGTCGCACCGGCCGAGCGAGCTCTCCGGCGGCCAACAGCAGCGAGTCGCCTGTGCCAGGGCCCTGATCCATCGTCCTGACCTGATCTTCGCCGACGAGCCGACCGGCAATCTCGATTCGCGCTCATCGTCCGAGCTGCTCGAGTTCCTTCGCAGCTCCGTGCGCGACCACGGCCAGTCGATCGTGATGGTCACCCATGATCCGCGCGGGGCTGCCTATGCCGACCGGGTCGTGTTCCTGGCCGACGGCAAGGTGGTCGGAGATCTGCTCTCACCGACGGCTGACTCGGTGCTGGGGCAGATGCGAACGCTGGGGAGCTGACCGTGCGCAAGGTGACCGTCAAGGGCCTGCTCGCTCGCAAGCTGCGCCTCGTGCTGACAGCGTTGGCGATCGTGCTCGGCGTGACGTTCGTGACGGGGACGCTTGTTCTCGGCGACACGCTCAATCGCACGTTCAACAACCTGATCGGTACCGCCTACCAGCACACTAGCTTTGAGATCCGGGGCAAGGCCGCGTTCAGCAACGGGAGTGCCACCGACGTCACCGGCAGCGACAACCGCAAGCCGATTTCCGAATCGATCGCCACCGCCGTGGCGCGCCTGCCCGGGGTCGCCGCGGTCCACGGGAACGTCGAAGGCTATGCCCAGTTCCTGGCGCGCGACGGGAACGCGGTCGGCGGTGGCGCCGGCTCGTCTCTCGGCTTCTCGTTCGATCCAAACCGACAGCTCTCCCCCTACCGCCTGGTGCACGGCAGCGCTCCCACCGGCCCTGACGACGTGGTGATCGACAAGTCAACCGCGATCAAGCAGCACTTCACTGTTGGTGACCGGGTGCTGATCAATCTTCCTGAGCGACCGGAGCGGTTCACGATCACGGGAATCGTGACCTTCGGGTCCGATGCGAACCTGGCGGGAATCACGCTCGCCGGCTTCTCGCTGCCGACCGCGCAGGCCCTGTTCAAGGCCCGCGGGCACTTCGACACGATCAGCGTCCTGGCCAAGTCGGGCGTCGACACCGTCGCCCTGCAGCGGGCGATCGCCGCGTACCTGCCGTCGGGCGTCCAGGTCATCAGCGGCCAGGCGCTCGTCAACGAGCTGTCGAATGCGGTCGACAGTCAGCTGTCGTTCATCTCGACGGCACTGCTGATTTTCGCCTTCATCGCGTTGTTCGTCGGCGCGTTCACGATCTTCAACACGTTCTCGATCACCGTCGGTCAGCGCACTCGCGAACTGGCGCTACTGCGTGTCGTGGGCGCTAGCCGTCGGCAGGTGTTCCGCTCGGTGCTAGAGGAGGCCGCCGTCACTGGCCTCGTCGCCTCCCTGATCGGGCTGGGTCTGGGCGTGCTTGCGGCGCTCGGCCTGAAGGCGCTGCTGAAAGCGTTCAACATCGTGCTGCCCTCCTCGCCGCTGGTGTTCGAGGCCCGTACGGCGATCGTCGCGGTCGGAGTCGGAGTTGGCGTGACTGTGATCTCGGCGATCCTCCCGGCCCGCCGGGCCGTACGGATCGCACTGGTCGCCGCCCTCGTCGATCACAGCGAGGACACGGCGACGGCGCCGCGACGTTCGCGCGTGCTGGGTGGCATCGGCGTCGCGGGCGCCGGTGTGATCGCGATCGTGGCGGGTCTGGTCGGGCCGACCGTCGCGCTGGTGGGCCTCGGCGCGGCGGCCGTGTTCATCGCCGCGGCAATGCTTGTGCCGGTCATCGCCCGGCCGCTGTCAGGCGCACTCGGACGGCCGCTCGCTGCGATGACGGGGACGCCGGGACGCTTAGCGCGAGAGAACGCGATGCGCAACCCGATCCGTACCGCGCAAACCTCCGCAGCGCTGATGATCGGCCTGGCGCTGGTCTCGACGATCGCGGTCCTCGGCGCGTCGCTCAGCGCCTCGGTAGCCCACAGCGTCGACAGCGCGATCAACGCCGACTACATCGTCAGCGGCAACGGCGGCTTCAGCAAATCAGCGGTCGCGGCCGTCTCGCGCGTGCCCGGAGTTACCACCGCGACAACGGTGTACCAGGGGCAGTTCGAGTTCCGCGGCAAGCTGTCGAACATCGCGGCCGTGTCGACGCCGCATCTGTCGCGCACGATCAACCTCCACGTAATCACCGGTCGCGGCGCCCCAGGGCTGGCCCGCGGCCAGTTGCTGATCGACTCGACGACTGCCCGCTCGGACAGCCTGCGCGTCGGTTCGATCGTGCCGGTCAAGTTCGCCCAGACCGGACCGACGACGATGCGCGTCGGCGGCATCTTTAAGCCCAACCCGCTCGCCGGCAGCTTCTTCGCCGGCGACCGTTTCTTCCTCTCGCACTTCGCCAACCCGCTCCCGATCGTCGTGCTGCTCCGTACCGCCCCGGGCACCCGGAACATCAACCCGGCCCTGAACCGGATCCTCAACCCCTACGCGAACGTCAGCTCCAAGACCCGGGCTCAGTTCGAAAGCAATCAGAAGCACCAGGTCGACCAACTGCTCGGGCTCGTCTACGTGCTGCTCGCCCTGGCCGTCGCGATCGCCCTGATCGGGATCGTCAACACGCTGATGTTGTCGGTGTTCGAGCGCACCTACGAGATCGGCCTGCTCCGCGCCGTCGGGATGAAGCGCCGGCAGGTGAAATCGATGATCCGCTCCGAAGCCGTGATCATCGCGCTCCTCGGCGCCGTCGTCGGAATCGTGATCGGCACTGCGCTGGGAGCTGCCCTGGCGTCGGCGCTGCGCAACAACAGCGTCACCACGATCGCGGTTCCGATCCCCAGCCTGATCGCCTTCCTGATCCTCTCCGCACTGCTCGGTCTCGCCGCCGCCAGTTGGCCGGGCCGCCGGGCCGCCAAACTCGATGTCCTGGCCGCGATCGCGGCCGACTAAAAGGAGCCGCACCCTGACCACCATCACCCTCGCCAGACCCGATGTCAGTACCGAAGAGGTCGCCGACGCGCTCCGCCAGGGGCTCGCGCCGAAATACAATGTGCTGCCCGGGGTGGGGATCAACTGGAACCCTGTCGGGAACGTACGGGCGAACCACCCGGACTCGATCGTGGTTCGGCCAGGCTCCAATCGCTTCATCCGCACCCAGGTGAAGCTCTCCCGGGATTCCGGGGAAACGACGCTGCACGTGAGCCCCGGCGGATTGACCCTGACGGCGCGACTGACTAACCGGCTCGGGCTCGACCGAAAGGTACTCCGGGTCCTGCGAGATGCACCGAACCTTCGGTGACCTTGGCGCCCAACGGACTGGTGCGACGCTGGGATTCGCGCCACAATCCTCAGCAATGAAGGCGAAGCTGTCCGTAGTGGCGGTCGCCGGCCTGTTGGCCGGCACCGGCGCGGTGTGGCTGGCCGCGCACCAGCCGTACGGGCGCCCGACAGAGCCCGGCCCAGTGCTCGAGCTGCTCGTCGGTGTCTCGCTGTTGGGCTGCGGGCTGGCCTCGTGGCGCGCGCGCCCGGAGAACCGAGTCGGCTTGATCATGGTGATCACCGGGTTCGCCTGGTTCGCCGCTCAGCTGATCGAGGCGTCGGCTCCGGGGGTGTACACAATCGGATTGGCGATCCAGTCGTTATGGGTCATCGGCTTGCTCTACATGCTCCTGTCGTTTCCGTCAGGACGATTGACCGGCCGCTCGGACCGCTGGCTGTTGCGTCTGGGCATCGGAACGACGCTCGGCCTCCAGCTCCTGGCGATGCTCTACGGCAACCGGTCCGGAGTCGGCTGCCCGAGCTGCACCGACAACCTGCTGCAGGTGGTCCACGACAACCACAAGGCCAGGGGCTGGCTGGGTCTCCGCGACCTGTTCGGCATCGTGCTGATCCTCGGCCTGATCGGCCTGCTCGGCCGGCGCTGGTCGCGAGCGAGTGCACCGCAGCGGCGGGCGGTCTTCCCGGTGCTGGTCACGGGCTGCGCCACTCTCGTGGCGCTCATCTGGGACGTCGTCAACGATCTGATCGGCGATCCACTGGGTGCACTCCCCGCGAACGCGTGGTTCTACGCGATGGCGACCGTGCCCGTCGCGGTGATGTTCGTGTTCCTGCAGCGGCGGCTGGCGCGCGGGTCGGTCGCGGGGCTCGTTGTCGAGTTGGGTGCGCCAAGCACGTCGGTCGATCTGCGGTCGGCGCTGGCCCGCGCGCTCGGGGACCCGTCGCTTCAACTCGCCTACTGGCTCCCGGCCGAGGAAGCGTGGGCCGATGGCGAGGGCACGATGGTCAAGCTCCCCGACGCCGACAGCGGGCGGAGCTCGACCGTCGTCGAGCGCGACGGACAGCCGATCGCGGTCGTGCTCCACGACCCCGTGCTGGAGCACAACGCCGAGCTTGTGCGGTCGGTGTGCGCGGCCGCGAGCCTCACGCTGGAGAACGAGCGCCTCCAAGCCGAGCTGCGAGCCCGCCTGGTCGAGCTGCACGCATCGCGGGCGCGACTGGTCGAGGCGACCGACGCTGAGCGACGACGAATCGAGCGCGACCTGCACGACGGCACTCAACAGCGCCTCGTCTCGATCGCGATGTCGCTCGGGCTCCTGGAGTCAAGGCTGCCGGCGCAGGGGACCGCAAAGCCGCTCGTGCACGAAACCCGCGAGGCGCTCGCGGTCGCCCTCGCGGAGCTGCGCGAACTGACCCACGGCATCAACCCCCCGCTCCTCACCGAGCGTGGCCTTCCCGCGGCGCTCGATGAGTTGTGCCGCCGCGCGGCGCTTCCGACCCGACTTGAGCTGACATTCGATCGACGGTTCCCGGACCAGATCGAGAGCGCCGCCTACTTCATGACCAGCGAGGCACTGACCAACGCCGCCAAACACTCCCACGGCACCGAGGTAAGCGTGCTCGCCAGCTACGACGCCCAAAGCGTGACCATCGAAGTCACCGACAACGGCATCGGCGGAGCCACCACCGCAGGCGGCTCGGGCCTGCGCGGGCTCGCCGACCGCATCGAGGCGCTCGGTGGCCGGTTCACGGCCTCCAGCCCGCCGGGTCGAGGGACAACCCTGAGGGCACAGATCCCATGCGGGTAGCCCTAGCCGACGATGCGGTGATTTTGCGCGAAGGCCTCTCCCGTCTGCTCGAAGAGGCCGGCTTCGACGTCGTAGGGCTCGCCGCGGACGGAGACGCTCTGCTTGACCTCGTGGAGCGGACGCGCCCAGACGTCGCGATCATCGATATCCGCATGCCGCCAACGCACACCGACGAAGGGCTGCAGGCCGCCAAGGTGATCCGCGAGCGGTGGCCGGAGACCGGGATCCTCGTGCTCTCCCAACACGTCAACACGCGCTACGCAATCGAACTCCTCTCCGCCGGCAGCGACGGCGTCGGCTACCTACTCAAAGAGCGCGTATCCGACGTCCATGAGCTGTCATCAAGCGTCAAACGGGTCGGAAACGGAGGCTCGGTACTCGACCCGGCAGTCGTCAGCGAGCTCGTAGGCCGACCTCGCCAAGCCGACAACGCACTCGAGAACCTGACCGATCGCGAACGCGAGGTGCTCGCCCTGATCGCCGAAGGGCGCTCCAACGGGGCGATCGCCGAACGCCTCTTCATCAGCGACCACACCGTCGAGAAGCACATCAACAACATCCTCGGCACCCTGCGGCTCCCTCAATCCCCAGACGACCACCGGCGTGTGCTCGCCGTCATCACATACCTCAATTCGCAGTAGCCCACTGACGGCCGGCTGGGACGCGCGGCCGAGCCCCGGCATCGACCAGACCCGCGACAGAACGGATAGCACTGCTGCCTCCCGGTCACGCTTGCCCATCCGGCACTCTGCGCGTCGGACAGCGCAAACTCGCGGGCAGCACGCACCGAGGTTCTTGACGAAGATTTCCAACCAGCCGCCGTCCTCACGCGCTACGCCGGGACGGGTTCTCCTCCGGGCGGTTGGGCGGGCTCCGGCTCGGTTGGCGACGGATCCTCCGCGGGCACCGGGTCGTGCGGCCGGGCCGGGATCACCGCCGGCTGCGGCTCCTCCTCAGGCGGCGGATAGTCCGGCACAATCCCCGGCTCTGGCCCCTCTGGCAACTCCTCCGGCGGCGGCTCACCCGGACTGGCGGGCGGAGTGATCGGCGCCGGAGTTCCCGACGAAACTCGCATTCCTTGACCCTACCCCGTCCACGCGATCGCGCCGAGCACCAGCGACCCGCATTTGCGCGTGAACAAGCTCGAGTCAGACCAAGGGTGCAATCGACCCCGCCAGACTCAGTGGTGCTTCCTCCCGGAAATCGAACGCAGTACCTTGCTGGCAACGTGATCCGAGCCCTCCCGCGAGGCACCATCATGCTTCGACCTCGTCTGGTGCTCGACGTCGCCCGGTCCTTCCCGTCGAACAGGTAACGATCGAGCTGCACTCCGCCGCTAAGGACACCACCCGGCGCGCAGCAGCCCGACTCGAACCGGCGAGTTGTCGCCGAGGCAATTGCGCCGGCCGGCCGCTGACGCTGAAGGCAGGTGTCCCAACGCGGGAGCTCCGGCTCAGGTGGGGACCAGTCGACCGGCGTTGGCGGTTCACCGATGGCTGACCTCACCTCACTCTTCGATTTCTGAGATCGCGTCATGACGGCGGCTGACGCTTCGGCGGTGCGTTGGACGAGCGCGTTGATGTCTCGGCCCTGGACTGTCTACATGAACACCACGGCTTCGCGATTGATGTTCCAGCCGATGGCCTCGACGGCGCGCTTAGCGGCATCGCGCCATCCCGGCCGACGCCCGGCGATCGCTACCGCCGCGCCCATGTCGTCGATGTCGTACCGGTATTCGTGTCGGCGCACACTGATCCGAACCGCTCGCAGCTCACGTGCCCGGGTAGATCGCGAGCGTTAATCGGCGTGGTGAAAACACGGGTGACGGGCCTCAGGCCCTTCCCACGAGCCAGTCGCGCTCACCCAGGACGCGCTCCCCGAACTCTAAAAGCACACCGGCCGCAACGCACGGGCCGCGAGCCCAGCTCGGACGCGACACCCTTGCCCGTCGGTGAACGAAGCGTCAGCCGAAGCAATCGCATGCCGGGCGCTGGAGAACAGGCCAAAGCGATTGCGCGGACCAGGCCAGCGAGGCTCGAGCTCGCCCCACCGGCGGTTGCGCGCTCGCGACCAGACGCCTGGCTCACCGTTGCGCCAGGCTTCGCCACGTACCTCCGCTTCGACGCCGACGAGCCCGACGCGGGCGGCTTGTCACCCAGGTCGACCAGCGGCATTGCAGAAGTTATGTGGCACGCGGCGACGGGGTCAGCAGTCGTGCGCGCACCAACAAGGAGATCTCCGGCGCGGCGCCTCGGGGCATCAGATCTCTGTCGATCATCGTCCCGAGGTGACGGGGGCGATCGTGAACACAACCGCGACCGTCGCGTCGACCTCCTCGGCGCCCGGGTGGACCGTCGTCGGTGTTGAGGGTGCCCCCGTGGCCGTCGGCGGGGACGCGCCGCCGGGCGCCGCCACGACACCTGACTGCGGGTTGAGGCTGATCGACTGCACCCCGGTGACGGTGTAGCCGAGCTGGGCGGCGGCGGCGTTCGCCTGGTTTCGGGCGTCCGTGATCGCCGCATTCTCCGCTGCGACCTCGCCGGCCGACGGGTTCGCGAACGAGAAGTCCGGTCCATTGATGCTGTTCGCGCCGGCATGGGTAGCCGCGTCGATCACGCGGCCGACGATCGCCGCCGTCGAGGTGATCGACAGGGACTCGCTGGCTGTGCAGCGTCTGATCAGGTGCTTGTGCCCCTTCGGCCCGACGCGGATCCCGGCACAGGTGGTGTTGATCGATTCGGTCTGGATCCTGGACGCGGGCACCCCGGCGCCACGAACGGCGTGGACGATCGCGTCGACACGCCGGTTCGCGGCCGACAGCGCCGGTGCAGACGTCGGGGCGGAGCGCGTCACTGACAGCGACAGCGCCGCCACGTCCGGCGTCACCATCACCGACCCCTGGCCATCCACGGTCAGTGTCCCCGGCGTCGACGTGTCGGCGAGCGCCGCGGGCGCGAAGCTCAGCGAGATCAGCGCCACTACGGCCGCAGTTCGGGCATGCACAGGAAACTCCCTTCGATCGGCTAACAGAGCCCCGCAAGCTATACACCCGAACGCGCCCGCCGTCACGCGATATTGCTCGGCGGGCTGCCGCGCGCGAAACCCGGGACTGTCGCGGACGATCGCATCCGTCTTCGCGGTTGCTCTGTTGCTCTGTTGCCCGCCACCGAGCACTGCTTGCCGATGAGGCGGGCTTCCCCCTACCGACAAATCAATTCGATCAGAGGTCTCTCGGTGAGGGAAACGGCCGCACAAGCCAGCCTCTGGATCGGCTGTCGATATTGAGGGAACCTGGATCGTGTTTAGACCGGATCAAACGGAATTTTTGCCGGCGGCCGGACATTATTTGCCTTTCCGTGTCCGCTGAGAAAGATCGGCCGCATGTCAGCACTCAACTTTGCCGGAATGTTCGCTGCAAGTTCGGCCGATTCATGCAATCCACCATCGGCGCTGAGATAGGTGGGGCTCACCCGGAAGGTCTCGCTCGCCACCGACCGAGGGGTTGGGACGCGCGTTCCCGGCCCGACGCGTCCCGATCGCGCTAACCAGGATCTGTCGCCAGGTTGAGCTGGTGGCTCAGTTCCTGTCTGGAGCGAATCCCGAGCTTCTTAAACGCGCCGCTCAGGTGAAACTCGACCGTCCGAACGGTAACGAACAGCGCGTCGGCGATCTCCTGGTTGCTGAGACCCTGCGCGGCGAGGTGCGCCGCGCGGCGCTCGCTGGCGGTGAGGGCGTCCGGGCCATGAGTGGTCTGGCGCCGGGGTCGGGCGCCGGTGCGTCGGAGCTCGCGCAGGGTGTGACTTTGGAGTGCGGTGGCGCCGCAGGTGTGCGCTATGTCCAGGGCGTGACTGAGGGTCGCCCGAGCTTCGTCACGTTCGCTGCACTGGCGCAGCGCCGTGCCCAGCTTTGACAGCGCGTGGGCATGGCTCAACCGAGCGGGGGACTCCGCGAGCACCGCCTCGGCCTCACGCAGATGACCCAGTCCGGCACCCGCTCCGCGGATCGCGCCCGCGGCGCTCAGAGCCAAGCCCAGTGCCCGGGGCGCACCGAAGCGACGCGCCAGCAGGACCTCCTGTTCGGAGAGGGCGACGGCTTCGTCGCGGCGATCGAGCTCGGCGAGGGCGAGCGCGGCGAGCGAGCGCCAATCGATGAGCGCGGGGTTTTGCTCGGCCAGGATTTCCTGGCGGCGACCCACCTCGATCAGGTCGTCGAGTGCCCCGCTCGGGTTGGCTTGAGCCAGCCGGAGCCCGCCGCGGGCGTGCAGCAGCAAGGTCTCGGGATAGGAAGTTCCGATTGAGTTGGGCGGACCGGTCAGCCCACCCTCCTTCAACGCCACATCGGCGGCTGCGAGCTCGCCGCGCTCGACCAACACCCTGACGAGACTGGCCGCCATCGCCGGTAGACCGACTCGCCATCCGGCACGAGTGGTCTGTAGCGACGCGTGACCGTCAGCCAGCGCGGCTTGCAGCGCGCCGACGCGGTAATGCAGTTCGGAGCGAAACGAGAGCGCAATCGCCTCGGCCACGACCGCACCGTGTTCGCGAGCTTGCTCGACTGCGTTGTTGAGCACGCTCCCCGCGTGATCGAACTGATCGGCGATCAGCAGGCAGCGCGTGGCCGTGTACGCGTTGTAGTCGGTGACCGGCGCCTTCTCACTCACCAGGGCCGCGAGCGCTCGCCCCGCCAACTCGCCGGTCCGTAGCGCCGAGTCCCCCATCATCGCCTCTTCGGCGGCGGCGGCCGATAGCTCAACGCCGCCATCGACCAGGCCTTCCCGGACGCCTTTGAGGATCCGAGCGGCCGCGGCGGCCGACCGCTGCCGAGTGACAAGATCGAAGCGCGCGACGTTGACGAGATGCGCCTCGATACGCGCCAGCAGCGCAGGCTCGGCGTCCTGACTTTCGGCGAGCGCACGCTCGAGCACCTCGACGCCTTCCAGCGACCGGTCGTCGATCGCGAGGATGCCGGCCAGCAGCAGCGCTGCTGTGAGCCGTCGTTGGGGATCTCGGATCCCATCGATGCCCTGAGCGAGGTGGTCAGCCGCTGGGGCGGGGTTCAGCGTCATGGCTTCCGCTTCACCGAGCTCGAGTAGGAGCTCGGGTCGCGTCTCGGGCGGTGGCGGTTCCTCCAGCGCTCGGAGCAGGTAGGTGACGGCGGCTTCGGGCGCGCCGCGTCGCATCCCTTCCACCGCAGCTGCCTGCAGTCGTTCGCACACGTGCCGTTGCCTTCGCGGCTCTGAGACCAGCAGGTGGGCTGCGACCCGCTCGGGCGGCGCATCCTCCGCCTCCAGTAGCCGGGCAGCTCGTTCGTGGGCAATAGCGCGCTCGCCCGGCGGCAACTGCTCGTAAACGGCGCTGCGGATTAGTGGGTGCATGAAGCGCAATGGGCGCGTCGAGGCGAGGATTTCCGCCGCAATCAGCGCGTCGGCGGCGCTTGCTGCAGCGTGGTCTGCCAGCCCAGCGGCCTGGGCGACGTGCCGTAGCGAGGCGCCGTCTCCAAGCACTCCGAGCGCATTTGCGAACCCGGATGCCGGCGGTGCTAAACGATCGATCCGCGCACGAACCGCCGCGGCAACATTCTGGGGGACCACGTCGAGCGCGGCGCGGGTCGGGCCGGCTTCTCTGAGCGCCTCAGCCAGCTCACGCAAGAAGAACGGGTTCCCTCCCGATGCAGCGAGGCAGCTGCTGCACATGTCATCGGTCGCGTCTGGGAGAGCCGCCCGTACCAGCTGCGCCGCGGCCGCCTCACCGAGTGGTCGTGGGCGAAGAAGCCTGACGTCGTCGTCAAGCAGCAGCGGCGCGACCGTCTTGCCTCCGGGCCGACCGGCCACGACCAGCAGGACTGGTAGGCCCTCGAGCCGACGCGCCAGAAAGCACAGGAACCGCACCGACGCGGGATCGGCCCAGTGCACATCGTCGACCAACAGCGCCAGCGGCGCGCGACGCGCGAGGTTGCTAGTCAGGCGATAGAGAGCGCTGACCATCGCTGGCGCCGCGTCGGGGCCGCCTGGCAGCGGCGCGGCCTCTGGCAGATCGAGTTCGAGCAATGCCGCCGCCGCACGGGCGGCGCCGGTCAACGCCGCTTCGATCAGCTCGCGGCGAAGCGGCACTGGCTCAAACAGCTGGCGGACAACGCCAAATCCGAAGTCGTGCTCAAGCTCAGCGCCTCTCGCCGTAAGCACCAGCAGCCCCAGACCGTCTGCGATTTGGCGCCCCGCGCGTAACAGGCCGGTCTTGCCGATTCCCGCTGGGCCTTCGACAAACAGCGTGCCGCCGATGCCGCCCACAGCGGCACGCGCGGCGGCGGCAACGGCATCGAGTTCGGCTTGGCGGTCCAGCAGAGCTTCAGTCACGTGACCGCACATCATCGATGATGGCCCCACTTGCCGCGAGCAATTGCTTCGGTCCGACCCGCAAAACCCTAATGCTTTCCGGAAGCAGATCCTGGAGTCAGCGTCCGGCGACGGGTGCCAGGATGCAGCTGATGGCGCCCCCGACCCAAGCTGCTGTGGCGCTCACCGGCTGCCTGGGTGAGGTGCCGCTCTAGGTGTCGCGCCGCCGTGTCTGTGGCTATGTGTACGTGGCTGTGATGACCGTGATGGCCGCGTTCGCCGCCAGCGCGTCGGGCGACGTGACAGCCATCGAGGGGGCAGTGTTCACGGGGCAGATAGTCGATGTCCGCTGTGCGCAGTCAAGCGGCACGATCGATTGGGGCGATGGGACGACGTCCGCGGGGGTGTCTGATTGTGCCACGGGCGTGAATGGACTCACACGTACGCAGAGGAAGGCATCTACAACGCAAGCGTGTTGTACACTTGCCCCAAGTTCGGTGACTCATCACATACCGCCTCTTTTCAGGCAACGGTGCAGGACGCACCCTTGACCGGCTCCGGGATCGCGATCACCGGGACCGCCGGTCAGAGGCTCAGCGCAATCGTCGCCCACATCGACGACGCCAATCCGTTGGCCGGCGCGGGCGACTTCTCCATCCAGATCAGCTGGGGCGACGGCTCCGCCACGGCCGGCTTGGTCGCCAGCGCCGCCGGTGGGGGCTTTGACGTCACCGACGCGCATACCTACGCCGCGGCCGGCAGCTACGCCCTCCACACGACCATCACCGACATCGGCGGCAGCGTCACCAGCGTCCATTCCATTGCTCAAGTCACTGCCCATGCGACACCACTGCCGCCGCCAGGACTCCCAGCGCCACCACCCACCTTGGGTCCGCCGGTCGCTCAGTTCACCTACGCTCCCAAGCGGCCCTGCAGCGGGGACCGGGTTGCTTTCGATGCATCGAAGTCAACCGGGCAGGGGCTACGAATTATTCACTACCGCTGGCCACGTAGCGGCACGTTCTTGGGTGTCCCACTCCCGACGGAAGTCTTCACTGCTCCCATGGGGTACTCGCAGTACGGCCTCGGAGACTTCAACCAAACCGAGATTATTGGACAGCGCGCGGCCGATTACGTGGTCGTTGACTACAACGCGATAGGCGTTGCGCCGCAACCCCGCCGCTTCCCCGCCTGGCATGTCGAGATCATCAGCCGCCCGGTCAACGTGACGCTTCAGGTCGTGGCCCGTGACGGTGAGACCGCCTCGATCACCCACCGGGTTACGTTCCGCAACCCCAAGGAGAACGTCGTGATCGCCTATGAGAATGGGATCGCGGGAGGCCCGGCCTGCGGCCCCAGTGTGACCGAGCCGATCGGGATCGTGAATCGGGGTAAGGGGTGCGACTCGCGCACGCTGCTCCAGAAGATCGAGCTGTCGACGCTGAAGCTGAGACCGGCGGTGCTGCCGGGCCAGCCATCGGGCGTCCTCCACCTGTCCCGCGCGTCCGCAACGGTAACCGTCGCGACTCCGTGCCGCTACGCACTGCTCGGCTGCGACGGGACCCTCGAGGCTGCGGTCGGTCAATCCCAACGCCCAGCACAGGGCGAGCCGGAGTCCTGCGGCCCGCGAGCTTGGCCGCGCCCAGTTCTTCGTTCGTGCCGGGCGCCGCAGCGCCCGCGTGGGGATCAAGCTCAATTCCTATGGCAGCGCGGTGGCCCGTGCCCACCAACTCGGACGAGCAAGGCTCCGTCTGCTGTCCGCGGGATCCAACGGCCGCCTCTCCACTTCGACCCGAGCCATCATCATCGTCGGCGGGCGTTCAGCCAGGGCTTGATGCGCACGCTAACAGGGCCTGTGCAACGGCAATGGTGCTTACCGGCGGGGATGGGATACGTGCTGATGATGCCCGCCGACGTAATGATGACTCGGGTTTGGCCCGCCCGAGCGTGCGGAGATCACGGCGCTGCGGGAGCGAGTCGATGAGCACGAGCGGCTGCTGAAGCGCGAGTCGCGTAATAGTTCATTGGCGCCGTCGAACGATCACCCGTTGGCTTGACAGCAGCGGCGCGCGCGGGGCGGGAGCGAGCCAAGCAGCAGGAGCGCTAACAGCGCAGCGGGCAGGCGGGGCGGCTGACCCTCAGCCCGCGAAACAGCAGGACCGTGCAACGCCTACGGTCGACGCCGGGAAAGTCTGGTGGGGAGCGGGGCGCAAATCCTAGGGTTCGCGTCGCACGTGGGGTGCGAGGATCGGAGCTTGATGCCGAGCGCAAACGGAGATATTGGCGTCGGTGTTGGTCGCGGCTGGGGCGCCGTGTCGCGCTCGAGGCTTTGCCGGACCGTCCTCAGCCGCGTCTTCGTTTTCTTAGTGGAGGAAACCCCCGGCGTAAGAGGAATCGTCTCGTGAACATCTTGCTCCTCGCCGCCCGCCTCGCTCTCGCCGCGGTCTACCTCATGGCCGCGGTGGGCAAGCTCACCGACCGCGGCGGTTCGCGACTTGCCGTCGAGCGCTTCGGTATCCCGGAGGCACTCTCTGGTGTTGTCGGGGTTGGCCTGCCGCTCGTCGAGTTGGCGATCGCGGTGGGCTTGATCGTCGTTGCGAGTGCCGCCTGGGCGGCAGTTGGAGCGGCTGTCTTGCTGGTCATCTTTTGCCTGGCGATCGCTCGGTCGCTCGCGCGGGGCGAGGCGCCCGACTGTCACTGCTTCGGCAGCGTCGGATCGGCTCCCGTGGGACGCGCGACGCTGGCGCGCAACGCCGGCCTGATCGCGCTGGCCGCATTCGTGGCGGTCGCGGGTTGGAACAATTCCGGCGACAGCATTGTGGGCGCCGCAGACAACCTCGGCGCCGCAACGATCATCCTCGGCGGCGCCATTGTCGCCCAGATGGCCTTCTCGTGGCAGCTCTTCCAGCAAAACGGCCGGCTGTTGCAGCGACTCTCTGATCTCGAAGCGCCGCTCGGGCGCCGTGCCGACGATGACTCCGGTCGGCCCTTAGCGCTAGGACAACCAGCCCCAGCCTTCGCCCTGCCCGATCTCGACGGGCGCACGCTCTCCCTCGACGAGCTTCTCCACAAGGGCCGGGGTGTGCTGCTCGTCTTCACCGATCCCGACTGTGCGCACTGTGCGCCGCTGTTGCCCGCGCTGGGCCGCGCCCGCAGTCAGACGGCGACGCCGATTGCGGTCATCAGCCGCGGGGGACATGCCGAGAACCATGCTAGGGCGCGTGAACACGGCATCGCGCCACTTCTGCTGCAGCGAGACCTCGAAGTCGCGAAGGCCTACCGTGTGTTCGGCTTCCCCGCCGCGATCCTGGTCAACTCGGCGGGGCGAATTGCCAGCCAACGGGCCGGGGGAGCACAAGCCGTCGCCGAGCTACTCCAGGCCCCAGACTTCTCGGGCCCGTCGCTGGTCCAGGTCACAGCGGATCGTGGCGCCTACGCGCACGCCGGCCACGCGTGAGCCCGCTCAGCCAGGACCAGCAAGACAGGGTCCGGAAGATCGAGGCGGCGGTCGGCGAGTCTGACCGGGCTGTCCGCGACCACCTCTCCAGTCTCGACGCGTTCGAGCGCTCGGCAGTGCAGAGCGCGACGGGGAACGTGAGCATCGGCTGGCTCCAGGACCTCGACCAGCTCCGCACGGAGCTGCTGGGCGCTCGCGACCGCCTCGACAACCTCAATACCGGCCTCCGCGCACAGGACTATCTGCGCAAGTCACTAATCGAGACTGCCGCTGGGGTCGCCGCCTGGCGATTCGCGCTCGGCTCCAGCGACCCTAGGGAGATCGCTGCCGCCCGTGTCCGCATGAGAGACCATTTCGCCGCCGCCGAGATCGACGGTATGCAGGGCGCGTCTGACCTGAAGCAGGGGCGCTGAGCGATGGAGCACTGGTTCGACCGCGTCGCCCAACCCCAGACCCGGCGGACGACGCTCAAGGCCGCCCTCCTGGCGGGCGCGGCGCTCGTGCTGCCCCTGGGCCGTGTGCCGTCGGCCGAGGCGTTAACGCCCGAGCCGTGCTTCACGGCTTGCCTCGACGAGATCAAGGCCACGCACGACAGCGCGTACCAGGGGTGCAACCATGCCGGCCATGTGGGTGCAGCACGGGGTTACCTCAGCTTAATCAGTGGGCTTGGCCCCGCCGCCGTGATTGGTCTAGTCACGGTCTCCCGTGCGCTGGGTTGTCTAGCCGACGCCGACGTGGCAGCAGAGCAGGCTTTCCGGGAATGCCGCCAGCCGCAATGCGGTAACCCCGGCAAGTTCCCCGGGGGACACCCGCCGGTCACGCTTCCCAAATGCACCCCCACCCTAGAGATCCAGTGCGGTGACATCTGCTGCAACGCGACTGGACACCCCGACTGTTGCATTTGTGAAAAGACAGGCATGTACATGTGCTGCGCGTCAGGCAAGAACTGCGACTGCTGTGGCTGAGTCGAGTGCTCAGCTCAGATCACGAAAAAACAAGAAACCACGCCTTGGTTTGCGCAGGAGCCAACGAGGCGCCAGCTCCGCGCGGTCTGGTGCGATAAGGAGAATTACGCATGCATAAGTTCACACGGCACTCGCCGTCCCCGGCCATGGTCGTCGCGCTGCTGGCGCTGTTTGTCGCCCTCGGCGGCACCGGCTTGGCGGCCTCGCACCTGTCTGGATGGCAGCGAGCTGCGCCGACAGCAAAGCAGAAGAAGCCTGTGAGCGAGCTCACGCAGGACATGCGGTTCTTCTATACGAAGCCTCAGAGCGATGGGCAGTTCCTGCACATTCGCGGAACGGCAATCAAGGCGCTGAGCGCCAACACCGCCACCCACGCGAGCAATGCAGATAGCGCCACGAACGCGACCAACGCCACGAACGCGACCAACGCCACGAACGCCACGAACGCCACGAACGTTGCTGCTGGTGGGGTACGGGGGGCAGCCCTCGGGCCGATCACGACGGTCTCGAGCACCACCCCAGCGTTTGCGGACGCCGCGAACGGCAGCACCTTCGTCCAGTGCCCGGCGGGCTCAGTGGTCCTCAGTGGCGGCGGTGAGTCGTCAAGTATCGGCGTGTACGCCGAGCTGAGCCGCAAGAGCGGCGCCAACGGATGGCGGTATGATGCCTACAACGGGAGCGGCGACCCTGCGACCATCACCGTGTTCGCCTACTGCCTGGCCGCGTAGGTCAGCGGGGCAAGCAGCCAGCGTCTCAACGCTGCGACTGGTGCTCCTTGTGCCAGGCGGTCACGGCGGGGACGAACAACCTGCGCGTTCGGTTCGTTCAGCGCTCGTCATCAGCGAGGGCTCGGGCTGCCGCCCGCCACGATTGCGGGCGCGCCGCTCTTCGCGATCGAGAACTCCGCCGTGGACGACCAGCGACGCAGACGTCGAGCAGCGCTGTCATACGGCAGGTAGACAGCCGCCAGAGAGACGGCTGCATCGATGCTGCGCGGAGCGGTGAGCCTGTGTCCTGGCGAGCGTGACGGCCGTCGGCAGAACTAGGGCGAGGTCTCGTCGGTGCGGTACGGCACGCTTCCCGGTCGTGGAGTTGCGCTTGGCGCGTAACCCGATCACGCGATCGCCGTTGACCGCACGGGCAAGACTGTCGGTCGTCCATCAAGGCGACTCTCTGCCTCCGCCGCCGAAAGACGCGCCTTCCGCGGCGTTGCAGGTCTTGCACGGATCACGGCTGAAGCCCGCGGCGAACCGAGAGCGCGTCTGTCTCGAGGGCCGGGAGCTGGTTTGTTATCAGCAATGCTGTTTCTTAGGACGACGACGTGCCGGGCTCGATCAGCCCGCTTTCGGAGGCGAAGATCGCGGCCTGTACGCGGTCGCGGAGCGTCAGCTTCTGGAGGACCTTCGATACGTGCGTCTTGACGGTGGCTTCGCTGACGACTAGTGCGGAGGCGATCTCGGAGTTGCTGAATCCGGCGGCGAGCATCCGTAGGACCGCGAGTTCGCGCTCGGTGGGCGCGGCGAGCTGCGCGGGGCGCCGGCCTACCGCGGCGGGTAACCGTCGCGCGACCTGGTCGAGGAGTTGCCGCGTGACGGCGGGGGAGAGGAACGCCTCGCCGGCGGCGACGGTTCGCACGGCGTGGAGTAGATCCTCGATCCGGGTGTCCTTGAGGATGAATCCGGATGCGCCGGCTCTGAGCGCTTGGATGATGTATTGGTCGAGACCGAACGTGGTCAGGATCAGGACCCGCGTTCGGGTTAGCTGCCGGGTCGACGCCACGGGCACCTACCACAGTGAGACCGCATGGGGCCTCCCCTTCGCCGCCATGCGGGGAGTGCCGGACGTGTCCGCGAATGCCTCACCGCACACCGGCATGGCACTAGGCCTCAGCGGCGGCGGTAGCCCGTACACGATCCTCAACAGCGGCGGCACCAGCGCCAGCGCTCCAATCTTGGCCGGCATGATCGCCTTGGCCGACCAGTACGCCGGCCGTCATCTCGGGTTCGTCAACCCCGCGATCTACCGCATCGGCCGCAGCGCCTCCTATCACGAGGCCTTCCACGACGTCACCACCGGTAACAACACACCGGCATTCCCCGGCCACACGATCAACGGCTACGCGGCAGCACCGGGCTGGGACCCCGTCACCGGCTGGGGCAGCCCCAACGCACAGGCGCTCATTCCCCTGCTCGCCCGCTATACGAACCACTGAAACCACCCGTGCCAGGCGCCGCCGCGCAGCATATGGGGCTACAGCTGCTAACGCTGCCAAATGGGGCCTGAGCGATCAGCACCAAGGCAGCCTGTCAGGGCCCGGAGAAGGCACGCCGAGCCCGGCTTGGCCACGGACCGGCGCGGGTGTCGCGCAGCTCGATCCGGAGCCAGCGGCGCTGCTCTTGCGGGCGATCGTCCAGTCACGGTGCAGACCGAGGATCGCCCGGGCAAGCGGGAGCTCAACGCCTCGTCAGCAGCCGGCGCACGCCGCGGCCAATGAGGAACGGAATAGCTCCGAGACTGAACATGGCGCGGGTGATGGTGAGTAATGCGATCAGCAGCACCGCGCCGCCGATGTAGATTCCGATCAACGGCGGGATCGCCGCCGGCAGGCTCTTGGTGGCCAAGGTCTCGATGGCGACCCAGACGGCAAACCCCGCGGCGGCGAGGCAAACGGCGACCAGGAAGAGCTTGGCTCGGGTCGGTAGGTCTTTGACCGGCGTGAGCTGAGCTCGATGCTCAGACCTGCTCGTCGG
This sequence comes from Solirubrobacteraceae bacterium, assembly GCA_050999585.1. Lineage (GTDB taxonomy): Bacteria > Actinomycetota > Thermoleophilia > Solirubrobacterales > Solirubrobacteraceae > Palsa-465. The sequence continues at coordinate 15,709 of JBPCPC010000003.1, read as the reverse complement.
GCGGATGTGCTCAGCTGACGGGCGTGAGCGGATGGATCGCCGGCCCGCCGTCGAGGGCGTCGCCGGCGACCTGCAGAGCCTGCGCGATGTGCGCGGTCCTCATGTGAGCGTCGAGATCTTCGTGGGACCGCCATGCCTCCATGGTGATGAACGTGTTCGCATCGCTCTCCGAGCGAAACAGCTCGTAGCTGATGCATCCCGCTTCCGCTCTGGTGGCTTGCACCAGCGCAGTTAGGGCCTTTTCCACGATGCTCTCGGTGCCGGGCTTGGCCTTGAGAACAGCGACTACCTTGAGATCGGACATTCGGAGGTCTCGCGTTTCGACGGTGGCGGGTTTCGCTGCGGATGCTAGTTGTGCAACGCCGCGATGCGGCCCCAGCACACCGAGTTCAACAAAACCAGCGCCCCGTCGCCCGACCAGCGCAGTCCAGCAGCGGTACCGGTCCCTGACGTCCTCCTCGGGACGATCGATGGTCACGCTGGTCGCGGCCCGCCGCGGGAAGGCTTGACGTGGGCTGCCATCGCTGCTCGCCCGTGGTCAAGCGCGTCACGCGCGCGGCGGCGGCCGATGTCGGCTTCGTCGGGCGTGCTCGCGAGGTGAGGCCAGGCGCCACGGCAAGTGCGTCGAGCTTTAGGTGGTCGAACGCCCGGTCCGCTGGACGGCGAGCACCACGAGTCCTGCGACAAGGCCCCAGAAGGGGGCACTGAGACCCAGCGCGGTGATACCCGACGCGGTTGTGATGAACGTGATCAGCGCGGCGTCGCGGCGTTCGGGGTCGATTGTTGCCGCCGCGAGCGCGGCACTTAGTGCGCTCAGCAGGGCCAAGCCGGCGACGGCCTCGATCAGCAGCGGGGGCGAGGTGGCGATCAATGCCGTGGCCAGGCCCGCCGCCGGCCCAAGCACGAGATAGGTCGCGCCGCCCGCCGCACCGGCGATCCAGCGGCGCTCCGGCCGCCGACCGGCATCCGGGCCGGCCATGAGCGCGGCGGTGATCGCGGCGAGGTTGATGCCGTGTCCGCCCAAGGGCGCAATGGCGGTCGAGACGACTCCGGTGCTCGTCAGGACCGGCCCCAGGCGCGGGCGGTAGCCGTGGAGCGCGAGCACGCTCATTCCGGCGAGATTCTGCGAGGCCATGGTCACGAGGAACAGCGGAAGCCCGACGCTGACGATCGTGCGCAGGTCAAGCTGGGGGACGGCCGCGGTGAGCGACGGCAACGGGTCTGTGAAGGCACCACCGCCGAGGCGCCCGTCGACCCCGAGTGCCACGGCGGCCGCCAGGAGTGCACCCGGAACCGCGAGCCGACGGGCCACGCGTAACAGCACCAGCCATGTGATGATCACGGGGGCGGTGAGGCCCGGCAGGGCCACGGCCGAGCGGGCCGGAGACAGGCACACCGGCACCAGGACACCCGCCAGCAGAGCGCTGGCCAGCGGGGCGGGGATGGCGGCGATCGCGCGCTCAAACGGCCCCCACAGTCCCGCAACGACGGTCAGCAGGCCGGCCACGGCAAACGCGCCGAGCGCCGCTGCGTAGCCGCCATGGACGGGGCCGGCACCAATCAGCAGGGCCGCACCCGGAGTCGACCAAGCGATGCTCAGCGGCATCCGCGTGCGCCAGCACAGCACGATCGCGGTCACCCCCATACTCACGCTGAGTACCAGCAGCCCCGAGGACGCCTGGCTGCGGTCGGCTCCAACAGCGTGCAGGCCCGCCAACACGATGGTGAACGAGCCGGCGAAGCCGACGAGCGCGGCGACGATCCCGGCGAGCACCGGCTGGGCATCCTCGCGCGTCATCCGCCGGCCGGTGTGACGATCCAGTTCAGAGCGCGAGCGGCACGCAGGGACACGTAGCGGTGCTCGGCGTCGGCGCGAAACCAGGCAGCGTCACCGGCGCACAGCTCGACCTCCTCACCCACGGGCCCGACGCGAATGCGGCCCTTCAGACAGATCACCAGCTCCTCGGTGCCGGGCAGATGGCCCGCGGTGCGCTGCTCGGTCCCGGCAGGCAACTCAAGCTCATACAGCTCGGCATGATGTCCGCGCGCCTGCGCATGCACCAGCCACGCCGCCATCCCCGAGTCCGCGTGCAGCTCTGGCCCGGAGCGGGCGCGGATCACCCGGGCCCGGGGCGCCTCGTCCTCAGCCAGCAGCGCCGAGAGCGGCAGCCCCAGCGCACGAGCGATGCGAAACAGCGTCTCGACCGACGGGTTGCCGTGCCCGTTCTCAATCCGGCTGAGGATCGTCTTTGACAGCCCTGACGCTCGCGCGAGCTCGCCGAGCGTCGCACCGGAGACATACCGGCGCGCGCGCATGACTCGGGCGATGCGCAGGTTGACAGATCCGAGCTCGTCGACGCCAAACATGAGAAGCCTGACCGGAACGCACTATAGTGGACGACAAGCAACTTCATTGCACGCCAGGTCAGATCCGCAGGCGAACGAGCAGACGCCCGCGACGCGTGACAGGCGTTCGCTATGGCTAAGGCCGGGCGCGAGCTTTGGCTGGGTCAGAGCGGATGCTCGACGATCAGCCGGTTGCGCTCCCCGGCGTCCGACGTCCGATGTCGAGAGGACGGCCTTCACCTGCGAAACCGGCATCTGCGGGCTCCGGAGCCGGCGGATTACCTGGGCCAGCGCGATCTGCTGCTCTGCCTAGTAGCGGTAGCCGTTGTCGGGGTTGATCTCGCTGGGCTCCAGCAATCCCCCGTCGTGGTAGTGGCGCAGCGTCTTGACGCTGAGATGCGTGGCGCGGGAGAAGTCTCCGATCGTGACCTTGGAGCCCACGGATCAAATATCGAGCCTCCCCGTGGGGGAAGGTCAAGCGAGCGTCCGACTCTTGACCCTCCGGTAACCGAAGGCCGCAGGCTTGTCGTGGTCGCCGATCGACGACCGCCGCCGACCGACAAGGAGAACGCCATGCCCGGTCACCAGCGAACCTCGAGGCATCGTCGCCGACCACATCAATGCCGTGAACAGGTTCGACATCGACGCGATCGTCGCGACCTTCGCCGCCGATGCGCTGGTCAACGACAACCACCGCGAGCTCGGGGGTCACCAGGCCATCCGCGGCTGGGTCGCCGCCGAGATGGTCGGCGACAGGGTGACGATCGAGCCCGTCGAAGTCATCGACCACCATGGCTCCACGGTCCTCCGCGGCCGTTACGACGGCGAGTACGACAAGAACAACCTTCCCGACGAGTTGATCATGAGCAACTACTTCAGCGTGTGGAACGTGTCAGCTTTGGGGCACCGGACCGCTGGCCGCGATGCGCGATTGTCAGTGTGACCGGATGACGGTGAAGAAGTCGCGAAAGTACGGGGCGAGGAACTGGCCTGGGACCCCCGTCTGTCCGGGCACGAGTGGGATCGGTACCGGGGCCAGGTCGCGTCGCGGATGCTCGTAGAGATAGCCCGCCACCCACCTGGGATTGATGTCGAGCTCCATGGCGCGGATGACACCCTTGCCGGCGAGCGCCTCTGCCAGGGCGCGGACGGAGAGATTGTGGCCCGCCGCCCAGACCAGATCGCCGCCGGGAGTGATTCCGAGTGCCGAGCGGGCGACGATCGGTTGTTCGTGCAGCGGATCGCCCCAACACACCTTGACGCACGTGTCGACATTCGGCGGTATACGCCCGCCGTCTATCAGCAAGCCAAGGTTCTGTCTGACGGCCGCCACCGGGCGCCCGGCCGCAGGTATGGTCTGGTGCCAGCGACCGATGTCGGCAAACCCGTCGCGATAGATCACCACTGATGCGGTCCCCCGGCGCAGCGGCCAACCGACGCGACCATCCTGCTCAAATCCACCCGCCCCGTAGCTCTCCTGAAACGCGCTGTTGAACGCGGCGACCACGCCCCGCCTCTCTGCCACAGCGATCGCATCTCCGTAACGCCAGCCGGACCCACCCGGCTGCGATCCGCCGGCATGCAGGGCGAGCGTGACCAAACGCTGGTCGAAGCGCAGCAGCGTGATCGTGAACCCAGCTTCGTGAAACGCCTTGACCCGCGAGATCCATACCGCGGCCTGCCCTCCCACCGCGACCGCCGGCGTCCAGTTCAACAGGCCCGGCCGGCGCGCCGACGGGAGAACCGCGATCAGACGCGCCGCCCGGGGCCGGGGGACCGGACGCGGCGACCGAGCAGCGCGAGCGGAGGTCGTGAGCGGCCGCACGGATGGCCGGCTCGCCTTGGTTCTGGAAGCGGAACGATGCGACGAGCTGCACGCGCCGCAGATCATCACTATGCAGGCAACGCCCGCGGCACGACCGATGCAGCTCGAGATCCTTCGCCATGCTGCCACTGGTTAAAGTCTGGCAGCCCCCAGAACCTAGACATTGGCGACCTCGACCGGATGCCGGCGCTCGCATTCGCCTCTGAACAGTCATCTACCGTCACGGTCAGCGCGGCTGCCGCCACGGTTGTCCTCGCGCTGGTCGGGACGGCGGAGCGGGAACTCGGCGTCGCCTTCGTCCGGTACGTGATCAGACGGTTGAAGCGGACGGCGGCCAAGGCCAAACCCACGACGCCGGCGACTCGCCCTCGCCGCTCATGACGGGGCCCGCCGAGGCGTTGCAAGCGGGCCCGCCGCCTGCGCCACGACAAATCAACCGAACTCGATTGGATCTGTCACCAGACGCGCGCCCATCCCTGCGGTTGTGACAAAGGCACTCCAGGTTTGTCACATGCTGCATGCCGTCTGCCGACGGGAAGGGCACACCGACGCTGCGGTGCCGGTCGACGTGATCCGGCGGCCGCCGGCCGCCGCGTAGTTCGAGCGCATCGCCGCGAGCAGCCAAAAGCTGATGCCATCCACGCCGCTTCTCTCTTCGCGAAACCGCCGCCATGTGATCATGCCGCCGGCGGCGACCGGTGACTTGAAGCCGAGCCGAGCAGCGCTGCGGCGATCTCCTCCCCGAGCGCCCGGGGTCCAAGCCGCCCGGCGGGGTCGAACCACTTGTACACCCAGTTCGCCGCGCCGAGCAGCGCGTTGACGTAGATCCGAGGCGCGACGGCAATCTCCAGCGACCCGTCCTCGGCGGCGCGCAGGGCGATGGCGATGACCGCGTCCTCGTAGCGGCGCCGCGCCCGCAGCACGTCTTCGAGGGCCGAGCGAGGTAGACCCGCCTCCTCCTCAAAGAAGACGCGCAGCAGCGGCTGATGCTCGCAGGTGTAGGCCACCCGCTGCACGATCACCTCGCGCAGGGCGTCGATCGCCCGTGGCGTGGCCGCCTCGATCGCTGCGACGGAGTCGGTGCTCGCCCGCAGGACCTCCTCGTAGAGCTCGACGAGCAGGTCCTGTTTGCTGCGCACGTAGTGATAGAGGGCCGGCTTGCTCAGGCCCACGCGGCCGGCGAGGTCGTTCATCGACGTCGCCCGGTAACCCCGCTCGGCGTAGAGCGCGGCGGCGGCGTCGAGCAGCTCGCGGCGACGGACTTCCTGGCGCTGCTCGATCGTCGTGCTCATCGCGCGAGCATAAAGTACGCTCCCGTCCGACCGGTCGGTCTAGAGTCTGACGATCGGTCGGTCATTACTCTGGAGAGGACCTCGCCATGACGATCACCACCACCCACGAGTCCCCGCCGAGCTTCGAGCTCGACGATGACCACCGTGACCTGAGCGAGGTCTGCCGGACCTTCGTGCAACGAGAAGTCATGCCGCTCGTTCCGGCCGCCGAGCGCGACGGCACATTCCCTCCCGAGCTGTGGCGCAAGCTCGCGGCCGCCGGCCTGCTCGGCCTCGGCCACCCCGAGGAGCACGGTGGCACCGGCGGCGGCGTGCTCGCCCTCGCGATCCTCTCCGAAGCGCTCGCCCACGCCTCCGGCGGCGTCGCGATCACGCCACTGGTGAGCGCTTACATGGCCGCCCCGCATCTCGCGCGCTTCGGCACCCCCGAGCAGCGCCGGCGCTTCCTGGAGCCGGTGCTCCGCGGCGAGGCGGTCGCCGCGATCGCCGTCACCGAGCCCGGCGCAGGGTCCGATGTGGCCGGGATCCGGACCCGGGCCCGACCCGACGGCGAGGACTGGCTGCTGAGCGGGGCAAAGATGTTCATCACCAACGCCGGCCTCGCCGACCTGCTGATCATCGCGGCGCGCACCGACGGCGGCGAGTCCCGGCATCAGGGCATCACGACGTTCATCGTGGAGCGGGACGCGCCGGGTCTGACGCTCGGGGCACCGCTTCAGAAGATGGGCTGGCACGCCTCTGACACCCGTGAGATCGTCCTCGAGGATGTGAGCATCGCCACCGATTGCGTCCTCGGCGTTCAGGGGCAGGCCTTCCAGCAGATCATGGAGTGTTTTGAAGCCGAGCGGGTATCGCTCGCCGGGATGGGCGTCGGCCTGGCGCAGGCCGCGCTGAACGACGCGGTGCAGTACGCCCGCGAGCGCAACGCCTTCGGCGCCCCGATCGGCCGCCGTCAGGCGATCAGCCACCGGCTGGGCGAGATGGCCACCGACATCGCCGCCGCCCGGCTGCTGACCTACCAGGCCGCCGAGCGCTGCGACCAGGGCCACCCCGACGCGGCCACCACAGTCGCGATGGCCAAGCTCCTGGCGGCGCGCGTGGCCAACACGGTCGTTGACGGCGCGGTCCAGATCTTCGGCGGCTACGGCTTCATGGAGGAGACGCGGGTGGCGATGCACTACCGCGACGCCCGGATCCTGCGCATCGGCGGGGGGACCGACGAGGTCCAGCTCGAGATCCTCGCCAAGCGGATGGATCTGTGAGCAGCACGGCCCCCGTCCGTACCGCGCGCGAGCGCCTCGCCGACGAGCTGCAGGCGGCCCGCGCCCCCGGCGACCCGGCGCGGCTGGGGACCAAGCTGCCCGTGCGCGAGCGCCTGGCCCTGCTGCTCGACGCCGGCTCCTTCTGCGAAGACGGCGTGCTCGCCAGCGCCTCCGACGAGCGACTGCGCGCGGACGGCGTGCTCACGGGAACCGGGATGATTGATGGCCGCTCGGTGGCGATCATCGCCCATGACCCCTCGGTGAAGGCCGGCTCGTGGGGACGCCGGACGGTCGAGAAGCAGATCCGCATCCTCGAACTGGCCGACCGGGACCTGCTGCCCGTGGTGTTCCTCGTTGATTCGGCAGGCGGGCGCTTGACCGACGCCCTCGGCTTCCATCCCGGGCCGCGGGGAGCCGCGCGGATCTTCCACCTCCAGGTGCGGCTCTCCGGCCGCGTGCCGCAGGTGTGCTGCCTGTTTGGACCCTCGGCCGCGGGCGGGGCCTACATGCCGGCGTTCTGCGACTGGGTCGGGATGGTGGAGGGCAACGCTTCGATGTTCCTCGCCTCCCCGCGCATCGCCGCCAAGGCGACGGGGGAGATCGTCACCCTGGAGGAGATGGGGGGGGCTCGCATGCACTGCACGGTCTCCGGCTGCGGCGACGCGCTGTTCGGAGACGACGCCGCCGCGATCGCCGGCGCCCGCAACTTCCTCAGTTACCTCCCCGCCCACTATGACCAGCGGCCGGGGCGCACCGCGCCGACCGAACCGCAGGCAACGGACTGGGACGGGGTGCTGCCCACCAGCCACCGCTCGGCCTATGACGTTCACGAGGTCATTCGTCGTGTCATCGATGAGGGCAGCCTGCTGGAGATCAAGGCGCTCTGGGCGGCGGAGATGGTCGTCGGCTTCGCCCGGATCGACGGCCGCGCGGTCGGCCTCGTCGCCAACCAGCCGATGGTCCGCTCCGGCGCGATCCATGTCGACTCCGCCGACAAGGCCGCCCGCTTCATCTCGCTGTGCGACGCGTTCAACCTCCCGCTCATCTTCCTCGCCGACCTCCCCGGGTTCATGATCGGCTCGCGCGTGGAGCGCGCCGGCATCATCCGTCACGGGGCGAAGATGATCGCGGCGATGTCCAGCGCCGATGTCCCGCGCTTCTGCGTGGTTCTGCGCAAGGCGTACGCCGCCGGCTACTACGCGATGTCAGCCCCTGGCTTTGAGCCGCGCGCCACGATCGCTCTCGCGGGGGCGCAGATCGGGGCGATGGCCGCCGAGGCGGCGGTGAATGCGGTGTGGTCCAACAAGATCGAAGAGATCGAGGACGAACAGGAGCGGGAGGCGTTCGTCAGCGAGCGCAAGGTCAAGATCGACGAGGAGCTGGACGCGATCCGTGTCGCCTCCGAGCTGATGATCGAAGCGGTCGTGGACCCCGTCGACCTGCGTGCCGAGCTGTGCGCGCGCCTCGCCGCCGCCGACGACTGGCGGCGCTCGACGCCGCACCGCCACCACGGAGCCTTTCCGGTATGACCGAACGGCCGGCGACCGGGCGCTGGTTGGAGGACCTCCCCGAAGGTCTGGTCGTGCGCCACGCGATCACGCGCACGATCACCGAGGGCGACAACACGTTGTTCTCCACGCTCACCATGAACCCGCAACCGCTGCACCTGGACGCTCAGTTCGCGGCCGAGAGCGAGTTCGGCCAGCGCTTGGTCAACAGCATGATGACGCTCGCGATGGTCGTGGGACTGAGCGTCTATGAGCTCACGCTCGGCACCACGGTGGCCAATCTCGGGTTCGGCGCGATCGAGTTCCCGGCGCCGATGTTCCACGGCGACACCCTGCACGTGGAGAGCACCGTGCTCGCCGCCCGCGGATCGCGTTCGCGGCCCGACCAGGGGATCGTCACCTTCGAGCACCGGGGTTACAACCAGCGAGACGAGCTCACGGCCCGCTGCGAGCGCACGGCGCTCATTCGCCGCCGTCCGCAGTGATGCGCAACCTCCTGTTCGCTCCCGCCGGCCGCCCGGACCTCGTGGCCAAGCTCCCGCGCAGCCGTCCCGACGCTGTCGTCGTCGACCTCGAGGACGCCGTCCCGTCGGCGCATAAGGACAGCGCCCGCGCGGCGCTCGGAGCCCTCGTCGGTGACCTGCTCGCCGATGCCCCCGACCTGCCGACCTACGTCCGCGTCAACGGCCCCGATACGCTTTGGTTCGACCCGGACGTCGACGCGCTGCCAGGAGGCCTGGCCGGGGTCATGGTCCCCAAGCTGGAGCACCGCGAGCAGCTCGATCGGGTGACAGGCGCGCTGCACCGTGCCGGCCGATCCGGCCTGCCGGTGATCGCCGGTCTCGAGACCGCCCGCGGGGTGCTCGACGTTCGCGGCTTGCTCGGCGGTCCGGTGACCGCCGCTTACTTCGGCGCGGAGGACTACGTCGCCGATCTCGGCGGCGTGCGCAGCGCGGGCTCAGAGGAGGTCCTCTACGCGCGCTCGCGAGTGGCCCTTGCCTGCCGGGTGGCCGGCGTCCTGGCCATCGACCAGGTCGTGGTCGACATCCACGACACCGATGCGTTTCGCGTCGACGCCGCCCGGGGACGGGCGCTCGGCTACCGCGGGAAGCTCTGCATCCACCCCGCCCAGGTGGCACTCGCCCGGGAGGCCTTCACGCCGTCCGACGAGGAGGTGGCTGCGGCCCGCGCGCTGCTCACCGAGGCGCAACGGGCCGCCGACGCCGGACGCGGCGTGATCGTCGTCGATGGCGCGATGGTGGACGAGCCGATGCTGCGGGTCGCCCGCGACACTCTGGCTCGCGCCGGCGAAACCGAGTAAAGGAGCATCGCCGTGTCCGACAGCCTCACTGAGCTCATCTCCGCACCGCTCTCGCCCCTCCCGGAGCAGTGGAGGTCGGCGGCGCACTTGGACGCGGCGACGGCCGCCCGTGCCCTGCATGAGTCCGATCCGGACGACTACTGGGCGTGGGCGGCTGCTCAGCAGCGGTGGATCACACCCTGGCACACCCTCCGAACCGGGGGGTTCGGCGATTGCCGGTACTTCGACGGTGGTCAGATCAACGTGGCCGAGAACTGCGTCGATCGATGGGCCGAGGATCCGGCCAGCGCGGACAGGGCCGCCGTGATCTGGGAGGGTGAGCCGGGGGAGGTCCGCACGGTCACCTACCGAGAGCTGGCGCACGACGTCGGGAGACTGGCCGCGGGCCTGCGGCAGCTCGGGATTGCCAAGGGTGACGTGGTGGGGATCTACATGCCCAACCTGGTCGAGGCGTTTGTCGCGATTCAGGCGTGTAACCGGATCGGGGCGATCTACACCGTGCTCTTCTCCGGGTTCGGAGCGGATGCCGTGGCCTCCCGCCTGAGCGTGGCCGAGGCCAAGGCGGTGATCGTCGCGGACGCCAGCTACCGGCGGGGCCGGCTGGTGGAGTTGCTCGACAATCTCCGAGCGGCCCGTCGCCACGCGCCCACGGTCGAGCACGTGATCGTCGTGGACCGGACCGGCCGGGGCGTCGCGCTGAAGGCGGATGAGGTGACCTACCGTGAACTGCTCGACGAGCAGTCCGAAAGCGCTCCGCTCGAGGCGCTGGACTCGAGCGATCCCGCCTTCCTGATCTTCACCAGCGGCACCGAGTCCAAGCCCAAGGGCGTCGTACACAGCGTCGGCGGCTTTCTGGTGGGAACCTGGGCGAACGTCCGCTGGCAGGTCGGCCCCGAGGTCGACGACGTGTACTGGGTCGCCGCCGACGTTGGCTGGCGGACCTTCCCGATCCAGGCGGTGGTGGTCGGGCTGGCCCAGGGGATGACGATCGCCTGCTACGAGGGCGCGCTGAACGCTCCGAGCACCGCACGGTTCTACGAATTCTGCGAACGGCACCGGGTGACCAAGGTGCTGGCCGCGCCGACGGTTCTGCGGATGCTGCGCAGCTTCGGCGACGATCTCGCCGCGGCGCATCCACTCCCGGACCTGCGGCTGGTGACGGTGCAGGGCGAGCCGCTGGACGGCGACACCTTCATGTGGACGACCGAGCACCTCGGGGGCCGGGTTCCGGTGATCAACGCCTACGGACAGACCGAGACGGGGTCCACCTGGACCTACCCGATCTACGGGGTTGACGACCTGAAGGCCGGGTCCGTCGGCACGCCGGTCCCCGGCCACGAGTACGCGGTGCTCTCAGACGGCGGCGATCCCGTGCCCGCCGGCGTCAAGGGTAACCTCGTGATGACCCGGCCGTTCCCGACCCTCGCGTATACCGTGTGGGGCGACCATGATCGTTACCTGAGCACGTACTTCGAGCGGTTCCCGGGCTGCTACGCGACCTGGGACGAGGCGGTGGTGGACACCGACGGCCACCTGTGGGTCCTGGGCCGTGCCGATGACGTCATCAACATCGCCGCACACCGGATCTCGACGATGGAGATCGAGGCCATCGTCGCTTCCCATGCGGACGTGACCGAGGCCGCAGTGGTCGGGATCCCTCACTCCACCAAGGGCACCGTGCCCGTCGCGTTCATCACCGTACGGGGCTCGGCCGACGCGGCGACGGTGAGCGCGGAGGCACGACGCTCCGTGGTGGAGCAGATCGGGGGGTACGCGCAACTTGACCACGTCTACGTGACCCCGGCGATGCCCAAGACGCGCACCGGCAAGATCATGCGCCGCGTGCTGCGTGATGTCGTGGTGCAGGGATCCCCCGCGGGTGACATCAGCGCGATGGAGGACGTGTCCGCACTGGAGGCCGTGACCACAATCGTCAAGGCTGGCCGATCGGCTTCCAGCACCTGATCACGAAACGCTACTCCGCTCGATCGCTCAGCGGTTCAGAGCGGCGGACCGACGCGTCAGGCCATGCTGCCAGGTCAACGTCGAGCCCCGCAGCCTCAACGACCCCGCCTGGATCGCCGATCCCTGATCCAAACGGCGGACCGAGCCGCCGGAGTGCTCGAGCACCTCCGTGAGGCGGTGATGGGTGGCGATCGAGTCTGACGAGCCGATCCACGCGACCGCGCCGCCGCTGCGCACCACGATCGAGCCGACTGACTGAAAGGATTCGGGTCCGGTGGAGACGTCGGTCGCGCTGTCTGAGCTGATCACACGCCCGTCAGAGAGCCGGCGCACGATCACAACCGTGATCGCCGTATCCACTCCGCAGGTTCGCGAAGCGTAGGCCGCAACCTCGCCCGTAACCGCCACCGGTCCGAAGTGCGCAAACCCTGGGCACACGCCGTCACTGCCGAGCCGCACCAGCCGCTCGGCGCCGTCCACACAGCCGTAAGCCCAGTGCCCCACCACATAGACGCGCCCGAGCCCGCTGTGGGCAAGCGTCATGCCCGCGGGGTCCCCGCACGTCGCGCCCGGGGGATCCATCGGCGAAGCCGCCAACGCTGACCCGCGTGACGCCAGTGCGCCCAAGACGATCAGCAGCACCATCCAGCGCGCCATGATCCGCACGGTACGCCCTTCGCCCCTCAGAGTCTGAGGTCGACGGGCTCGCTCTTGATCGCGAGCACGCCGAACGCGCACTCGTCTGGTCCGCGGCATTTGATGCCGGGCTGCGCCAGGCCCTTGCGGCCGTTGGCGACAAAGCTCATCGGCTTGACGACCATGCCCTCACCTCCGCCTGCGGTGAGCGGCTCCCACCAGGCGACGCCGGCGGACTGGCTCCCGGGGTCGGTGGTGTCGACGATGAGTCGTTTGGTGGGTGTGAACCAGTCGGTGTCTGAGGCGACGAGCCGATCGCAGAGCTCAACGTGCCAGGCGTGGTCGAGGTCGACGAATACACCGGTTTCGGCAGCAAGCCCATGAAACGGGGCCAGGCGCAAGTCGTCGATGCCGTTGACGGGCCTAATGTATCTGCGGTAGGCGTCGATGTCGCGGCCGACGAGATCTGTCGCCGGTCGCTGCGTCGTCGAAATCGTCAACAGCACGTGCCGAGGCTATCGGCACGCCACTGCTGACGGGGGGCGCGTCGGTGTGCTCTGAAGCGAGCGGCGCTCAGTTACTGAGACAAGCCGCTTTATAAATCGCACGGGGCACGAGATGCTTTTTACATGGCGTGGCGCGCGACACGATCTTCCACCGGCCGTTGGTCGCGTGAAACAGGACCGTCACTTCGACCTGGTTCGCTTTGGGACCGACGGTCACGCCGGCGTACGCATAGCTGTTGGCGCAGCCATAGGCACGACGATCAATTTGGCCCTGCCGGACGTCCCTCGATCCGCGGTGCAGGGCAGCACTGAGCGCCTGCTTCGTGCACGAAGGCGTACGGACCGATTTGCTGACCGCCGGCCCAGCGCCGATGGTCGCACCGGTCGCAACGAGTCCGAACGTCAAAGTCACTGCGGTCAGCCTACGTCTTAGTCCCATGCGATTCCCCCCAGTAGTCGGTTCGCGGCGTGGTAGCGCGCTCAGTCTACGACTCAGAACGGCCGGGGTACGCCGGCGGCATTCCAGTAGTCGGCGGGGGTTCGGTCAACGCGCGCGTTTGCGGGGGCGGTGGAGCGCAGGACGTCGTGATGGCCGGCGAGCGCGTCCGGCGCGCTGAGCGTGGTTCCGCCCGGCCAGCTCTTCGGTGGCGTCAACGGGCGACACCCTGACAGCGCGCATTCCATAAGCTGAAGCTCAACCTGAAAGCCCGACGAGGAGAGGGATCAGTGAAAACCAAAGCTGCCGTGCTGACCGGGGTCAACCAACCTTGGGAGATCATGGATGTCGACGTCCGCGAACCGAAGCAGAACGAGATCCTGATCCGCTACGTGGCCGCCGGATTGTGCCATTCCGACATGCATCTGATGACCGGCGATCTGCCGGTGGCGCTGCCCTACATCGGCGGGCACGAGGGCGCGGGGATCGTCGAGAAGGTCGGGCCGGGCGTCTCGCGCGTCAGCGCGGGCGACCATGTGGTCTGCGCGTTCATCCCGTCCTGCGGCCACTGCCGCTGGTGCGCGTCGGGTCAGCAGAGCATCTGTGATCTCGGGGCCACGATCCTCGTGGGGTGTCTGCCCGACGGGAGCTATCCGTTCACGATCGATGGCCAGAGCGCCGGAGCGATGTGCATGCTGGGCACGTTCTCGCAGTACGCGACGATCTCGGAGACGTCGGCGGTCAAGATCGATGACGACCTCCCGCTCGAGGTCGCGGTGCTGTGCGGTTGCGGAGTCCCCACCGGCTGGGGCTCGGCGGTCAATACCGGCAACACCCAGATCGGCGACACTGTGGTCGTCTACGGGATCGGCGGCATCGGCGCCAACGCGGTACAGGGAGCCTCCCACGCGGGCGCGACCAACATCATCGCCGTCGATCCGTTGGCCCGCAAGCGCGAGTTCGCCCAGGAGATGGGCGCCACGCACTCCGTCCAGAGCGGCGCCGAGGCGATCGAGCTGGCCAAGGAGCTGACCCAAGGGGTCGGTGCCGACGTGGCGATCGTAACCGTCGACGTGGTCGCGGAGCCGGTGGTGCAGGAGGCGATCCAGTCGATCCGTAAGGGGGGCATCGTCGTACTCACCGGCCTGGCCCATCCCGAGGCGATGACGATCCACTGGTCGGGCACCGACGTCACGCTGTACCGCAAGCAGATCAGGGGATCCCTGTTCGGAGACTGCAATCCGACCCAGGACATCAAGAAGATGCTCGCCCTGTATCGCTCGGGCAAGCTCAAGCTCGACGAGCTCGTCACCGAGCAGTACAAGCTCGAGGACATCAACCAGGGCTACGCCGACCTCGAGGCCGGCGAGAACATCCGCGGCGTCGTCATCCACGAGCACTAGTAGCGGGCCGCTGCCAGGCCCGCTCGATGAACTGGTCGTCGGCCTCCGCCGCCAGGCGGAGGTCGTCGCCGCCGCGCTCCAGGAGGGCTGTCATGTGGTGCTCGACGGCCCTCCCGGGACCGGGAAGTCCACCCTGCTGCGGGCGATCGCACAGGCCTCCGGGCGCGGGATGGAGTTCGTGGAGGGCAACGCCGAGCTGACCCCAGCGCGGCTGATCGGCCATCACGACCCGGCGCTGGTGCTCGACGGCGGCTACCGCACCGAGGCGTGGCTCGACGGACCACTGGCCACCGCGCTGCGCAGCGGTTCGCTGCTGTACCTCGAGGAACTCAACCGGATCCCCGAGGAGACGCTCAATGTCCTGATCACGGCGATGGCCGAGCGTGAGCTGGTGGTGCCGCGGCTCGGGCGGATCGCCGCCGCCGACGGATTCGTGTTGGTGGCGGCGATGAACCCGTTTGACACGATCGGCACCGCACGCGTCAGCCAGGCGATCGCCGACCGGATGTGCCGGGTGGCGATCGGCTACCTCGACGAGGACGGCGAGCGCGAGGTCGTGCGCCGTCAGATCGTCGCTGCCGACGAGCCGCTCGTGGGCGTAGCCGTGACGGTGACGCGTGGCACCCGCAGCCACCCGGCGGTACGCAGCGGGGCTTCCGTGCGCGGCGCGATCGACATGGTCCGGCTAGCGCGCGGGCTGGAGCGTGTCCGCAGCCAGGTGCCGCTGGAGCGCGATGGGCTGCTCGACGCCGCGGTGGCGGCGCTATCGGGACGGATCCGGGTCCATGAGGACCAGGACCGCACCGCCGAGGAGGTGATCGCCGAGCTGCTCGAGCAGGCGCTGGCCGCCACGCCCGAGCCGGCGTCGGGGAGACCCGGCGCCGCGCCGGCCGGCCGCCCGCCGGTGGACGCGGCGCGCTGAGCCCTGAGCAGACCCGCCGGCGCGTGCAGGACAGTGCCCGGCGCACGCTCGCCCGGCGGCAGCTGGCCTCAGCGCATACGGGGTTCGATGAGGTCTCGCCCGAGGTGGGCCGGTTGGACGCGACGGCATTCGCCGCCCAGCTGGCCCGCGACGGCGATGCCGCGGTCGCGCTGCTGGCCGATCTCGCCGTCGCCACCGATCCCGCGCTGCGCCGCGACGCCCGGCGCCTGGCGCAACGGCTGTTGCCGCCGCTCGGCCGTACCGGTGGGTCGCGGCGCCGCGGCGCA
>JBPCPC010000302.1:0-4430 GCA_050999585.1 Solirubrobacteraceae bacterium | reverse complement strand
GACCCTGGCTGGCGTGGCCGGCGCAGCTGGGCTGGCCGGCCGCAGCCGCACGGGGGGCGCGCTGGCCGGGGCCGCGCTGCTGGCCGGTTCGGCGCTGACTCGCTTCGGGATCTTCGCCGGCGGCATGGAATCAGCGCGCGATCCCCGGTACACGGTGCAGCCCCAGCGTGAGCGACTGGCGCAGCGCTCAGCCGCCGAGCGCTGAAGCTGGCATCGGTCCCGCGGTTCCGAGCCTTTGATCAGCCGGACACATAGAGCTTGTGCTCGGTGAACGCAATTAACGTCCACGGACGCCGCCTGGAGACGCTCGAGCTGCCCGGCGACCCCACCCGCCGGCCGCTGGTGCTGGGGCACGAGGGACTCGGCTCGGTCGGGCTGTGGCGGGACTTCCCAGAGCGGCTCGCCGGCGCGACCGGCCGGCGCGTGATCGCGTTCTCGCGCTTCGGTCCCGGGGGATCGGCGCCACCCCCGGCTCCGCGGACCCCGGCGTTCTTCCATGAGGAGGCGCTCGACGTGCTGCCTGCGGTGCTCGAGCCGTTCGACGCCGCCGACCCGATCCTCGTCGGCCACAGCGACGGGGGGTCGATCGCGCTGATTCACGCCGGACACTACCCGGTAACCGGTCTGGTACTGCTGGCCGCACACGTGTTCGTCGAGCAGATCTGCGTCGACGCGATCGAGCAGACGCGGCGTAGCTACCTGGACGACGGGCTGCGCGAGCGGCTCGCGCGCCATCACGACGATCCCGACGCCGCGTTTTGGGGCTGGTGCGACGTATGGCTTGACCCCGCGTTCCGTGCCTGGGACCTGAGCGCCGACGCGCGCGGTGTGACCGCGCCGGCGCTGATCATCCAGGGGCAGGACGATGCCTACGGCACGCTTGAACAGGTGCAGCGGATCACCAACGCCGTGCGTGGACCGAGCTCACGGCTCGTGCTGGCGGGCGGGCACAGCCCGCACCTGGAGCAGACCGACGCCGTGCTGGAGGCGATCACAGCGTTCGTGGCGCCGCTGGCGTAGCGTCGGCCGCCAGGCAAAACGGATCGCTCACCGGCCGCCGCGACCGTGGGCGGCCGAGTGTTCCCAGAGTGGGTGGTGTGCGAGTCGCTCGCCGATCGCGAGTGGGTTATGGGCTCGTGTCCGGGCGGCGGCCTGGGCGGTGGGGCCGCTGGTCGCGCCGAGCGTCCCGATCACGCCGGCAGCGTTGGTGGCGTAGTCGAGGTCCTTGACCTGCGTCGAGGCCGCGGCAGCGGCGATCAGCACGCCCCCGCGCCGCCCGCGGCAACCTTGAGCCTCACCGGGTAGGTCACACTCGCGCCGGCCGCCGATCGACGGCGTGGTCCAATAGTCACCGACCCCACCCGGCTCCCACCATCCGTGCCGGTCGCCGTCGACCCGCGCCCCACCAGCACCCCGAGAGCACGCCGGTCGCGGCGGCCGGACCCGCGTTCGAGATCCGGACCGCCTCGAGAACCACGCGCCATCCGCCGCCTTGCCCGAACCGGTGATCGAGACGCTGACATCCACCAGCTTGGCGACCACGACCACCGTGTAATCGACCTCTGCACACGTATAGCTGGCGTCGATCACCTGCCCCTGGTTATAGGTGTCACCGCTGGCGGGAGTGCCACGGCAGTCCATTTCCGAGACCGGCGCGACCACGCAACCGGACTGGGCTCAGCGTGGTGCGGCGGTACCCAACGCCGCCCGCCGCGCGAGCGCTGGACCTTCCCCGTCAGCGTGCGTGGCAGCTCCTCGACGAAGTGCACGATGTGCGGATACTCATAGCGGCGCATCCGCTGCTTGCAGAACTCGCGAAGGTCGTCGGCCAGCGCGTCGTCGCCGGCGCCGTCGATGTCCACGAACGCCGCGATCCGGCTGGCCTCGGCGACGGTCACTGCGACCACGCCCACGCCGACGACCTTGGGATGCTCCATCAGCACATGCTCCATGTCGACCGGTGACACCCACAGGCCGCCGACCTTGAGCATGTCGTCCAGCCGGCCGACGTAGGCGTAGGCACCGTCCGCGAGACGCTCGTAGCGATCGCCGGTGACGAACCACTCGCCCCGCATCGAGCGTTTGGTCTTCTCGTGCTGATGCCAGTAGGAGGCGGCGCATGAGTCACCGCGCACCTCCAGACCGCCGACCGCCGGCCCGTTGGCTTCGTCGTCGCGCATCTCAACCGCCCACAACCAGGCATCGTCGGCGCGGCTGACGACGGTGGCCACGGCGTGCAGCATTCCGGCGCTGACCTCCCGCGTCGAGGTCGTATCGTTGGACAGTCCCTGAGCCATCATCCCGCGGGGAATCACCGCCAGTGCCGTGCCCGGGAGGCCAGGGCCTCGGCCACGGCGGCGAGCACCCCGCCGGGCAGGACGCCGTCCGGGTTCAGTAGCTCGGGTCGGACGGCCAGCCGCGCGCGCACGACTTTCCCGTCCCCGAGTTTGCCGCTCACCAGCTCCAGCCCGAGCAGCGCATCGAAGCTCAGGTCGAACGCCACCACGGGCCGGAACCCGTAGAACTCGTCGTTGGCGTCACCGTCCGTCATAGCTTCGATGCTAAGCCGTCTCACCACTAAGGTTCCGGTTCGGGCCATGGGAATCGGAACGGTGAGCGCGCCGGCATCAACCGCACCTCGTCGCCGGCCGCCGGCCGGCTGGGAGTGGCTGCGCGCGCACGATCCAGGGCTGGCCGCGCTGCGGCGGGCCACTCGCACGGCGCTGATCATGCCGACGATGTTCGCGATCGGCGACGCCGTGATCGGCAACCCGATCGTGGCCACGTTTGCCGCGTTCGGGTCCTTCGCGATGCTGCTGCTGGTCGACTTCAGCGGCTCGCTCCGCGGCCGGGTGCTCGCTCAGAGCTCGCTCGTGGTCGCCTGCGCGGCGCTGATCTGCCTGGGCACGCTGGCCTCGCGGTCGACCTGGGTGGCGGCCGTGTCGACGGCGATCGTCGCCTTCGTGGTGTTGTTCTCCGGCGTGGTCAGCTCGGTTCTTGCCGGCGCCACCACCTCCCTGCTGCTGGCGTTCATCCTCCCCGTCTCGCTGCCCGGCCCCGTCTCCTCGATCCCCGACCGGGTGATCGGCTGGGGCATGGCGGGCGCGGTCTCGGTCCTGGCGGTCTCCCTCCTGTGGCCCTCGCCGGCTCGCAACCCGGTCCGCGGCGCGGCGATCGCAGCCTGCCGGGCACTGGCACAGCGGCTGCGCGCCGAGATCGCTTGGATGACGGGCGAGCTCACGCCGGAGTCCGAGGCGGCCCTCCACGCGGCTGTCGCCCAGGGCGACGCCGGCGTCGACGCACTGCAGAAGACGTTCTTCGCGACCCCGTTTCGTCCCACGGGGCTGACCACGGCAGCGCGCGCGGTCGTGCGCCTGGTCGATGAGCTGCGATGGCTGAACTCGATCGTGCTGCACTCGACGCCGCGCCGGACCCTGCGCAGCCCAACCCCTCCGCCTGCCAGGTGAAGCTGCGGGCGGCTGACGTGCTGGCGGTGGCCGCCGACCTGCTCGAGCGGACAGCGGGCGACCGTGAGCCACTGAACGCCGCGGTGCAGCGAATGAACGACGCGCTGGCCACGCTCGAGCGCCAGACCACGACGCGGCTTCCCGAGGTGGCGGCTGGCAATGGTGACCGGGCGCAAACGGTGGTGTCGGCGCTGGACCCGAGCTTCCGCGCCCAGGAGCTCAGCTTCGTCGTCGCCCAGATCGCGGCCAACAGCGACGTCGCCGCGGCCGCCGAGCAGCGCAGCTGGTTGCAGCGGCTGCTCGGGCGCCAGCCGCCGGGCTTGCAGGGACCGCTGGCCGCCGCCCAGGAACGAGCCGGTGCCCACGTCGAGCGTCACTCCCTGTGGCTGCAGAACAGTCTGCGCGGCGCCGCCGCGCTGGCCCTGGCGGTGCTGATCGCCGAACTCACCGGCGTACAGCACGCTTTCTGGGTCGTGTTCGGAACGCTCTCGGTGCTTCGGTCCAACGCGCTCAGCACCGGTCAGAACGTGATCCGCGCGCTGGTGGGAACAACGGCCGGATTCATCGTCGGCGGCGCGCTGGTAGCGCTGATCGGCACCAACACCACCGTCCTATGGGTGCTGCTCCCGATCGCGGTGCTGCTCGCCGGCCTGGCTCCGGCGACGGTCTCGTTCGCCGCCGGTCAGGCGGCGTTCACGCTGACGCTGCTGATCCTGTTCAACATCCTGGCGCCCGCCGGGTGGAGGATCGGGCTGGTGCGGGTCGAGGACATCGCGCTCGGCACCGCGGTGAGCCTGGCGGTCGGGCTGATGTTCTGGCCCCGGGGGGCGGCGTCGGCGCTCGGCAAGGCCCTGTCGGAGGCCTACGGCGACAGCGCCCGATATCTGGCCAGTGCCGTCGCCTACGGCGTGGGCCGCTGCGATGGGGCCGGCCCGGCGGCGCCCGCCCCGCGCGCGCAGGCAG
>JBPCPC010000296.1:0-14025 GCA_050999585.1 Solirubrobacteraceae bacterium | reverse complement strand
GGTGGTCTCGCAGATGTCGCCGATCTTGCGTGGGCAGCGGGTGTGAAATGGGCAGCCGGAGGGTGGGTCGGCGGCGGAGGGGATTTCGCCCTCGAGGCGGATGCGTAGGTGATCGAGGTTGTCGAGGGTCGGTACGGCTGAGAGCAGGGCCTCGGTGTAGGGGTGCTGTGGGCCGTCGAATACTTCTTGGGCGGGTCCGATCTCCATTACCCGTCCGAGGTAGAGGACCACGATCCGGTCGGCGAGGTAGCGCACCACGCCGAGGTCGTGGCTGATGAATAGGTAGGCGACTTGATTGCGGTGCTGCAGGTCGGTGAGTAGGTTGAGGATCGCGGCTTGTACTGATACGTCGAGCGCCGAGGTGGGTTCGTCGCAGACTACGATGCGGGGGTCTCCGGCGAACGCCCGGGCGATCGCTACTCGCTGTTTGAGGCCGCCCGATAGTTGCGAGGGTTTCATCGGCAGATAGCGTTCGGGTAGTCGCACTGATCCCACCAGCGCCAGCAGCCGCGTCTTGAGCGTGTCACCGCCGTAGCCGCCCAGCTTCGACAGCGAGCGCGAGATCAGCTGGCGGACGGAGTGGCGGCGGTTCAGCGCCGAGTCGGGGTTCTGAAAGACGATCTGCAGTGCTTTTTGATCGGCGGCCGAGCGGCCCTTGGCGAGCGCCGCGACGGGGTGGCCGTCGACTGAGATCTCGGCGCCGTCGTCGGGCCCGATGATTCCCATCAGCACCCGCGCCAGGGTCGTCTTGCCGCTGCCCGATTCGCCGACCAGACCGACCGTTTCGCCGGGGCGGATGTCCAGATCGACGCCGAACAGGCCGCGCACCGACTGGCCGGCCATGTGGAAGGTCTTGGAGGCCGAGCGTACGCGCACTAGCGGCTCGCTGACACCGGGCCCGTCGGTCAGAGAGCCGCTCGGCGCCTCGGCGGTGGCGCCCATCGGGACTGACTGCGCGCGTTCGTGGTAGTGACAGCGGGCGCCGCGCCCGCCGCCGATCTCATACATCGGCGGCGCGTCCTTGCGGCAGTGGTCGTCGGCCAGGCTGCAGCGATCGGCGAACACGCAGCCCTCGGTCACCGATCCGGGCGCCGGCAGCGAGCCGGGGATCGTGGCCAGCGTCGCGCGGCCGCCGTTCCCGTTGCCCGCCCCGCGCCGCGGGATCGAGCGCAGGAGGCCGACGGTGTAGGGATGGCGGGCTTCGCGGAATACCTCCTGCGCTGGGCCCTCCTCCACCATCTCGCCGGCGTACAGGACGCCGACGCGGTCGCACATCTGGGCGATCACCGCGAGGTTGTGGCTGATGAACAGCAGCGACGTGTCGAACTCCGAGCGAAGTCCGCGGATCAGCTCTAGCACCTCGGCCTCGACCGTGGCGTCCAGCGCCGTGGTGGGTTCGTCGAGGATCAGCAGTGACGGCTCGGCGGCCAGCGCCATCGCGATCACCACGCGCTGCAGCATGCCGCCCGAGAGTTGGTGGGGATAGCGCGCCAGCACCCCCTTGGGGTCTGAGATCCTGACCTTGCGCAGGATCTCCAGCGCCTTCTCCATCGCCTCGCCGTGGTGGGCACCGGCGATCTCATAGACCTCCGCGACCTGCTTGCCGACGAGGATCGATGGGTTCAGCGCCCGGCCCGGCTCCTGGTAGACCATCGAAACGTTGCGGGCTCGCAGCTGGCGCAGCTGGGACTTGTTCAGCGACAGCACGTCTCGGCCGTCGATCTCGATCTTGCCGCCGCTGACGGACCCGTTGCGCGCGAGATAGCGCACAATCGCCAGCGCGATCGTCGACTTGCCGCAGCCCGATTCGCCAACGAGCCCGAACGACTCCCCGCGGGCGACGTGGAAGCTGACGTCACGCACGACGCGCTGCTGTTCGCGGCGCACACGGTAGCTGATCTCCACGTGGGAGAGCTTGAGCGCGTCGGAGGTCTCGGGCGCGGGCGGGAGCGGCTCGGTCTCCAGTTCGGTGCTCATGAGGCGTCCAATGCGGACTCGATCGAGTTGGCGATCATGTTGACTCCGATCACCAGCGAGGCCACGGCGAGGGCGTCGAACAGGACCTCCCACCAGTAACCGGCGGTCACCTGGCCGTAATTGGACGAGATCTCCAGTCCCCAGTTGGCCGAGGGGGGCGGAATCCCGAAGCCCAGGAACGACAGCGTCACGATCGTGAAAACCGCGTAGCCGAGGCGCACAGTGAACTCGACCATGATCGGCGCCAGCACGTTGGGCAGGATCTCCACGAACATGATGTAGAGCGACGTCTCGCCGCGCAGCCGGGCCGCCGACACATAGTCGAGCTCGCGCTCCAGCAGCACCGCGGCCCGCACGGTCCGCGCGATCAGCGGTGTGAACACGATCCCGATCACGATGATCAGCGTCTCATCGGAGGGGCCCAGCGCGACGACGCCGAGGATGCCGGTCACCACCAGCGGCAGCGCCAGGAACGCCTCCACGAAGCGGCCGATGACCTCGTCGACCCAGCCGCGGAAGTACCCCATCACCAGGCCGAGCGCCGTACCCAGCACGGTCCCGATCAGGGTCGCCAGTGGGGCGGTGATGAGGATGTCTCGGGAGCCGGTGATCACCCGCGCGAACATGTCGCGGCCGAGCTGGTCGGTGCCAAACCAGTGCGAACTCGACGGCGCCTGGTTGATCAGGTTGAGGTTCTGCGCCAGGGGATCGTGAGGCACCAGCAGGTTGCCGAAGATCGCCGATAGGATCCAGAACCCGAGGATGACCGCCCCGACGGCGAACGTACCCTGGTGCGTGAGGTTGCGCAGGAACTCCCGGCGCAGATCCGGCGCGCCCTGGCCGACGCTGATCGCACCGGCCGATTCGATCGGGACCGAGCCGACGCTCATTCGACCCCCCGATACCGGATCCGCGGGTTGAGCAGCGAGTACGTGATGTCGGCGATCAGCGTCGCCACCATGTACACGACGCCGATCACGAGGATTCCGGCCTCGAGCATCGGGAAGTCCTTGTTGTTCGCGGCGGTGTAGATCAGCGAGCCGATCCCGTTCCAGCGGAACAGGAACTCGACGAGCACCAGGCCGCCGATCAGGTACCCCGTCTGGGAGGCGATCACGGTGATCGTCGGCAACAGCGAGTTACGCAGGATGTGGCGGCGGATCATCACCCCGCGGGGCAGCCCCTTGAGCGTCGCCGTCCGGGCATAATCGGACGCGAGCGCCTCGACGGTGCCCGCGCGGGCCATCTGCTGGATGTACCCGAACAGGATCAGCGTCAGCGGGATCGCCGGCATGATCAGGTGATAGAGCGTGCCGAAGAAGCCCTGGCCGCCGGAGGCCTGGATCGGCAGCACGTTGAAGGCGATGCCAAAGATGAGGATCAGGATGATCCCGGAGACGACCTCGGGAATCACGGTCGCCGACAGGCCGATCACGCTGATAACGCGATCGATCGGCTTGCCGACGTTCAGCGCCGAGAGGACGCCGCCGAAGATTCCCAGCGGCACGACGAGCACGAACGCAAGCGCCGCCAGCTTGAGCGAGTTGACCAGCGCCTTACCCAGCAGCGGACCGACGGGCGCCTGGTACTGGTAGGACGTCCCGAAGCTGCCGGTCACGAAGTGCCCGATCCACGTCCCGTACTGGGACAGCAGCGGCTTGTCGGTGCCGAGCTGGTGTGACAGCGCCTTGACCGCCGACGGCGCGGCGAGCGGGCCGAGGATCGCGCGGGCCGGGTCCCCGGGGAGCACCTGCGCGGCGAAGAACACGAGCAGGCTGAGGATGAACAGCGTGATCAGCCCCAGCCCCACCCGTTTGGCGATGAAGGCGGTCATTCGGTGGCGCGCGTCACCTGCTTAGCCATGCTCGGTGCCTTGTCACAGCGTGGGCCCGGTCCCCGCCGGTGGCGGGGCAAGGTCGCTGAGAGATTTGTGGCAAGCGAACCGGCCGGCGCCGTCGAGGGTCTGACACGCCCTTCCCCGGGGCCAGCTGCGGTGACGGTGACAGCATCGTCTCGCAAGAACACCGTTCTTTCACACGGGGGCCGTGGTGTCAAGGTCAGAGCGGCCCAGAACCTCGCACACGAGGCGGCTCGCCGCAACGCACTCGCCGAGATCCGCTCCCTCCTGGGGCGTGTGGCTCTCGCCGCCGTGGAGCGGCACGAACACCAGTAAGGCCGGAGCGAGCACGGTCAGGTGCTGGGCATCGTGCCCGGCTCCCGACCACGTGGGCTCGGCGTCGATCCCAAGCCGCCGCGCCGCGGCCAACGCCGCGTCCACCAGCTGCGGATCGAGCTCCGTCGGCCGGCCGGCGCGGGTCAGCCGCACCTCGGTTCTCACCGATCGCTCCGAGGCGATGCGGGCTATGTCGGCGCGCAGCGTCGCGTCCACGCGATCCAGCGAGTCGCCGTCGATCCCGCGGACGTCCACGCCCAGGCGCACCCGGCCGGGAATGACGCTGACCGCGCCAGGGGAGACCGACATCGTTCCGACGGTGGCAACCGTCTCGGCGGGCTCCGACCGGGCCGAGGCCTCGATCGCGAGGACGATCTCGGCGGCCGCGGCGAGTGCGTCGCGACGGTCAGCCATCGACACTTCGCCGGCGTGGCCGGACTCGCCGGTCACCTCGATCTCGAACCGCCGCGGCGACGCCACGTGCCTGACCACGCCCAGCCGGCGGAGCGCCCGCCGCTGGGCGATATGGATCTCGGCATGGGCGCACAGCCGGTCGACCGGCGGGGCGATTCGCGGCAGGTCGGCGAGCGCGCGCAGATACTCGGCCTGCGCGGCGGCGGCGGTGACCCCGTCGGCGTCGCTGAGCCGTTCGAGCTCTGACCGCGACAGGGTGCCCACCAGCAGCCGCGATCCCATGGTGCCGGCCCCGAAGCGGGGAGCCTCCTCGGCGGCGCACACCAGCAGCCCGGCGCGGGCCCCGCCGATCGCCTCCCCGGCGCGGTCGGCAACCAGCTCGAGTCCGAGCACGGTCCCGAGCGCGCCGTCATAGCGCCCGCCGTCGGGCACCGTGTCGACGTGGGAGCCCGATGTGATCATCGGGCCGTGATCTGACCCCGCCCCTCCGGGCAGCGCCCACAGGTTGCCGTGCTCGTCGATCCCCGGCTCCAGGCCCTGATCGGCGGCCCAACCCGCCACCAGCAGCATCGCCTGCGCCTCGGCCGCCGAGTAGGCCGGTCGATCGGCTCCGCCGCCCGGGCCGTGGGCGATCTCCCACAGCGCCTGCAGGCGGGCGCTGATCCGGTCTGCGTCAGGCAAGGGCGTACTGGGCCAGCGGCTTGCCGAGCATCGCCTCGACCTCGGGATAGACGCTCGGCTCGAGCACTCCGTCACCGAGAGGCACGTTGGCCTTGGGCACGTGCAGGACCGCGACCTCGTCGCCCTCGCGCAGGTTGGCGATCGAGATGATCCGCCCGGTCTGCGTGGACAGCGTGGTCAGCACATCGGGGAACGTCCCCAGCCGCTCGCCGGCGGACTCGGCCGTGAGGTACTCGTTGACGAAGCCCAGCTCGAGCTCCTCGACCAGGATCGTGCCGATGTCAAACGCGTTCTCGGTGCGCAGCACCCGGCCGCGGACCGTGCCGGTGGCGATGATGCTGGCGCCCAGGTGCTCGGCGGTCGCGTCGATCATCCGCTGCGGCCCGTCGGCCTGCGCGGCCAGGATTGCCTCGCCGAGTGAGAGCGCGAAGCTGATCGCTCCGACGGCGGCGTGTGCGGCCACAAACGAGGCGGGCAGGGGGTTGCGCGCGCAGGAGATGAAGCCACCGGACTGATCGGAGGCGGTGCGCAGCACGTTGGCGGTGTGGCGCACGGTGCCGCGGGTGACAACCTCGAGGTAGCGGTGCTCGGCGCGGTTGCCGCCCGCGACCGCCTGCACGGTCTCGTAGTCATCGTCGGAGGCGAGGCCGAACGAGCCCATCTTGCCGGTCGGATGGGCGCGCCCATCGCCGGCCGCGTCGATCACCAGCGTGCCCAGCACGGCCGATGCGACCCAGCCGTTGCAGGTCGTCGAGGAGCCGTTCTGTGCGGTCACCGTGCCGATGATCGGGTCGTCGACTGCGTCCATCAGCAGCTCGAGTGCGCGCACGTAGTCGCCGGGGCGCATCTCCCAGCCAACCGCGGCCGGAGCGCCGATCGCGCTCACCGTGGCCAGCATCGCATCCGGGTCGAGCTCCTCGAGCGTGACCAGCCGTGGGGTGCCGTACTGGACGGCCGTGGTCCCGACCAGCAGCCCGTGATCGACCCAGCCGCCTCCTCCGGCGGCCAGCACCGATCCACCGGCGACGGCGGCGTGCACCGCGTTGAGATCGAGCTCCCTCATCCCGCCAACCCTAACCCGAGCCCGTGCTCGCGCACGCTCTCGATCGCTTGTGGATAGCCCGCGTCGGCGTGGCGCAGCACTCCGATCGCCGTATCGACGTTCAGGGCGGCCGACAGCCGCGCGGCGGCGTCGGGCTCGCCGGTGGCGATAACGGTCATCCCCGAGCTCTGCGAGAACCCGGCGTAGCCGCCTCCGCCCGCATGCAGGGCGACCAGATCAGCGCCCGAGGCCGTGTTCAGCAGCGCGTTGAGCAGCGGCCAGTCGCTGACCGGGTCAGAGCCGTCGGCCATGCCCTCGGTGATGATGTTGGGATGGGTCATCGCGCCCGAGTCCATGTGATCGCGGGTGAACGCCACCGGACCGCGCAGCCGGCCGTCGGCGACCGCCTGGTTGACGGCGAGCCCGAGGCGGGTCCGCTCGCCGTGGCCCAGCCAGGCGATCCGCGCGGGCAACCCCTGTCGCGTGACGTGCGCGCGGGCCAGGGCGATCCAGTCGGTGATCCGCGGCACGTCGACGAACAGCTCCTCGCAGAGCGCGTCGATCGTGGCCAGGTCGGCATCCTGCCCGGATACGCAGATCCAGCGAAACGGGCCGATCCCCTGGCAGAACAGCGGCCGCAGGTAGCGCGCGGTGAAGATGTCGATCGACAGCGCCTCGTCAACGCCCCCGGCCGCCGCGTGGGGGCGGATGTTGTTGCCGTAGTCGAACACGACGGCGCCACGCTCGCGCAGCGCCAGCATCGCCCGCACGTGGCGGACCATCGTGGCCAGCGCCAGCGCCTCGAGCTTGCCGGGGTCGCCGCGGCGCAGCGCGCCTGCCTGCTCGGGTCCGAGCCCGCTCGGCAGGTAGCCGCTGCGCAGGTCATGCGCGGCGGTCAGGTCGGTGACCACGTCGGGCACGACGTCGCGCGCGAGCAGGCCCTCGAGCAGCTCGGCGGCGTTGCCGGCGAACGCGACCGCCACCGCCTCCCCGGCGGCGCGCGCGGCCAGCGCCGCATCCAGGGCCTCGTCGATCTCGGCGCACACCAGGTCGACGACGCCGTCGGTCAGCCGCTGCTGCGCCTTGGCAGCGTCGGCCTCGGCGATCAGGCTGACGGCGCCGAGCATCCGGGTGACCGCCACCGGCTGCGCGGCTCCCATCCCGCCCAGGCCGGCGCTGACCACCAGCCGGCCGGCCAGCGTGCCGCCGAAGTGCTCGCGGGCGACCTGGGCAAACGTCTCGTAGGTCCCCTGCAGGACCCCCTGGGAGCCGATGTACTGCCAGCAGCCGGCGGTCAGCCCGCCCCACGCGATCAGGTTGCGGCGCTCGAGCTCGTAGAACACCGCGGGGGTGGCCCAGCGGCCGACGAGGTTGCCGTTGGCCAGCAGCACCGCGGGCGCGCGCGGTCCGGTGGGCAGCACCGCGATCGGCTTCCCAGACTGCACGACCAGGGTCTGACCGTCGTCCAGCCGCTTCAGCGCGTTGACGATCCCGTCGAGGCTGGGCCGGTCGCGCGCGGCCTTGGCATGGGCGGCGTAGACGACCAGGTTCTCGGCGTCCTCGGCGATCGCGAGGTTGTTCTCCAGCAGGCGCAGGATCGTCTCCTGGCGCCAGCCGCGGCAGCGCAACGACGGCTCAGGCATGCGCCAGCGCTCGTGCGCGGTTGGCGGGCACGAACCGACCGTGACCGGCGCCCGCGCCCACCCGCTCGCCGTCGAACACCTGGGTCCCGCGCGAGTAGGTGGCGATCACCCGCCCACGGACATGCCGGCCGGCGTACGGGCTCCAACCGGCGGGGGTGATCAGCGCGGCGGGGTCGATCGCCCATTCGGCGCCGGGGTCGAGCACGAGGATGTCGGCGTCGGCGCCCGGCTGCAGGCTGCCCTTGCGCGGCCAGAGGCCAAAGCGCTTGGCCGGCTGCGTGCTCACCAGGCGAACCAGAGCCGCGGCCCCGAGCTCGTCATGGACCAGCGGGACGATCAGCTCGACCCCGGGCGCGCCCGAGGACAGCGCGAAGATGTCGGGGCCGCGCTTGCGCTGCACCGGCCAGCCGACATGATCGGAAGAGATCAGATCCAGGCCGTCGGGCGACAGCGGGGCGGCTCGCAGCGGAGGGTTGATCTTGGCCTCGCCGCCGCGGACGGCGAGCGCGGACTCGTCGAGCAGCAGGTAGTGAGGGCAGGTCTCGGCGCTGACGTCGACGCCGTCGTGTCGCGCCTGGGCGACCAGCTGCACGCCGCGGGGCGTGGAGACGTGGCAGACGTGGAGCCTGACCCCGGTGACGCGCGCGAGCTCCAGCACCCGCGCGATCGCCTCGTGCTCGGCGACCGGGGGCCGGGAGCGGGCGTGGGCGAGTGGGTCTGAGCCGTTGCCGGCCGCCTGCTCGGCGGCGATCCCGGCGCGGACGATCTCGTCGTTCTCGGCATGCACCCCGGCCATCCCGCCGGCGCGGGCGATCTCGGCGAACGCGTCCAGCAGCTGCGCGTCGGGGATGCGCGGGAAGCGCTGCGGGTGGGTCTCGAACGTCGACAGCTTGAACGCCGCGGCGCCGGCGTCGACGAGCGCGGCCACCTGGTCGATCGGCCCGCGAGGCGGCACGGTCGCCCACAGCGCCACGTCGATCACGGCCTCGCGCCCGACGTCGGCGATCTTGGCCTCCAGCGCGACCAGCGTGTCGACCGGCCCCCCCGCGTCATAGGGCATGTCGACGATCGTCGTCACCCCGCCGGCCGCTGCCGCGCGGGTGCAGCGTTCGATCCCCTCACCGGGGTAGCTGCGGGTGTGCACGTGGACGTCGACGGCGCCGGGCAGCAGCAGCGCATCGCCGTGGTCGGTCCCGTGGCCGTCGGGCTCACCGACGCGCTCCACGCGGCCGTCGGCGATCGTCAGCTGAGCCCGCGAAGGCGACCCGTCCAGTCCCAGGATCCTCCCGGAGATCTTCTCGATGGTTGAGATCAAAATAGGATATAACACGAAATCAAGTGGCAGTCGTCTCAACAGACGAGAGCATTGTTCTGAGCGGTGATGGCCTGACCGTCGACCGGGTGTTGGCCGTCGCCCGCGGCCGGGCGCGCGTGGTGCTCGACGAGGCGGCGCTCGTGCGGGTGCGCGCGGCGCGCGATGTCGTCGACCGGGTGCTGGCCAGCGGCGAGGCGGTCTACGGCCTGAACACCGGGTTTGGCTCACTCGCCCGCCACCACATTCCGCTGGAGGAGATCGGCGCGTTCTCGTTCGCCACCGTCGCCGACCAGGTCGCCTCCTACGGCCGGCCGCTGGCCACCGACGTCGTCCGCGCGATGATGGCCTCCCGGGTCAACGGGATGCTCAAGGCCGGCGTCGGCGTCCGCCGTGAGCTGATCGAGCTGCTGATGGGCCTGCTCAATGCCCAGGTGCATCCGATCGTGCGCATGGTCGGCTCTGTCGGCCAGGGCGACCTGTCAGAGATGGCCGACATCGGCAAGGTCCTGATCGGACGTGGCTGGGCCGAGCTGGACGGCGTGACGATGCCCGGCGAGGAGGCGCTGCAGCGAGCCAACCTCGAGCCGATCTCACTCGGCCCGAAGGAGGCGATCGGGGTGATCAGCGCCAACGGCGTAACGATCGGCCAGGGCTCGCTCGTGCTGGTCGATGCCGCGGATCTGATCGAGAGCATGCAGATCGCCGCGGCGCTGACGTTCGAGGCGTTCGCCGCCAACCTGTCGGTGATCCATCCCGCGGCCGCCCGCGCGCGCCCCCACACCGGGATGGGCACCGCGATGGCGCGCCTGCGCGAGCTGCTGGAGGACTCGGCCCTGTGGCGCCCCGGAGCGGCCCGCAACCTCCAGGATCCGCTGTCGATCCGCTGCGTGCCCCAGACCCACGGCGCCGTCTACGACGCGCTGTCGGTGGCTCGCGGGATGATGGAGATCGAGCTGAACTCCGCCAACGACAACCCGCTGGTGCTCGTCGAAGAGGGCGCGATCGTGTCGGTCGGCAACTTCGACGTGACCTCGCTGGCGATGGCCTTTGACTACGTCCGCCTGGGGATCGCGCATGCCGTCCAGGTCGCCAACGAGCGCGTGCAGAAGCTGCTCTGGCACCACTTCAGCGGTCTGCCGACCGGGCTGGCGCAGCGCGAGGGGCCGACCGGCGGCCTGCGCCCGCTCGGGCGCTCGTTCGCCGCGCTGGCGTCCGAGGCGCGGTTCCTGGCCAATCCGGTGTCACTCGATTTCCGCGGCCAGCTGGCCGAGGGCGTCGAGGACCACGCCTCGATGGCGCCGCTGGCGGTCAGCACCACCTCCGCGCTGGTCAGCCTCGCTCACCGGCTGGTGGCCCTGGAGCTGATCATCGCCGCCCAAGCGATCGACCTTCGCGGCGGCGTGCCGCGGCTGGGCGGCGGCACCGGACGCGCCTATGCGCTGGTGCGCGAGTACGCCGGCACGCTTACCGAGGAGACCGAGTGGAACGCCGACATCGAAGGGCTGGCAACGCTGGTGGGCGACGGCGGGCTGGCCCTCCGGGTGGCGCGGGTCGCCGGATCGCGTCCGGCGCTGTCCGAGCACGAGCCGCCCGGAATTTAGAACCGTGCCGGCCGGAGCACTGGAACGCGCCGTGCAACTGCTCGGGAGCCTCTCTGACCGGACGTCGGAGCTGACGGTCGCCGAGCTGGCGTCGGACGCCGGGATGCCGACCTCCACCGCCTACCGCCTGCTGGCCGAGCTCGAGCAGCACGGGTTCGTTCAGCGCGGACCCGACCGCACGGTCGCCCTCGGGACGCGGCTGGTGGCGCTGGGACGCAGCGCCGAGGCGGGCCTCGGCGAGCGGATCGTCGGGCCGGCTGGACCGGTGATGATCGCGCTGTCGGCGGCCGTCGGCGAGACCGTGATCCTCACCGCACCGTGCGCGCTGGAGGCGATCGTGCTGCACGTCGTCGAGACCGAGCTGCACTCGGTGCGGCTGTCCTATGCCCGGTTTCGCCGCGGACCGCTGGATCGCGGCGCCTCGGCCAAGGTGCTGGCCGCCTTCCTGGAAGACGCCGAGCGCGAGCGGCTGCTGCTCGCGGCCGGCGACGACGCGCCGTCGCGGGCGTCCGCGCTGGCCCAGATTCGCCGCGACGGGTACGCGTTCACCGTCTCAGAGCTCGATCCGGGGGCGGCGGCCGTCGCGGCGCCGATCCTCGACCGCCGCGGCCGGCTGGTGGCCGGACTGTCGATCGCCGGGCCAGAGGAGCGCATCACCCGCGACGTGCCGGCGATCACTGCCGCCGTCCGCGAGGCCGCCGGGACGATCGAGCGCGCCCAGTCCGCCTAGCCCGATTGCGCCTCCGGATGTGTCGCGCCCGGCCAGGTGCAATCGTTTCCCGGGGCTGAGCATCTCGGCGGTGGCTGGCTTGACCGACACGACCGCAGATCCAGCGACACCGCCCACGGGCCGTCGCCGCCGTTCGTTCGCTCGACGCCCGCCGGGCGAACGCATCGGCTCGCGTCCACGGGCCGGCAAGCACGCCGAGATGGGGCACGACCTCGACGTGCCCCGGGGCCTGGCGGCGCTGAGCCTGGACGCGCTCTCGAGCGTCGCCTACGGCCCCGAGGCGATCATGGCGCTGGTGCTGCTGGTCATCTCCTACTCGCAGGTGATCACCGCGCATCCCGACGGCGGCGGCGCCTACGCCGTGTCCAGGGACAACCTGGGTCGCTGGCCGGCGCTGGTGGCGGCCGCCTTTGCTGGTGGTCGACTACGTGCTCACCGTGGCGGTCAGCCTGGCCGCGGGCGCGGCCAGTCTCGGCAGCGTGTTCCCGGGCTCGCCCACCACCTCGTGCTGGTCTCGATGATCGGGCTGGCGCTGCTCAGGGCAGTGAACATGTTCGGGATCAGCGAGTCGGCCAAGGTGCTGATCCTGCCGGCGGCGATCTTCGTGCTCAGCATTCTGGTCACGATCGTGATCGGCCTGGTGCAGCCGCACGCCACGGCGGTGATCGGACGCAGCGAGGCGCCGTTCAAGGCGACTGAGGCGCTCGGGGTCGTGCTGATCCTGAAGCGTTCGCCTCCGGCTGCTCGGCGGTGACCGGGATCGAGGCGATCGCCAACGGCGTGCCGGCGTTCCGTGAGCCCCGGGCCAGGACCGCCCAGCGGACCGAGATCACGCTCGGTGTGCTGCTGGGCGTAAATGCTGGTCGGGCTGACGCTGGTGATCCACATCCATCACGTCCAGCCCCGCGGAGGCGTCACCGTGCTCGCGCAGCTGACCGCCGGCTCGCTGGGCAAGGGGTGGGCGTTCTACGTCTCAAACCTCGCCGTCACCGCGGTGCTCGGGCTGGCCGCCAACACCAGCTTCGGCGGCCTGCCGGTACTGATGAGCCTGCTGGCCAAGGACCACCGCCTGCCGCATGCCTTCTACCTGCGAGCGGAGAAGCCGATCTATCGCTTCGGGATTCTGGTCCTCGCCGTGGCGGCGTTGCTGCTGATCCTCGTCTCCGGTGCCGTGACCAACAACCTGATCCCGCTCTACGCGATCGGGGTGTTCGTCGGCTTCACCCTGGGCCAGCTCGGCCTGGTCCGCCACTGGCGCGGAGAGCGGCCGAGCCGCTGGCGGCTGCGCGTGGGCATCAACGGCGCCGGTTGCGTGATGACCGCGATCGCGGTCGTGGTACTGCTCGGCGGCAAGTTCCTGGAGGGGGCGTGGGGGGTGGTGCTGGCCGTGCCGCTGCTGGTGATGCTCTTTGCCCGCACCGAGACCTACTACGAGAACGTGGGCCGCGAGCTGCGCCTCGGGCTCACGCCGCCGCTGCCGTGCAAGCGCCAGAGCATCGTGATCGTGCCCAC
Source organism: Solirubrobacteraceae bacterium (assembly GCA_050999585.1). Classification (GTDB taxonomy): domain Bacteria; phylum Actinomycetota; class Thermoleophilia; order Solirubrobacterales; family Solirubrobacteraceae; genus Palsa-465. The sequence continues at coordinate 937 of JBPCPC010000296.1, read as the reverse complement.
CTCGACGGTGAACCTGCTGACCGAACACGCGGTCAGCGCCGCCCTCTCGCTCGGCGACACCGTCGTCGCGCTCGCCGTAGCGGCCGACGAGGCGGAGAAGGAGAAGATCGAGGAGGACTCGGGGCAGTGGAAGTGCGGGCCGCCGATCGAGGTCGTGATCGACGAGCACCGCTCGCTGATCCGGACGGTCCTGAGGAACCTCGAGTCGATCGACGAGGGCGACGCGCTGGTGACCGTGCTGATCCCCGAGATCGTGTCCCGCAAGCGCTACCACGAGCTTTTGCACAACCAGCGCGGCCGGCTGCTGTCCGCGGTCCTCAAGGCGCGCACCGACGTGAGCGTCGCGACGCTGCCGTTCAAGCTGCACGACTGAAAGCGGCGCTGGCGATCGGTCGCGATGGGGGTCGGCCACAGGCCGCAGCGACCGGCGTTGAGTCTGCGCGGGGCTCAGACCGACACGCCGTGGCGCTCCGTGCGCTGGCCCGTGCCCGGACCCCGGCGCCGGCGGGCTCCGGACCCGCTCGACGCCGCCGGGATCGGCACCCCCAGCCGATCATCGGACCCCGGTCGCAGCACGACGATGTCGCCGGGAGCGTTGTCCAGCAGCCAGGCGACGTCCTCGGGATGCAGCCCCGGCTCGCCGCCGTGGGCCGCCGCGGAGACGACGATCCGCTCGTAGCGCTCGTTGGCGATCGTCTGGCGCAGCGCGTGTCTAAACGTGCGCCCGCGCTCGATCCGCGCGTCGACCGGGACCCCGAACGCGGCGGCCCGGTGCTCGATCGCCTCCTGCAGTCCGATCGCGATCTGCGCCTGCGGGGCAGCGGCGCGTCGAGCGGCAGCGTCAACGGCACGCGGGCCAGGAACACCGGCAGCAGCGTCGCGTCCTCGGCCACCGCCAGGCGCAGCGCTGCGTCCAGCGCCCGGCGCGACAGCGCCG
>JBPCPC010000254.1:0-8358 GCA_050999585.1 Solirubrobacteraceae bacterium | reverse complement strand
GCCGTTGCCGAGCCCGTCAGCGCCGGCCGGTTGGAGAGCACGCGGGTCCGTACCCGCCGGCTGTCGGTGGCCGCCCGCCAGGAGCTTCTGTGGATCAGCGTGATCTACCTGTCGGCACGCGGGATGCTGCTCCTGGGCGCCTACCTGGAGGGCTCCTTCGGCCATCACAACTTCCTCGGCGAGCTGGCCAATTGGGATGGCCTGTGGTACCGCCGGCTGGCCAACCACGGCTACCCCACCCAAGTCGAATACGGGCAGACGACGCTCGGCTTCTTCCCGTTGTTCCCGATCACGCTCTGGCTGCTGGAGCCGGTGTTCACGGTGTTCACCAGCCACAACCAGATCTGGGCGGCGACGGTCTCGGGCCTGCTGATCTCATGTGTCGGGGGCTGGGTGGCGACGGTGCTCGTGCACCGGCTTGCCGATGGCTGGTGGGGGCGCGCGGCGGCCCGCCGGGCGACGATCCTGTTCATCGTCTTCCCCGGATCGGTCGTGTTCTCGATGGTCTACTCCGAGGCGCTGCTGATGCCGCTGGCCGCGGGCTGCCTGTGGGCGCTGCAGAAGCGACGATGGGTGCTCGCCGGGGTGCTGGCCGGCTTCGGCTCGGCGGTGCAGCCCGTGGGACTGATGCTGCCGGTGATGTGCGCGGCCTCGGCGCTGTGGTACCTGCATCGCAGTGGCTGGCGGCTGCGGGAGGCGAAGCGATGTCTGATCGCGCCGGTCCTGTCGGCCGCCGGCGTCGTCTGCTTCATGGCCTTCCTGTGGATCTGGACCGGAAACCCGTTCGCCAACTACATCGCCCAGCATCACGGCTGGAGCGAGAAGACCGACCCCCTCGCGCTCGTGCACACGGCCACGCGCATGGCGCCGGCGTTTGACCCGAGTCACTTCAATCAGCCGACGGTCAACCTCAATCTCGTCGTCGGACTGATCGGAGCGGTGATCCTGGCGGTGCAGCTGGTGCTGCTCTGGCACTCCCGGCGCGAGGTCTCACTCGAAGCGATCGTGTGGACGCTGGGGATCGCCTTCTTCGCCTACACCTCCGAGTTCGTTCCGCCCAATCCGCGGTTGCTGATCACCGCCTTCCCGGCGCTGATGGTCCTCGGCCGCTACGTGCAGGGCAAGTGGTTCGCGGTGCTGGTGTTCGTCAACGTGTGGCTGCTGGCCGGGCTCAGCCTGCTCACGTTTGTGGGCCACGCGCTGCGGCCCTGAGCCGGTGCTCAGCCGGGCCGGCGTCGCCCCTGACCCGCCAACAGCCGGACGTGGATCGCGCTGGCGTAGCCGAACTGCTGCACCGGGCCGGGCCCGAAGGCATGCTGAAGCTCGGCCTCCAACCGGTGATAGAGCGCAAGGTTGGCCAGCGAGCGAGCCGGGCCATCGGTCTGGCCCTCGTGGCTGGAGACCAGCCACATCCGCCGGCAGCCGGCACCGGCCGCGCTGAGCTGGGCGGACGACAGGCTCGCGTAGCGCTCGACGAACGGCTCGACTCGATCCCAGGCGATCGCCGGCAGGATCGAGCGCGGCGCCCGCCGGGCGTCGGCCGCGCCCGCGCGCCCGACGTAGTACTGAAACGCGTTGCGGGCATCCTGGGGATAGAAGCTCACGCAGTCACCGGGTCGCGCCCGCGCCAGCACCTGTGCGGTCACCGTCTGCCACGGCTCGGGTGAGACGCCGTAGCTGACGATCAGCGGAACCGCGCGGACCGCCAGCGCGACCACGAGGGCGACCAACGCGATCGGGCGCGACAGCCGGGGATGCGTGATCACGACGCCCAGCGCGAGGGCCACCGCCGGCAGGCTGGTGAGCAGATTGCGCGGCAGGAAGATCGGCTGGGCGAGCAGCGAATAGGCGAATGTCAGCAGCGCCGGTACGAGGATCCAGCTCAACGTGATCGCGATCGGCCAGCCGGTGAGCGTTGACGGCGCCGGCGGGGCGCGCTCGGCACGCCGCGCGTGGATCACCGCCCCCGCCAGCCCCAGCAGCACGACGATCGTCGCGATCAGCGCGCCGGTGGTGGTGAACGGCGGATGGAAGCTCGGCTTCAGGCCCGTCGAGGTCAGCGCCTCCAGCACCTGGCCCTCGACCTTGCGCGACGGACGCGGCACCCAGAACAGCTGGCCCGAACCGCGTCGCGCGCCGAGGATCAGCAGCGGCAGGCAGCACACCGCCAGCGCCGCCAGAGCGCCGACCAGCCGACGCGCAGCACGGGGGCGACAGACCACCGCCAGCAGCTGGACGGGGATCACCAGCACAGCCACGAAGCTCGCGTAGGCGGCCAGCGCCATCGCGGCCACGTAGCCGAGCCACGCCAGCCGGCGGCGGCGCTGCGGCGTGCGCTCGTCGGCGAGACTGAGAAAGGCCACCCAACCCGCGCACACGAACGTCACCATCGGCGCGTAGCCGCGCGCGGTCTGCGCCCAGTAGACGAGGGGCAGGTTCACGGCGGTCAGCAGCCCGGCGACGAACCCGACGCGCCGATTGAACAGGCGCACTCCGAGCACGCCGACCAATGCCACCGTGACGACTGTGAACACGACCGACGGCAGGCGGAGTACGGCCAGCCCATCGCCGAACCAGCCGACGAAGAGGTGCATCAGCAGGTAGTAGCCCGACATGTTGCCCCCGTCGCGCGCGATTGCCGCGCCGAGCGCCGAGCCGTGCTGGGAGACGATCGCCACCGTGGCGCCCTCGTCGAAGCCGAGGCTGCGTGACTCCAGGCCGATCACGCCGAGCACCGCCGCCAGCACGGCAGGGATGGCGATCACGCCACGATCGAGCCAGCGCGCGTCCGAACCCGGGCGCAATCGGCCCCCGCCCACCCGCTCAGGTCCCGGCCAGGGCCGACGACGCGGCGCTGTCGGCCCGGGGACAATCGGACCCCGCCCACCCGACGTCGCGCTCGCGGTGGCGCCAGCGCTGCCAGGCCCAGCCGGCGATCAGCAGGTAGACGACGAGCACCGCCGGGGCGCTCCCGAGCGGCAGCGGGAGCACGCCGGGGGGCGGGACAAGGAACCCAGAGGTCACGGGCGCGCCCGCGAGCGCCCGCGACCGCTGCCAGCGCGACAGTGCCGCAACCAGGATCAGGCCCCAGCTGAAATACCACGGCCACGCCGCCGGGCCGCCGGCGGCGGCCACGAGCAGCACCGTCCCGAGCAGCGTCAGCAGCCGTCCGACGCGGACGCGGTACAGCAGCGACAGTCCGATCACGGCGGTCAGCGCGAACGCCACCACGCCAAACGCCGCCTCCAATCCACGCGAGGACACGCCGATGCCGACGGCATGGGCGAGCGCCGCCACCGTATAGCCGGCTCCGGTGGCGGGCGTGATCGCCAGCCGGACCTTCGCCGGGGTCGAGAACAGCGACGTTGACAGCCAGCTGACGCCCACGCCGCTGGCCAGCGTGACCGCGCCGATCACCGCCACCGTCACCGCCGCCGCGCCCAGCAGCAAGCGCAGCGCCGCGCCGGTGTCGGTCTCGGCTCGCGCCCAGGCGACGGCGATGAACACGACGCCGACCAGCGCCGGGACCTTGATCGTCGCCGCCAGGGCGCACACCGCGATTCCGGTCAGCGGGCGTCCCTTGAGCGCCACCGCCACCCCCGCGGCGAGCAGGCCGATCATCAGCGCGTCGTTGTGCCCGGCGGCGATCAGGCCGAGCGTTGCCATCGGGCTGGCCACCGTCAGCCACAGCGCGCGGCGAACGTCGGAGCCCATCGCGCGCGCCAGGCGGGGCGTGGCCAGTGCCAGCAGCCCGATCCCCACCAGCTCCAGCGCGCGGGTGAGCAGCACGCCGGCGATCAGATGGCCGCCGGCGATGCCGACCATCAGGCTCACCAGCTCCAGAAACAGCGGGCCGTAGGGCGCCGTCGTATGGCGCCAGAACGGTGACACGGCGGCGAGCACGTGGCCGCGCCCGAGCCCGGCCAGGACGACCGGAGGATGGTGATAGGGGCTGACACCGAGGTGCAGGATCGTGCCCTGGGCGTAGTAGCTGTAGAGGTCGCGGCTGAACAGCGGCGGCGCGAGCGCGAGCGGGAGCATCCACAGCGCCGCGATCGCCAGCAGCGCGCGACGCTCCGGCAGCCGGCGGCCGAGGCCCAGCCAGGCCACGCACAGCGCCGCGATGCCGAGGTACACCAGAGTCCCGGCCAGGTGGCCGGGATGGTCGGGCTTGTACCACCAGCCGACGACGGAGTCGTGCAGGGCTCGCGGGGACGCGAACGCGATCAGCAGCGACCCGGCGAACCCGAGCGCGGCCCAGGCGTCACGGCCCCACCGGGTGCTCAGAAGGCCGACGCCCCTGCCCGCTCAGCCAGCGACCGGTGATCGCTGCGCTGCGTGGCCGAGCGCAACCAACTCGCCCGTCGGCGGACCAGCAATCCGATCAGCACGCACACGGGCACGGGCGTCGAGCGTACCTGACCCGCGCCGGGAGACGGCCACGGAGACCGACCCCTTTACAGCGAGGCGTACAGCGCGGTCTCGAACTCTGAGTACATCTGCATCGCCTCCTGCGGCACGAACGGCAGGAACTGCGAGTAGATCGCGCCGGTGATCCCGGCGCTGCGATCAACCCAGAAATGGGTGTTGGCCAGGCCGGCCCACGCGCCGCTACCGGCCCGGCGCCGCCCGGGCTGGTCGTCGCTGTTCAGCAGCAGACCGTAGCCCCACTTGTAGCCCGGACCCGCGTGGAACCCGAACGTGGAGTTGGGATCGGCGCTCGGGATGTCCTCGGGGAAATCCAGCTCGCCGATCTGATTGGAGAAGGCCGCATCGACGGTGCCGGACTCGAGGATCTTGACCCCGTCGGGTGACGTGCCGTTGCCCAGCAGCATGCGCTGGAACTTCAGATAGTCGTGCGGCGTCGAATACAGGCCGTGGCCACCCGCCCACCAGTCGGGGTGCTGGTTGAGCTCGATCTCGGAGGCCGCCCAGCGCCCGTCCTTGCCCTTGAGGTGAATCGGGGTCGCGTCGGCCAGCTGCGCGTCTGAAATCGTGAATGCCGTGTCGTGCATCCCGAGTGGACCGGTGATGCCGTCAGCGATCGCCTGGTCCAGACCCTTGCCTCCGGCGGCCTCGACCACCTTCCCCAGCCAGTCGGTGTTGATCCCGTAGACGAACCGCGTACCGGGGTCGGCGACCATCGGGGCGGTGAACACTGCGGCCGAGCCCGAAAGCACGTTGGGGGTCCCGGTGGCCTGCTCCCAGGCGAATACGCCCGAGTTCCAGAACCAGTAACCGAGTCCGCTGGTGTGGGTGATCAGCTGCTTGACCGTCGCCTGGCTTGCCGGGGCGCGCAGCACCGGCCGGTCGCCGTCGACGCGCTCCAGCACCTGCACCTGCGTGAACTCGGGGCAATACTCCTCCACCGGGGCGTCGATATCGAGCTTGGACTGCTCGAGCAGCTGCAGCGCCGCGACGGTGGCGACCATCTTGGTCATCGACATGATCCGAAAGCGCGTGTCAGAACCGACCGTCCCGCTCTCACCTGGCACCCGCGGCCCGGCGGCACCCTGGTAGATGATCCCCTGGCGGTCGGCCGCGATCGCCACCACGTTGGGGACGGCCCCGGACTCCACCGCCTCTCGAAGGACGTCGTCGATCGCCGAATGCACGGTTGAGCTCATGGTGGTCTCCTCGGTGGCCGGAGTCGGTGCAGGCGCGACCCTAGTCCGCGCGCCGTGCCGTGGTCAAGAACCGCTTTGTTTTCCAACGGTCCCTCTATGTTGAGCCGATGCTCTCGTTCGCCTGCGGTCACTGCGGCCACCTGCTGTTCTTCGAGAACACTCGGTGCCTGAACTGCTCCACCCCGCAGGGCTTCGGACCCGAGCGGCCGCAGCTGGCGGCGCTCGAGGGCGAGGCGACGCGGCTTCACCGCTGCGCCAACCAGGCGGTCGCGGGCTGTAACTGGATGGCCGGGACCGCCGACACGCTCTGCCAGTCGTGCGAGCTCACGCGCACGCGGCCCCACGATGGAGACAGTGCCGGACTGGTCGAGTTCGCGCGCGCCGAGGCGGCCAAGCGACGGGCGGTCTTCCAGCTGCTGGATCTCGGGCTGCCGGGGGTCAGGCCTGGCGCGCTGGCCTTCGACCTGCTCTCCTCCGAGCACGAGGCGGTCAGCACCGGAGACGATCAGTGGACGGCCTGCCGGGAGCTGTTCGGCGACGAGCGCGAGGACTACGGCCGGGCGCTGGAACGACACTATGAGCAGGGCACGCCCCGAGAACTGGCGGGAGCGGTTCGTCAGCGCCTACGCGACGATGCACCCGTGGGAGGACTGGGCCGAGACGTTCGCTCACTACCTGCACATTCGCGACACTCTGCAGACCGCCGCCGAGTACGGCGTAACCGTCCGCGGTCCGCGGGCCGCCACCCTCGACCGCTCGCTCAAGGCCACGCCGCAACCCGGGACCGGCGAGCGCGCCTTCGCCGAAATGCTCGACAACTGGCTGCCGCTCACCTATGCGCTGAACGCGGTCAACCGCAGCATGGGCAGCGATGACCTGTACCCGTTTACGCTCGCCGAGCCGGTGATCGACAAGCTGGAGTTTGTGCACCTGCGCGTGCAGCAGCAAGCCGTCACCACATCGGCCGCGTGACATCGGGAGTCGGCGCGAGGTATAAAGCGCGTCGAAGAAGATGAGAGGGATGTCAAACAAGAACCTGGTGTTGGCCGCGATGATCTTCGCGGTCGCGATGATGTTCATCGATCAGACGATCGTCGCGCTGGCGATTCCGAATCTCCAGCACGATCTGAAGCTGTCGCCGACCGGCTCGCAGTGGATCGTCAACGGCTACCTGCTGGCACTGTCGGCGCTGTTCGCCTTCGGCGGCCGCGTGTCCGACGTGATCGGCCACCGTCGCACCGTGATCTGGGGCACGATCGCATTCGCCGTCTTCTCCGCGTTGTGCGGAGCCACCCCCACCGGCTCGGCGGGCCAGACCTGGATCATCGTCTTCCGCATTCTCCAGGGCGCCGCCGCCGCATTCCTGTTCCCGGCCGCACTGGCGACCGTGGTCGCCACCTATGAGGTCTCGGAGCGAGGCAAGTACCTGGCGATCTTCTTCTCGATCTCGGGCGCGCTGACCGCGATCGGGCCGATCGCCGGCGGTTATCTGACGCAGTGGACGTGGCGCTCGATCTTCTGGATCAACATCCCGGTGGCGATCATCGCCGTGCTGCTGACGATCAAGGCCAAGCCCCCGCAGGAGCGTCGTCGGGAGCGGATCGACATGCGCGGCGCGGCCCTGGTCGGTGCTGGGATGGGTATCGCCGTGCTCGGACTCCAGCAGGCCAGCGCCTGGGGCTGGAGCAGCCCGGCGACCTGGGCCTGTCTGGTCGTCGGCGTCGGGCTGCTGATCGCCTTCGTGCGCTATGAGCTGCGCACCAAGCAGCCGCTGGTGCCGATGCGGCTGTTCGCCAACCGTGGCTTCGCCGTCGATAACGCGGTCCTGTTCCTGCTCTCGGTCTGCTTTGTGCCGTTGTTCTTCTTCGGCAGCCTCTACGCGCAGGTGGCGCTCGGCGAGACCGCTGCCAACGCCGGGCTGATCCTGTTCGTGTTCTTCGGCGGGTTCACGATCGCCGCGCAATGGGGCGGGCGCATCCTGGACAAGCGCGGGGCGCGGCCGACGGTGGTGCTCGGCTGCGCGGTCGCGGCCGTCGGCTTCTACCTGTGGGCCCAGAAGCTCGATGCGCTGTCGTTCAGCGCCCAGTGGCCCTATCTGGCGATCGCCGGCGCGGGGATGGGGCTGACGCTCGGCCCAGTCAGCACCGACGCGCTGAACCGCTCGGCCTCCGACGCCTACGGCGCGGTCACCGGCATCACCCAGACGGTGCGCAACTTCGGCGGCAGCCTCGGTCTGGCCGTGCTCGGCTCGGTGCTGGTCACGACGACCGTCTCCAAGGTGGAGAAGACGCTCGGCGGCTTCGGCGTTCCCCGCGCGACGGCGTCTCGCATCGCCCATGCAATCTCCGGCGCCAGCACCGGCGCGGGCGGCAGCGGCTCCGGCGCCCGTCGGGCCTCACACGCGGTGACCCGCGCCGTTCAGGTCGACTTCGCACAGTCGGTGAAGGTGGTGGTCACCGGCATGGCGGCGGCGATGGCGATCGCGTTCGTGATCGCCCTGCTGAGGATGCCCAGCGGGCGCGTTGGCGAAGCGGTCACCGAGCCCGGCGCGGCCGGCAAGCCGGCCGGACCGCAGCCGTCGCCGGTCGCCTGACGCCTGACGCCTGACGCCTGACGCCTGACGCCTGACGCCCAGCGTGGTTCGGCTGGCGGACACCCCGCCACTCGCTGAGCCATTTCCCTGCGAATTTGCGGCCATGTGCGCTCCGCGCCCGAGCGCTCACTGCGGGAC
>JBPCPC010000072.1:0-8225 GCA_050999585.1 Solirubrobacteraceae bacterium | reverse complement strand
GCGGTCCTCGTAGAGGACCGAGCCGACGTTCTGATCCCAATCGCCGGTGCTGTCAGGCTGCGCACCGGGCTCCCATGCAGGGTGGGGGGCCGTCCAACGCCACAGGCCGGGAACGATCTCCTCCATCTCGAACAGCCTACCGCGGGGATCCACCTCGGATTGATCGTACGGTAGGAGCGGGTGAACGCATCTCGCGCACGCCGGGTGAGCCGTTGTCGATGTGGAGCCTGCCCTGTACCGACCACGCCTTGCTGAGCGGGTAGTTCCTCCCGGCAAAACCCAGCATCGCTGCCTCCGTCGGCGAGCAAACGTCGTCTAGCGCGCTCGGCAAGAAGAGCCGCTCGCACCTACCGTCGCGGCCTTGGGGTCGTCGCGCGTAGGGTTTTGAAGATGGCCCAATCTGAGATCCAGCCTTCATTCGGGGCGCTCGAGAAAGTCCGCCGCTTAGCCGGCTCGTTGGCCGCGATCCGGACTGTCACCCGGCTAGAGGGCGGCCAGCATTCAGACACGTGGAGAGTCGACACCGAGGATCCCGCGCACAGCGTGGTCATCCGCCAGTTCCCGGTGGCCGACCACGCCGCCGCGGGCGAGCAGCGCGTGCTGCAGACTCTCGACGGGCTCGGGGGCCTGGCCCCGGTGCTGCTCGGCGGCGACCTGACCGCCCAGTGGTCAGAGCACCCGACTTCGTTGATCAGCTGGCTTGACGGGCAGGCGGACATCACTCCAACTGACCCGGAGAGATGGGCGGACGAGCTCGGTCGGGCAATCGCGGTGGTGCACGCGGTACCCAGCGGACGGCTGATGACCTTGCCGAGCGTGTTCGATCGCAGCGGAGGGTCTCAGGGCGTATTGGATGGCCCGCTGGCGACGGAGGTTCGCTCTCGCTGGGCGCAGGTCACCGCGTCGCCGGAGGTGCTCACCCACTCCGACTACTGGTCAGGCAACGTCGTCTGGCGTGATGGCAAGCTCACGGGCATCGTCGACTGGTCGGGCGGGGCACGTGGTCCACGCGGCTTCGACCTGGGCTGGTGTCGTCTTGATCTTCTTCTCCTGTTCGACGAGCAGGTCGCCGATGTCTTCCTCTGGGCCTATGAAACCGCGATCGGCTCGACCGTCTGCGACATGGCTCTCTGGGACAGCTGGGCGGTCGCGCGCTCGCACGATCTGGTCGAGACCTGGGTGCCGAACTATGCGCCCCTCGGACGGGCCGACCTCGATGAAAGCGAGCTTCGGCGCCGCCACTCGCAATGGACGGCTCAGCTCTTGGAACGAACCGGGCCGGCGGACCCTTGACTACCGCTTTCGATCAGCGCATGTACAGCTGGATCCACGGAGTCGCCGTCCACCGTCCGGGTTGTCTGGTGCTCTCGGGAGGGCCGCTCGTCGTGCTCATGGTCCTAGCGTTGCGATAGCCCGAGGGCCCGGGTGCGGTGGTTGTGCCGGACCGTCGGATTGGATGCGGGGGCGGTGATGTGCTCGCTCCGCCGACGATCGAGACGTCGAGTGCGGGCCGGCGGTGCGCTCCGGTCAGCAAGCCGGATCTCCCGGTTCAGTCGTGGACCTCAAGGGGCGAGGCGGAACGGCGGGTAGCGGTCGGTGGCCAGAACGTGGGCGTAGGCGATCACGCGATTGGTCCAGCGGCCGATTCCGACAAGGAAGTCGAACATCGGGGGGGAAGCGACCGGTGAACAGGATCGCGAACAGGCCGCGATCACGACGAACACCGGCGCAATGTAGAGGAACAACAGCACCACGTAATGCGGGATCGCAAGCAGCCACTTGACCAGTGGCAGCCAGCGGTTGAGTTCGTTGCGCGCGTCCGGATAGGGGAAGTCGAGATGCACCGCCTGGTGATCGTCGGTCGACGGATAGCGGTCGTCCATCAGCGCCAGGAGGACCCCCACCCGGGCCGAGAATCGCATCAGCTCGAGGTTCCAGTCAAACCACCAGCGCGGGTACTTCTGGCGAAACAAGATCATCAGCAGGACGGGCAGCACGATCAGCCCGCCGGCGGCCGCGATCGTAACGGGCCGGCCTTCGCCGTAGCCATAGGTGTATCCGCCCTCCCGCCCTCCACGAGTGACAGCACGACCGCGATCGGGATGACCACCGAGTTCGCATGGGGGCTCGATCTCATCCTCGACGGTCTTGACCGGCTCCGCCGCAAGGCCTGATGGCCGAGGTGGCTCGGTCTTCTGGCTTCTACGCAGAACCGTCCACCATTCATGACCTCTACGGTGACTGAACGAGAAGGTGTTCGGTCTGTCACTACGTCGGTAACTAAGGCGGGGTTCCAGTGCTGGTCCGGATTCGATTGGCCGGGAACCAGGGTTAGACTTGCGGCGTGAGCCGAAGCACGAACCTGTGCTGGTGGTGGCTGCTGTAGAGCAGCCCGGCTTGTCGATACCAACGGGCTGCCCCTTGAGCGGCCCGTCGAGCAGGTTCCTCACGTGCGCTCAGCGGGTGGTCCCCTTCCTGAGGAGCAGCGTGTGTCTGGAGTTGATGCAGGTTTTGAGAGGTCGCTCGGCGGTGGCGTAATCGAGGCGCAGGTCCGCAGCGACCGGCTTGAGGCAGATTTGAATCGTGAGCCCCGGTCACATCGGGTGCTCACGGGCGATCGGCCGACCGGTCCGTTGCACCTTGGGCATTTCTTCGGGACGCTGGAGAACCGCGTCCGCCTACAGGAACTCGGCGTGGAGCTGTTGGTGCTGGTCGCCGATTACCAGACGATCATCGATCGCGATAGCCCGGCGTCGCTCCCCGCCGATGTCGACGCGCTCGTCGCCGATTACCTCGCCGTCGGGATCGACCCTGCTCGGGCGACGATCTTCGCGCACTCCCAAGTCGAGGCGCTCAATCAACTGGTGGTGCCGTTCCTCAGCCTGGTCAGCGTCGCCGAGCTCTCGCGCAACCCGACCGTCAAGGACGAGATGGCCGTGTCCGGGCGGGTGTCGATGTCGGGACTGATGTTTGCTTATCCCGTTCACCAGGCCGCGGACATCCTGTTCTGCAAGGCCACGGCGGTCCCGGTGGGCAAGGATCAACTTCCCCATCTCGAGCTGACGCGAACGATCGCTCGTCGCTTCAATCACCGCTACAGCGTGGGCGTGCCCACGTTCCCCGAGCCCGGGGCGCTGCTGAGCGACGCGCCGGCGCTGTTGGGGATCGACGGAGAGAAGATGAGTAAGAGTCGAGGCAACGCGATCGCCATCAGCGCGACGGCCGATCAGACCGCCCGGTTGATCGCGCTGACCAAGACGGATGCCGATCGACGGATCACTTATGACCCGATCAATCGTCCCGAGGTCGCGAACCTGGTGCTACTGGCAGCCTTATGCCAGCGCCGCGAACCTCATGCCATCGCCGCCGAGATCGGCGACGCCGGCAGCGCCGCCCTCAAGCGCCTCGTGACCGACGCGGTCAACGAACGGTTCCGCGAGATCCGTGTCCGGCGCGCCGACCTGGCCAAGGACCGCGGTTACCTGCGCGAGGTTCTGCGCGACGGAAACCAGCACGCGCGTGCGATCGCCGACCAGACCCTCAAAGAAGTCCAGCAACTGATGCACACCGATCCCGGCCAGGTCACGTCATAGCCCGCAAGGTGCGCCAACTTGTCGAGCGGTCGGGCCCCGTGCCGAACCTTCAGCGTGCGTGGCGGCACCTCACTGCAAGCAGGCTCCGAGAGATGCTCTCGCCCGAGGATCGCCTCCCTCAACACCAGCCCCCGGTCTAGCGTTCCGGCTCCTCCGGAACCTGCCGCCATCCCCGGAGAGGAGCGGGTTTGTCTGCGCCGCTCTAGGCGCACCGGCAGCAGCTCTCGCACCACGGCTTGTCAGCTCCAGGCTTCGGGCGTGGACGATCCCCGTTAAGCCGCCGCCACTTTTCGTCAAGCGTCGCGGCTGTCAGCCGCGGCCGGATCGGTCGCTTCACTGATGCCGCGCGACGTCAGCAGCCGCCTGAACGACGTCGCCATCCAGCCACTGCACACCCAGCCGTTTGCTCAACGCCTCGCTGGCACCGGGACCACTCAACGCGAGCGGGGCCGCCTTCGCCAGCCGACGGAGGGCGGTCGCCTCGCCGGCGAGATAGGCGGGGTCGAAGCTGGTCAGAACCGTCAGTGCCGGCTGGGTCGTCTTGGCGGTGCGGATGAGGGTCGGGATGGGGGTGTTGGCCCCGAGGAAGAGGATGCGCCAGCCATGGGAGCGCAGGAGGAGGCCGAAGGCGAGGAGGCTGATGTCGTGGGTCTCTCCGGGCGCGCAGGCGAGCACGGCGAGGGGGCCACCGCCGCGGCCCCAGAGCCGCGCGAGTGACAGCAGGCGGCCGCGGATTAGGTTGCTGGCGAAATGCTCGTGGCTGATCTCGAGGGCTCCCGCCTCCCATCGCAGCCCGACCTGCGTGAGGGTGGGGAGGATTACGTCGCGCAGGACCGTCTCTAAGCCGAAGGCGGCCAGGCTCTCGTCGAGCAGCGCGTGGGCTGCCGCCTCGTCGTAACGTTCGATGGCCTCGAGCAGGCGCGCCGCGAGGTCGGAGGAGAGGCCGCCGGAAACATGACCCTGCTCGAGGGCGGCGCGCGCCGCCTGCGCGGCGGACAGGCCGTCGCCGAGCGCGCGGCGCATTCCGGCGACGCGTGCGGTGTCGTCGTCGGTGTAGAGGCGGAAGCCTCCAGGAGAACGGACAGGCTGCAGAAGCCCGTACCGCTTCTCCCAGGCCCTGAGCAGTTCGGGGGCGACGCCCACCCGTCGCGCGAACTCCCCGATCCGCAGCGGCTGGGAGCTGGTCGACACGAGTGGGGATTGTACGCACACTCGACAAACCCTTGACAAAGACGGACGTGCGTTCTAGGTTCTTGCGTAGAGTTTGTCTAGAGATTGTGCAAGGTGGTGCAAGGTGGAAAAAGGGCAGAAGCTGCTGATCGTCGTGGCCGCCCTGATCCCGCTCGCCTACGCGGCGGTGCTCGACGGCGGTGACTCGACGCGCAGACGGGCACGCGAGAAGAAAGAGGCGGAGCGCGCGCCGGCGCCCGCGGCTATCTGATGGCCGACGGACACGAGGAGGGACGCTCGCCCAGCCGAAGCCGGACCGGTCGGACAGGGCGACTCGGACGGGTGGCGGCGGCCGGCGCGGCGCGCTGGGCGGGCGATCGGATGGACTCCCGGGGAACGGCCGATGAGCAGCGCCGCCGGCGGGCGGAACGAATCGTGGCCACGGTGGATGCGCTCGTCGACCAGCTCGCGGTGATGCGGGGAGCCGCCATGAAGGCCGGCCAGGTCCTCTCGACGATTGAGTTCCCGGGCCTCGACAAAGAGCAGTCTGCGTACCTGCAGACCCGACTGGCCTCGCTGCGTGACGACGTTCCTCCGGTTGTCTTCAAGCAGATGCGCAAGGTGCTGGCCGATGAGTGGGGCCAGGCGCCCGAGCGCGTTCTCGAGGACATCGAGACCGTGCCCACAGCCGCCGCCAGCATCGGCCAGGTCTACCGTGGTCGGACGCGCGAGGGCCGTGAGGTGGCGATCAAGGTTCAGTACCCGGGGATCGCCGACTCGGTCGAGGCCGACATGCGCAACCTGCGGCTGCTCACGCCGCTGCTTCGCCAGCTGGTGCCTGGCCTGAAGGTCTCCGATCTGCTGGCTGAGCTGCGCGAACGCATCATCGAGGAGTGCGACTACGAGCTCGAGGCGGGCAATCATCGTCGAGTCGAGCGCTTCTGGCGAGGCCATCCGTTCGTGCGTGTGCCCGCGGTCGACTCCGAGCTCAGCCATCGCCGAGTCCTCGTCACCGACTGGGTGGATGGCATGGGATTCGCCGAGGTCACACGTCAGCCTGACCCGGTGCGTGACCGCTATGCGGAGATCGTCTATCGGTTCTTCTACGGCACGGTGCTCAATCTCGACGCAGCTCTCGGTGACCCCCACCCCGGCAACTACCTGCTGGGTAACGACGGCCGCGTGGCCTTCTTCGACTTCGGCATGATGCGCCGGCTGCCCGGCGAGTACCTGCGTCGCGAGGCGATCATCGCCCGCGGGGTGCGCGAGCGCGATGCAGCGGCCGTGCTGACGGGGATGGGGAGGCTGGGCTATCTCCCTGACGGGTTGGGGGAATGGGACGGCGAGCTGCTGCTCGACTACATGCGAGAGGTCTCGTGGTGGCTATACGAGAACGAGCCGCTGCGCCTCGCGCCGGAGGACCTCTGGCGCAGCGCCGGGGTGCTCCGTGATCGCGACGCCGGCAACCTCGTTGCCCAGCTCAAGCGGATGACGGTGCCGCCGGAGGCGCTGCTCCTCCGTCGCATGGACGGGCTGCTCTTCCAGACGGCCGCGATGCTGCGAGCCAGCGCGCCCTGGGGCCGCCTGCTGTCGGAGCTGATCGAGGGTGCGGAGCCGGTCGGGGAGCTCGGCGCCGAGCACGCGGCCTGGCTGTCGCGTCGCGCCCGCTGAGCGCCGGGCCACTCGATCCAACGACGCGGGCAAGGCGCCGGTGACGCTTATGTGGCCCGGCTCGCCGCGCGAGGCGCGCTCGGGGGTGCCGAACCGCGATCACCCGCGAGCTCATTCGGATGCTTGGGCACGCGCTAGAGCTGTACGACCCGCCCGGCGGGCAGAGCGGTTGGGCGTCGGATCCTCGCCCGACCGACCGTTGACGCGATGACCACCGACCAACTGTTGCCGCAGCAAAAGCCGAGCGGCGACATCTTTGGCGACTGGTGGGACAGCCACGGCTGGGGGTTCGGCCTCGCCGTCGCAACCCGCGGTGCCGACCCGTGGACGACGCCGGGCCAATACGGCTGGGACGGCGGCATGGGAACCAGTTGGCGCACCGATCCTGCCGAGGACCTGATCGCGATCCTGATGACCCAGACGGGCATCTTTCCCCTCGTATCCGGCGTGTGGCGGGACTCCTGGACGTCCGTGTACGCAGCGATCGACGATTAGGTCACCAGGGCAATGCACAGTCCGTCTGCGGTACGTTGGCGCTCGATGGTCAGCCTCCGCACCGCTAGTCGCCTGCTCGCCCGGCTGGCCTCCGAACAGTCTGATCACCGGCTGCCGTCTGTCGTCGCCGGTGTCGTGCGTGACGGCGAACTGGTGTGGTGTGCGGGCCGCGGCCGGGTCAACGGCGGCACGCCGGACGCCGATGTGCAGTACCGCTGCGGTTCGATCACCAAGACGTTTGTCGGGGTCTGCGTCATGCGGCTGCGCGACGAAGGACTGATCGCGCTCAACGATCCGGTAGAGCGATTCTTGCCGGGGACTGGCATCGGGGGGCTGACTGTCGCGCAACTGCTGTCGCACTCCAGCGGGCTGCGCGCGGAGACCGGCGCAAGCTGGTGGGAGCGAACTCCCGGCGGAGATCTGGCACAGCTGAGCGCAGACACGTTGCGCGGCGGGACTCGCTTTGAGGCGGGACGACGATTTCACTATTCAAACGTGGGCTTCGGGGCGCTGGGCGCGATCATCACCGCGGTGCGAGGGGCACCGTGGGAAGACGTGGTTAGAGGTGAGCTGCTCGAGCCGTTGGGGATGGGCCGCACCACGCCGCGGCCGCGTGCACCGGCGGCGTTGGGCTTGGCCGTGCACCCGTGGGCGGATCTGGTGCAGGCCGAGCCTGAACACGACGCGGGAGCGATGGCTCCGGCGGGCCAGCTGTGGACCACCGTCGCTGACCTCGCTCGCTGGGCGGCGTTTCTCGCCGGGGACGGCGCCGGCCTCCTTGACCCCAGCACGTTGGCCGAGATGCGCGAGCCACGAGTTATCAATGACATCCGCGAGGAGACCTGGAGTACCGGATACGGCCTCGGTCTACAGCTCTGGAATGACTCCGGTGCGCGTCGGTTTGGTCACGGCGGCTCGATGCCCGGCTTCTTGGCCTCGCTGAAGGTCACCGAGGCTGGTGACGGGGCGGTCGCGTTCGCCAATGCCACCACCGGGATGAGCGCGGAGCTCAGCGGCGATCTGCTCGGGATCCTGGCCGAAGAGGAGCCCCGCCTCGCCGATGAGTGGGTCCCCGTCGCCCCCGCGCCAGGCGTTCTGGAGCTGCTCGGCGTGTGGTACTGGGGTCCAGCGCCATATGCACTGGCGGCGCGGGGCGAGCAACTGGAGCTGCGCACTCCCCTGGGACAAGGCCGCGGATCACGATTTCGCGCCACCGGCACCGATGCGTGGATCGGGCTCGACGGTTACCACACCGGCGAGCCGCTTCGAGTAGTCCGCCGCGCCGACGGATCGGCC